>NZ_DASXHN010000211.1:0-35165 GCF_036488505.1 Paraburkholderia sp. | reverse complement strand
CGAGGATCGTCAGCGTGGTGAGGCCCAGAAAGTCGAACTTCACGAGGCCGACCGCTTCCACGTCGTCCTTGTCGTACTGGCTCACGACACCGCTCTCGTCGCCCTGCGTGTAGAGCGGGCAGAAGTCAGTGAGCTTGCCGGGCGCGATCAGCACCCCGCCCGCGTGCATGCCGACGTTACGCGTCAAGCCTTCCACGCGCTGCGCGAGTTCGATCAGCTGATGCACTTCGTCTTCGTTGTCGAAGCGCTCCTGCAGCAGCGGCTCTTCCTTCATCGCGTCGGCGATCGTCACGAGCTTGCCCGGCTTGAACGGGATCAGCTTCGCCACGCCGTCGGTGAACATATAGCCGAGATCGAGTACGCGGCCGATGTCGCGGACCGCCGCTTTCGCCGCCATCGTGCCGAACGTCGCGATCTGCGACACCGCGTTCGCACCGTACTTTTCCTTCACGTACTGGATCACGCGGTCGCGGCCGTGCTGGCAGAAGTCGATGTCGAAGTCGGGCATCGATACCCGCTCCGGATTCAGAAAACGTTCGAACAGCAGGTTGTAGCGCAGCGGATCGAGATCGGTCACGCCAAGCGCGTACGCAACCAGCGAACCGGCGCCCGACCCGCGGCCGGGACCGACCGGCACGCCGTTGTTCTTGGCCCAGTTGATAAAGTCCGCGACGATCAGGAAGTAGCCCGGAAAGCCCATCTTGATGATCGTGCCGCACTCGAATTCGAGCCGCTGATAGTAAGTCTCGCGCTGCGCGTTACGCTCGGCATCATCCGGATAGAGCTGTTCAAGCCGCTTTTCGAGGCCTTCTTTCGACAGCTGCACCAGGTAGTCGTCGAGCGACATGCCGTCGGGCGTCGGAAAGAGCGGCAGCTTCGGCTTGCCGAGTTCGAGCGTCAGATTGCAGCGCTTCGCGATCTCCACGGTGTTGGCGAGCGCCGACGGAATGTCCGCGAACAGCTCGGCCATCTGCTGCTGCGTGCGGAAATGCTGCTCGGGCGTGAAACGCTTCGGACGGCGCGGATTCGCGAGAATGTCGCCTTCCGAAATGCACACGCGCGCTTCGTGCGCGGTGAAGTCGTCCTGCGTCATGAACTGCATCGGATGCGTCGCGACGACCGGCAGCTTCAGCGACGCCGCCAGTGCGACCGCCTGCTGCACGTACTGCTCGCCACCGGGATGACCACAGCGCTGCAACTCGACATAGAAGCCGCCCGGAAATACCTTCGCCCAATGCCGTGCGTTGCGTTTCGCGGCTTCCTCGTTGCCGGCCGCGAGCGCAAGGCCGATGTCACCGTGCTGCGCGCCCGACAGCGCAAGCAGCCCTTCGCCCAGCCCGGACTCGAGCCAGCCGGCTTCGATTTCCGCGCGGCCGCGATACTGGTTCGTGAGCGACGCCTTGCTGAGCAGTTCGCAGAGATTCAGATAGCCGCCCCGGTCCTTGACCAGCAGCAGCAGACGGGAAGGCTTGTCGCGGTCGTCCGGATTGGTGATCCAGACATCGCAGCCGGCAATGGGTTTGACGCCTTTGCCACGCGCTTCCGTGTAGAAACGCACGAGGCCAAATGCGTTGCCGAGATCGGTGAGTGCGAGCGCACCCTGACCGTCTTTGGCCGCCGCCTCGACGACGTCGTCGAGACGCACGATGCCGTCGGCAATCGAGAATTCGGAGTGAAGGCGGAGATGAACGAAGCGGGGATCTGACATGGGCGACATTGTAACTCCACCATTCCGGCGTGTTCATGCCAAAAAGGCGCGTTGGCCATCCGGCCAGGATGGGTTCGACGGGACGGGCGCACGGGCACGAGTTTGCGCTAGCGCAATCCGCTAGCCATTCCGCCAGGTCGGGCAAACCGCCGGGTTGAGGGATAATGGCGGTTTCGCTTTGTTCGACGTGGCGCCCGTTTGCGCAACCCGCGCATTCCTGCGATAGCGCCTGCCGCCACGCCGGCCATCTTTACCGCTGAACACACATGAGTATCGTCAATCTCGCCGCGTATCAATTCGCGACCATCGAAGACACCGCCGCCTGGCGCCCGCTCGTCACCGAACGCTGCAACGCGCTCGAGCTGCGCGGCACCGTGCTGCTCGCGCCGGAAGGCATCAACCTGTTCGTCGCGGGCGCGCGCGCGAACACCGACGCGTTCATCGACTATATTCGCCACGATCCGCTTTTCGAAGGCAAGTTCGCGACTCTGCAATTCAAGGAAAGCCTGTCGGACAAGCAGCCGTTCACGCGCATGCTGGTCAAGCTCAAGCGTGAAATCATCACGATGAAAAAGCCGGCGATCCGCCCGGAACTCGGCCGGGCGCCGTTCGTCGACGCGCCCACGCTGAAGACCTGGCTCGATCGCGGCCACGACGACGACGGCCGTCCGGTCGTGATGCTCGATACGCGCAATGCGTTCGAAGTCGACGTCGGCACCTTCGACAACGCGCTCGACTATCGCATCGCGAAGTTCAGCGAATTCCCCGAGGTGATCGACAACCACCGCGCCGATCTCGAAGGCAAGACGGTGGTGTCGTTCTGCACCGGCGGCATCCGCTGCGAGAAGGCGGCGATCCACATGAAGGAAGTCGGCGTCGAGAACGTGTACCAGCTGGAGGGCGGCATCCTCAAATACTTCGAGGAAGTCGGCGGCGCGCATTATCACGGCGACTGCTTCGTGTTCGACTATCGCACCGCGCTGAATCCGCAACTCGAACCGACCGCGACCGCCCAATGCTTCAGTTGCCGCGCGGTGGTCACGCCGGAGCAGCAGTCATCGCCGCTGTACGTGGCGGGCAAAACGTGTCCAGCGTGCCATCCGGCCGGCAAGGGCGCGCACGCCGCATGATGGCGGCCGGCGGCTCGGGCATGTGGAAAGACATGCGGGCAGCTCGCGCCGGGCGATGCCCACACTCGATCCTCAAGCGATGAGCTATCGCGGACGCTTCGCGCCGTCGCCGAGCGGGCCCCTACATTTCGGCTCGCTGGTCAGCGCGCTTGCCAGTTGGCTCGATGCGCGCGCGCATCGCGGCGCATGGCTCCTGCGCATCGAAGACATCGACGCACCGCGCACGGTGCCCGGCGCCGCCGACGACATCCTCGCGACCCTCGAACGCTTCGGCATGTCCGCCGACGAGCCGCCGCTCTGGCAAAGCCGGCGCACCACGCGCTATCAGCAGGCACTCGATCAGTTGAAAGCGGCCGGGCTGGTCTACCCATGCGGCTGCACACGCAAGGAAATCGCCGATTCGCTGCTGCACGCCCATGCGCGCAATACCACGCTCGCCTATCCCGGCACCTGCCGCGCGGGGCTGAACGGCAAACCGGCGCGCGCGTGGCGTCTGCGCGTGCCCGACGGCGAGGCGGCCGCGATCAGCTTCGATGACCGCTGGCAGGGCCGGCAGACGCAGAATCTGGCGACCGAAGTCGGCGATTTCGTGCTGCGTCGCGCGGACGATCAGTGGGCGTATCAGCTGGCAGTGGTCGTGGACGATGCGGACACGGGCATCACCCATATCGTGCGTGGCGGGGATCTGATGGAGTCGACCGCGCGGCAGATCTATCTGCAGCGTTGTCTGGGCGTCGACACGCCCGAGTATCTGCATGTGCCGGTGGTCACGAACGAACGCGGCGAGAAACTGAGCAAGCAGAACGGCGCAACCGCGCTCGACAGCGACAAGCCGCTCGAAGCGCTACGCGCGGCGGCACGGCATCTGGGATTGCAGTTGGGAGGCCAGCCGGCTACGACGCTTGAGCAGTTCTACAGCGCAGCAATTGCAGCCTGGGCGAGACAAATGAACGTGCGCGCATAGGCGCGATGTGCACGCGGGGCATGGGGAAGTGACACAGCGCGGCCCCAGGCTTTCGTTCAACGCGTTGCACGTTGAACCTTGCGCTTTCGAAACAACCGTCGTTACGACGACGACGGCGTTTTCCTCGGCATCCCGAACCCACCGAGCAGCGCGGCCAGTTGCCGCTTCGGCGCCGCCTTCTGCGACGCGCCATTGGACGCTGCTTCCTCGACCTTGCGCACCGAAGCCGGTGACGGCTCGTACGGCTTCAGGAAGAAATCGTCTACCGGCTGCGCGCGATGATGGTGCGGCCGGTCATACGAACCCGACGCGCCACCCGTGCGCCGGCGGCTACGCTCGTCGCGCGGCTCGCTGCGCTCGCGGCGCGGCGGACGGTCCTCGTGATGATGGCGCACCGGCGCCTCGACGGTCAGGCGCTCCAGTTGCAGCGGACGCTTGATCAGCTTCTCGATGTCGGCCAGTTGCTTGCGCTCGTTCGGGCTGCACAGCGACAGCGCATCGCCAGACGCGCCTGCGCGCCCGGTGCGGCCGATCCGGTGCACGTAGTCTTCCGCGTTGAACGGCAGGTCGAAGTTGATCACCGTGGGGAGCTCGGCGATATCGAGACCGCGCGCGGCGACGTCGGTGGCGACCAGCGCTTCGACTTCACCGCGCTTGAACGCGTCGAGCGCCTGCATGCGCTCGTTCTGCGAGCGGTCGCCGTGGATTGCGGTCGCCACCACGCCGTCGCGTTCGAGGCTACGCGCGAGCCGGCTCGCGCCGATCTTGCTGTTGCAGAACACGAGCACTTGCTTGAGGCCGCGTTCGCGAATCAGTTGCACGACCGCGCCGGTCTTGTCGCCCTCGGCGACTTCATAGACGATCTGCGTGACGTTGGTCGCGGTCGAGTTGCTGCGCGCGACTTCGATCGTCTGCGGATCGCGCAGATAGGTGGCGGCAAGCTTCTTGATTTCACCGGAGAACGTCGCGGAAAAGAGCAGTGTCTGACGTTCTTTCGGCAGCAGATTCAGAATGCGCTGCAGATCCGGCAGAAAGCCCATGTCGAGCATGCGGTCTGCTTCGTCGAGCACCAGCATTTGCACCTGCCCGAGGTTCGCGGTTTTCTGCTGCACGTGATCGAGCAAACGCCCCGGCGTGGCGATCAGGATTTCGACACCGCGGCGCAGTTGATCCGACTGCGGATTCATGTCGACGCCACCGAACACGACCGCGCTGCGCAGCGCGGTGTGCTTGCTGTACGCGTGCACGTTTGCGGCGACCTGGTCGGCGAGTTCGCGGGTCGGCGTGAGAATCAGCGCGCGCACCGGATGGCGCGCCGGCGACGCGCTCGTACTGGCATGCGGCAACAGGCGCTGGATGATCGGCAGCGAGAAGCTCGCTGTCTTGCCGGTGCCGGTCTGCGCGGCGCCCATCACATCACGGCCCGCCAGCACGACGGGGATCGCTTCCGCCTGGATCGGCGTGGGCGTGGTGTAGCCCGATTCCTTGACGGCTCTCAGGATGTCGGGCGCGAGACCAAATTGATCAAAAGTCGCAATGGTGGGCGTGACGGCTGTGTCGGACATGGTGGCTTTCGCTAAAAATGCGCCTGGCGCGATGCGTGCGGCAGCGGTGGGAACCGCGGAGGGCATCAGGATGACGGCGGAGCCACGGCGTTCCGCACTGGGACCTGTCAGAGTCTGGAGAATGCGGCCGGCTCCGGCTGGCGGAAACACCCGCCGAAAGGCCAGTATTGTAGCACCTCGGCAAAATGGCTCCGGGCGGGTGGGCGGTGGCTTGCGGCCTGGCGCTCGCGGTGGCGGGCCGCCCCGCGGGCCCGGCGGCAGCGACTAGACGGGTTTGGGGCTGCTCGCCAGGTTCGCCGCTTTCGAGGTTCTGTCCCTTTCGAGGTTCTGCCGCTTTCGGCGTTCTGCCCCTTTCGTCTCCGCCATCACGGCAACCCGCGCCGCCGCATGCGAGCCCGCTGCGCATACAACGTAGTGCGCTCGCACGACAGTGACATGACAGACGGGCATGTCGGTGCTTGACGGGGCCACGCCCTACATGCCAACCACGCCACCCCCGCCACAGACCAGCACCCCTCCCGCCACGCGTCCCCTCACGAGACTCACCACGTTTCGCGCATCACCATCAGCCGCATCTCGGTCATATCCTCGATCGCGTAGCGGATACCCTCGCGCCCGAGCCCCGAGTCCTTGACGCCGCCATACGGCATGTTGTCGACCCGGAACGACGGCACGTCGTTGATCACCACGCCGCCCACCTCGAGCACATCCCACGCCCGGTGCGCGTGCGCGAGCGAATCGGTGAACACGCCGGCCTGCAAGCCGAAGTCGCTGTCGTTGACCTGCGCGAGCGCCGCGTCGAAATCGTCGAAACGCTCGAGTATCGCGACCGGCCCGAACGCTTCCTTGCGGTACAGGTCGGTGTCGCGCTGGACGTCTTCGAGCAGCGTCGCCTCGAACATCGCGCCTTCCACCTTGCCGCCCGCGATGATCTTCGCGCCCGCCTGCACCGCCGCCTCCATCCAGCCCGCGAGCCGCTTCGATTCCGACTCGGAGATCATCGGCCCGACGAAGGTCTTCTCGTTTTTCGGATCGCCCATCACGAGCGACTTCGTTTTCGCGATCAGTTTCTCGCGCAGCGCGTCGTAGATGCTCGCGTGCGCGAGTATCCGCTGCACGCCGATACAGCTCTGCCCCGACTGATAGAACGCGCCGAACGCGAGCCTGTCGACCACATAGTCGAGCTTGCCGCCCTGGTCGCCATCGACGACCGCAGCCGCGTTGCCGCCCAGCTCCAGGATCACCTTCTTCTTGCCGGCCTTGCGCTTGAGTTCCCAGCCGACCGCGGGCGAGCCGGTGAACGACAGCAGCTTGAAACGTTCGTCGGTGGTGAACAGATCGGCGCCGTCGCGATGCGCGGGCAGGATCGAGAATGCGCCGTTCGGCAGATCGGTTTCCGCGAGAATTTCGCCCATGATCAGCGCGCCGACCGGCGTGCGGCTCGCCGGCTTCAGCACGAACGGCACGCCCGCGGCGATCGCCGGCGCGACCTTGTGGGCGGTCAGGTTCAGCGGGAAATTGAACGGCGAGATAAACGAGCACGGCCCGATCGGCACACGCTTCACATAGCCGTGATAGCCGTTCGCGCGCGGCGAGATCTGCAGATTGATGATTTCGCCATCGATGCGCACGCTTTCTTCGGCGGCCACCTTGAAGGTATCGATCAGGCGCGTCACCTCGCCTTTCGAATCGTTGATCGGCTTGCCCGCCTCGATGCACAGCGCCAGCGCCAGTTCGTCGTAGCGCTCGCGAAAACGCTTCACGCAGTGTTCGAGCACCGCCTGACGCTTGAACGGCGGGTACGCGCGCATTGCGGGCATCGCGTCGACCGCGTGGCCGATTGCCTTGTCGATCGCTGCGGCGTCGGCCATCGCGACGCGCGTAGCCACTTCGCCGCTGAATTTGTCGGTGACTTCGAGATCGGTGTTGGCGGCCACCGGCTGGTTGGCGAGGTAGTACGGGTAACTCTTCTGCAACATGACGTGTTCTCCTTGGTTCGATGCTCGACGTGGCCGTATGCGCTCGGCCAGGCGGCTCGCGCCGAACGATGCTGAATCACGGCATGGCCAGCACCGGCCATGCCGCTCCGTTCAAAGCCCTACGACTCGTATCACGCCGCGCTCACACGGCGCTAAATCAACGCTCAAAGGCGCGCGGACAGCCGTTTGATCTCGCGATTGAGCACGCGCTCGTTGTCCGTGTAGTCGATCGGCAGGTCGATCACGTGCACGCCCGGCGTCGCGTAGCATTCGCGCAGCAACGGCGCGAACTCGTCGGCGGATCCGATCCGGTGTCCCTGCGCGCCGTAGCTCTGCGCGTACGCGACGAAATCCGGATTCGCGAGCGTCATCCCGTAGTCCGGGAAGTTCATGTTTTCCTGCTTCCAGCGGATCATCCCGAATGCGTCGTCGCGCAGAATCAGGACCACCAGATCGAGCTTCAGACGCACCGCCGTTTCGAGTTCCTGCGAATTCATCATGAAGCCGCCGTCGCCGCATACCGCGATCACCTTGCGCTCGGGATGCACGATCTTGCTCGCGATCGCCGACGGCAAACCCGCGCCCATCGACGCCAGCGCGTTGTCGAGCAGCAGCGAATTGGGCTCGTGCGCGCGGTAGTAGCGCGCGAACCAGATCTTGTACATGCCGTTGTCGAGACAGACGATGCCGTCGACCGGCGTGGTCTCGTACACGTCGTTGACGATGCGCACCGGGTACATCGGAAAGCGGTCGTCGTGCTGGCCCTTCACCAGATGCGCCTCGAAGTGCTCCTTGATTTCCTTGAAGCGCGCGAAATCCCAATGCTCCTGACGCTTTTTCAGGCTTTCCTTCAGTTGCCACACCGCGTTGGCGATATCGCCGACCACCTCGATCTGCGGGAAATACACCGGGTCCACTTCGGCGCCGAGGAAGTTCACGTGAATCACGGTCTTCTCGCCCGCCTCGCCGCTGCGCATGAAGAACGGCGGCTTCTCGATCACGTCGTGGCCGACGTTGATGATGCAGTCCGCGTGCTCGATCGCGCGATGCACGAAGTCGCCGTCGGAAAGCGTCGCGTTGCCGAGCCACATCGGATGCGATTCGTCGATCACGCCCTTGCCCATCTGCGTGGTGAAAAACGGAATGCCGATCTGGTCGACGAATTCGCGCAGCATCTTGGTGGTGGTCTTGCGGTTGCCGCCCGCGCCGATCATCAGCAAAGGATGCTTGGCCGCGGTGATCGCCTCGACCGCATGCGCGACCGCCTTTTCGTCGGCGACCGGACGGCGGCTATAGCTTTTCGGAATCGGCTTGCCGTCGCCTTCCTCGTGCGCGACGTCCTCGGGCAGCTCCAGATGGGTGGCGCCGGGACGCTCTTCCTCGGCGCGCCGCACCGCCTCGCGCACCGCCGCCGGGATGTTGCCGATCGATACGATCTGGCGCGTGTACTTGGTGAGCGGCTCCATCATCCGCACCACGTCGACGATCTGGAAATGGCCTTGCTTGCTCGACTTGATCGGCTTCTGCCCGGTGACCATCAGCATCGGCATGCCGCCTAGTTGCGCATAGGCCGCGGCGGTCACGAAGTTGGTCGCGCCGGGGCCAAGGGTCGCGAGACACACGCCCGTGCGGCCGGTGAGGCGCCCATAGGTGGCGGCCATGAAGCCGGCCGCCTGCTCGTGACGCGTGAGGATCAGACGGATTTTCGAACGGCGCAGCGACTCGAGCAGATCGAGGTTCTCTTCGCCGGGGATGCCAAACACGTACTCGACACCGTCGGCTTCCAGCGATTTGACGAATAGGTCCGATGCTTTCATTGAGGGGTCTCGCTTGATGACACAGGGACAGGTAGCGGACTTAAGCCGACGAGCGCAATACATGGGTCGGATCCGCTGCTTTACCATCAGAGTCCGGGAACGGACAGCCAGAAGACGACCACGGAGGCCGCGCTCGGATCATGACACGGGCCGCGCGGCATCGCGGAGATGGATGGCGAATGCCATGCCGGACAGCTTACTACTCGAATCGAAACGATGCGCGCGAGAGGGCGCCGCTGTGGGGCGCCTATGCGGCGGCGTATGAAGCCGGGTGGAGCGGCAATGCGCAAGAAAGCCTGAATGCGCGGTGGAACACATGGTGGCCCGCGAGGCGATCAGCGCTGCAACCCGCGGCGCGAAAAGAAACGCAAGGCCGTGGGATCAGCAGCCTCCGCACCGGCTCCACGTGCTGGATCAGCGGATCACGGTCACGCAGTCGGACAGCAGCGGCGGCGCGTTTTCGCCGCTCGTCGTGTCATATAGATTCGCGCGCGGCCCCTTGGTCCACCACGTGTAGCTGCCGGCCTGATATCTCGCGCCGGACGCGGAGATCGTGTTGACGAACAGCATCGGCGTGCCCTTCACCGGCAGCACCGCGAAACTCTGACCGTTCTGCGCGTTCCAGTAAGTCACCTGGAGGATCTTGCCGGTCGCGCAAGTGTATTTGCGCGTTTGGTGGCTCTTGCCTTCGAAGTGCCTGAACTGCTGCGGCGCTGCCCATACGTCGTCAGAAGGCGCCGCGGCCAGAGTCATCGTCAGCGCCGCCGTGAGAGTTGCAACACGCCAAGTCTTCATCGAACACCTCGATTGTTGCTGGGTTCAGCCACGCACCGCGCACTGTTCGCAAGCCGCACGGGGTGCAGCCGCGCATCGATCAGGGATCGATCGCGCCAGCGCACGCATCGGTCGGCGCGGCGGCCACGTGCCCGACCACCGGCACGATCTTCAGTCCGGCCGATGCGATCCGGCACGGCGCGGCCGCGAGACCGCAGCCCGCGATTCCCGCGCACAGCGCGAATAGCACGCCGAACGCGCCGAGACGGCAAGCCGTGCCGCACCAGGAATTGCTGCGCGATTCATGTGCCATATCTTCGTTTGCTCCGGGTCTTTTACTTCGGGTCTTACGCTTCGGGTTCTACCTTGGGCTTTTACTGCCCGTCTTACTGCCCGTGTTCTACTTCGGTCGGCGCCGAGCAACGAGGCGGACTGTCCTTGGACTTTCATCCAGATGGCGTGTGCGGGTCTACGAAGCACCGACGCAGCGGCGCGCATACCGCACCGCTCAACGCCGCGCCTGCGGCAACTGACGCTCGCCTTACTTCGCCGACACCGGCCGCACCGCCGCCGCAGCCTGTTGCGCGCGCGAACGTGCTTCGTCGATGTTCTCGCCGGTCGCGAGTGCAACGCCCATGCGGCGCTTGACGAAGCTCTCCGGCTTGCCGAACAGGCGCAGGTCCGAGTTGGGCACCGCCAGCGCTGCCGCGACGCCTTCGAACGCGATGCCCGCTTCGTCGCGCCCACCGTAGATCACCGCCGACGCCCCCGGCGCCAGCAGCGACGTGTCGACCGGCAGGCCAAGAATCGCCCGCGCATGCAGTTCGAACTCGGAGAAGCGTTGTGAGCACAGTGTGACGAGCCCCGTGTCGTGCGGACGCGGGCTCACTTCCGAAAACCACACGTCGTCGCCGCGCACGAACAGTTCGACGCCGAACAGGCCGCGGCCGCCGAGCGCCGCCGTGACCTCGTGCGCAATCTCGCGCGAGCGTTCGAGCGCGAGCCGGCTCATCGGCTGCGGCTGCCACGATTCCACGTAGTCGCCCGCGACCTGCAGGTGGCCGATCGGATCGCAGAAGTACGTGCTGACCGCGCCGCTCGCCGGGTCGATCGCGCGCACGGTCAGCTGCGTGATCTCGTATTCGAAGTCGATAAAGCCCTCGACGATCACGCGCCCGTGATTCACGCGGCCGCCCGCCAGCGCGTATTGCCAGGCGGGCTCGACGTCGGCGTCGCTGCGCAGCACCGACTGCCCCTTGCCCGACGACGACATCACCGGCTTCACGACGCACGGATAACCGACCTTCGCGATACCGGCGCGCAGCTCGTCGAGCGAATCGGCGAACGCGTACGGCGAGGTCGCGAGCCCCAGCTCCTCGGCGGCGAGGCGGCGGATGCCCTCGCGGTTCATCGTCAGTTGGGTCGCGCGCGCGGTCGGGATCACCTCGGCGAGCGCTTCGGCTTCGATCGTCGCGAGTTCGTCGGTGGCGATCGCCTCGATTTCGGGGACGATCAGATGCGGGCGTTCCTGCTCGACCAGTGCACGCAGCGCGGCGCGGTCGGTCATGTCGATCACGTGCGAGCGATGCGCGACCTGTTGGCCCGGCGCATTCGGGTAACGGTCGACGGCGATCACTTCGACGCCCAGCCGTTGGAGCGCGATGATCACTTCCTTGCCGAGCTCGCCCGCGCCGAGCAGCATCACGCGCGTCGCGGATTCAGAAAGGGGCGTGCCGATCCGTTGGCCGATCTGCATGGGGTCTCCAGATAAAAGTCGGGGATGACAGTGTGATTGGACAGGACGCGATGTTAACATGCTGGCCCCTCGCCGCGCGGCGGTGGCGGCGCCTGACTGCAAGCGCTGGCGGGCTCGCAACGGCGCACGATCAGCGCATGCCGCGCGCACGCGAATGCGCCCGCCGGGGCGCGCACCTTCGTAGTCGACCATGCGACCGTCGCGCCGCCGCCAGCCATCGCGCGCGCGGCCAGCACAGGGTCGATTTGCATGCGGAACACGGCTGCGCTCCATATGTAAACACCCCTTGGTACGTTACCCTTACGCCTTCGCCAGTTTGAAGAGGATCGACGCCATGCCCAACCGCTCCACCCCGCGACGTCTTGCGCGCTTTGCTCCGTGTTTGCGCACCGCCGTCGCCACGTTGAGCGTCGCCGCTCTGCTCGGCGCATGCGCGATGCCGAAGCATCCGGAAACCTCCGCTCCGCCGCCCGATCCGTTCAACCCGGCCGCCGCGCAACTGCTCGACAATACCGGCTGGGTGCTGAATTCCTGGAAACAGGCCGACGGCACCGCGCGCGCGGTGCCGTCGAAGGATCAAGGACCGCTCACGCTCGCGTTGTCCACCGAAGGCGGCACGCGTCACGCGAATGGCTTTTCCGGCTGCAACCGTTTCACGGGTTCTTACACGCTGAAGGACGGCAAGCTGAGTTTCGGCCCGCTGGCCACCACGCACATCGCGTGCGCGTCGCCGGGCGGCCAGATCGAAGCACCGTTTCTCGACGCGCTCGCGCATATCGAGCGCACCGGTGTGCAGATGCGCCCGCCACAGCAGATGCAATTGATCCTCGAGAACGGCGACACGCTCGTGTTCGACCGCGCCGATCGGTGACGCGCATCCGGGTCCTGCGTTCAGCTTGCGCCCGCGCCGTACGGACGTTCACGTGATGGTTCGTGTTGCGATCTATCGCGCGATGTGCGCCGGCTTCCCCGGCACGCGTTATGTCCCGGTGACCGACCGTGCGCCGGTGCGCTTTTTCATTCGCCGCAAGCACACTTGCGTCGGTCCCCGGAGCCTCGCGCTTCGCCGGTTTAAACTCGACGGGTTGCGCGATCGCGCGTCCGTCATTCGCAGATGTCTGGTATGCACACGGTAGTGTTGGGCTGGTTCGGCGGGTCGGCCGTCTGGTTTGTTCCTCTTTTTTGGCGCCTCGTGAAGTCGGTGCTGCCGGGCGGTGCGGGTTTGCGCGGCCCTGGCACGATCCGCCTGTGGCTCGGCTTCGTCTGCGTGCTGCTCGCCAGTTGCACGCTCGAGGCATCGCTGATCGGCGTCGCGGGTGTCAACGGCCTCGGTCACGCGCTCGCCGCGGGGCTCGGCCATCTGCTCGGCCATATCGGCACGCCGCTCGCGGCGCTGGCGCTGCTGCTCATCAGCGTCCCCTGGCTGATCGACTTTCGCTGGAGCGGCTTTGCGGTATGGGCGGACGGTGCGTTCGGCCTGGGCCTGTCGCGCGGGCTCGCGAAGCGCGACGAGCAAGCGCGCCGCCATCGCACCGCCGACGACGCCCTGCCGTCGCACGCTTCGACGCCCACCAATACGATGGCGCCGAAAAACAGCAGCGGCCGTTACGCGCGGCCGACGGTCTGGCGGCCGCCCGCGAACCGGCGGCCAGCGGCAACGGGCGCGGCCGGCGTGACGGCCGCCAACGATGTCGCAGCGCGCGGGGCCACCCCGGGCTGGCGCGCAGACAGTCGGACCGGCGCGGCCCGCGCGACGGCAAAGCCGGTCGAGCCGGTGTTGCGCACAGGGTCGATTGCGTCACCGTCCACGGCGGCTTCGATGCGCACGCAGGCGCCCGGCATGCACAAGGCGGCTGACGGGACAGCCAACCGTGCGAACTCACCGTTCGTGGCGGCCGAACCCGTGGCGCCGGCCGGCTGGCTGCGCGCCGCCGAAGCGCGTGCGGCCACACCGTCGACGGGTGCGGCGGGGGCCTCACGTACAGCAGGTACAGCAGGTGCAGCCAGCGCCGCGACCGGCGATCGGGCATCGCAGGCGGGCCGGCGCTCGCTCGGCGAGCCGCGCCCAGCCGGCACCTTCGGCTCCAGCGCCGCTCTCGCGGCGACGGCCGCCGCCGCGTCGGGCGTGTCCGCCAGAGCGGCGCAGGCAATGACCGCGCGATCCGCATCAGGTGCGGGCATCGGTGCGATTGCGGGGTCGATCAATACAGCGGCGCGCGGCAATCGGGCGTCGCCGCAGCAACGGCCGGGGGATCCCGCTACGCCGTTCAGTCGCGGCGCGGAGCCGCGCCCACCGTTGCCGGCCGGCACCCGCGCCAACGGCGTCACGCCGCCGTCAACGGCGCGCCAGCTCACGCCCGAGTTGACGCGACAGATCGCTGGCGCGCCGAACGTCACGCCACCCCAGAGCGTCGAGGACACGCTGCGCAGCATCGCGGAAAACGCCGCGCGCTGGACCGACATGGCCGGTGCCAGCCTTGCACGCAGTCGCGGCGCGGATGAAGCGAGGATCGCCGACGCGGCGAATGCGGGCACGCACGCGGCGTTCACGGTACCGCAGCCGAACGGCGATGTGCCGCTTGTCGATGAAGCCGGGACAGTTCCCGCGGACCACCCGCAAGCGCCTTTCCAGCAGCGCTTCGAGCACGCGGCGGCGACGCCGGAACAGTCGCAAGCTGATACCGGGCGGGCCCGCTTGACGGACGCCAACCTGACGGGTCCGCAGCCGACCGCCGCGGTCGATGCGCCTGACGAGATCAGCGATGAGTCCGTTGCTCAATGGCCGACCCAGCCGCCGGCTATTCATGCGGTGTCGACGGCCGCCGACGCAACATCCACGCCATTTCAGCGTTTCGCGGCGAGTATCGAGGACGACGCCGCGCCAGAAGACGCCGCGCAGGTCGAAATCGAATCTACGGAACCGGCGACCGCGGCAGGCCGCCATGTGCCGATCAGCGACACGATCGCAACGCCAGTCAGCGGAACGGCCGAACACTCGCCCGTCAGCGCGGAAACGACGACCGCATCCGCCCACGCGTCGGGCGAGAGTCCGCGGCAGGAAGAATCCGCACCGGCGGTCGAGCCGCTGGACACCGTCGCCGCGGCATCAACGCAGCCGGCGATACCCGTCGCCGAAATCGTCATCGATAAGGCGCTCGTGCATTGGGAAAGCAAGCTCGGCGCTGTCGCGGCTCAACAGGCGGGGTCTTCGTCGAACGTCTCGCAGCCCGGCGCGCAGGTGCCGTCGCCGCATCTCGCGAGCGAACCCGTGGTACAGGCGCCCGCACCGGCAGCAGTGCCAACACCCGAGCCGGCGCACCCGCCGCACGCACTGGCCGCGCCCTCGCCCACGGCGCCCTGGCTCGATCGAAATGAATCGACGTCACCCGCGTCCGCGCCTGCGGCCTTCGCGCCCGCACAGACAGCGCCAACAGTCCTCACAGCGCCGGCCGCGCCGGCACCATTCGCGACACCCCCATCGCCAGCCATTCACCCCACAGGCGAACCCGCAAGCGAACCCGCAACCGAACGACCCGTGCCGCCCGCCGCCGAGCCCGCCGCCGAGCCCTCCCTCCAGCCCGCTCCGCTGCGCGGACACGCGCCGGTCAACGGCTTCGAATTCCACGCGCCGGCCGCGTCGATGGTCGAACTACCGACGCTCGATCTGCTCGCCCCCGCCGACACCGACGTCGAACCCGTCTCCGAGCAAAAGCTCATCGAAACCGGCCAGTTGATCGAGCAGCGCCTGCAGGAATTCAAGGTGCCCGTGACCGTGGTCGGCGCATCGGCGGGGCCGGTCATCACGCGCTTCGAGGTCGAGCCGGCGCTCGGCGTGCGCGGCAGTCAGATCGTCGGTCTGATGAAGGATCTGTCGCGCGGCCTGGGTCTCACGTCGATCCGCGTGGTCGAGACGATCCCCGGCAAGACCTGCATGGGCCTCGAACTGCCGAACGCGAAGCGTCAGACGATCCGCCTCTCGGAAATCCTCGAAGCAAGCGTCTACCAGAATTCGCCTTCGCAACTGACGCTCGCGATGGGCAAGGACATCACCGGCCATCCGGTCGTCGCCGATCTCGCGAAGGCGCCGCATATGCTGGTCGCCGGCACGACCGGTTCGGGCAAGTCGGTCGCGATCAACGCGATGATCTGCTCGCTGCTCTTCAAGGCGACGCCCGAGGAAGTGCGGCTCATCATGATCGATCCGAAGATGCTCGAGTTATCGGTCTACGAAGGCATTCCGCATCTGCTCGCACCGGTCGTCACCGATATGAAGCTCGCGGCCAACGCGCTGAACTGGTGCGTCGGCGAGATGGAAAAACGCTACCGGTTGATGTCGGCGGTCGGCGTGCGCAATCTCGCGGGCTTCAACCAGAAGATCCGTGACACCGCGGCGAAGGGCAAGAAGCTCGGCAACCCGTTCTCGTTGACGCCCGAGGCGCCCGAGCCGCTCGCGCCGCTGCCGCTGATCGTCGTCGTGATCGATGAGCTCGCCGATCTGATGATGGTGGCCGGCAAAAAGATCGAGGAGCTGATCGCCCGGCTCGCGCAGAAAGCACGCGCGGCTGGCATCCATCTGATTCTCGCGACGCAGCGGCCGTCGGTCGACGTGATCACCGGTCTTATCAAGGCGAACATTCCGACCCGCGTGGCGTTCCAGGTGTCGTCGAAGATCGACTCGCGCACGATTCTCGACCAGATGGGCGCCGAATCGCTGCTCGGTCAGGGCGACATGCTGTTCCTGCCGCCAGGCACCGGCTACCCGCAGCGCGTGCACGGCGGGTTCGTCGCCGACGACGAAGTGCATGCGATCGTCGAGTATCTGAAGCAGTTCGGCGAACCGCAGTACGAGGACGGCATTCTCGACGGCCCGGCCACCGACGGCGGCGCGGCGCAAGACCTGTTCGGCGACGCGCCGGATGCGGAGGCCGATCCGCTCTACGACGAAGCGGTCGCATTCGTCGTGCGCACGCGGCGCGCGTCGATCTCGTCGGTGCAGCGGCAGTTGCGCATCGGCTATAACCGCGCCGCGCGTCTGGTCGAGCAGATGGAAACGGCCGGTCTCGTGTCGGCAATGAGCATCAGCGGCAGCCGCGAAGTGCTGGCTCCCGGGCCGGCCGAATAGCGGCCAGCGGCAGCGGCGCACGGTTGATCGATCAAGCGATGGCCCGCGCCGCCACATGAAAAACGGACCGCGTCACATCGTGAGCGGTCCGTTTTTCATTGCGTCACGACGGCGACACCAGCTTGAAATCGACGGGCGAGCCAAGCTCGAAGTGCTGCTTCGGCGTCGGGTCGAGCAGGCCGGTGCGCTGATCGCGCTTGAACACGTACACCGTGTCGCTCAGCTGATTGCCGACGATCAGCCAGTTGCCGGTCGGATCGATCGCAAACTCGCGCGGCGACTTGCCGAGGGTCGACTGACGGCCGATCTGCTTCAGATGTCCATTGGCCGGATCGACCGCGAAAACCACGATCTCGTTCGCGTCGCCGCGATTGGACGCGTACAGGAAGCGCCCGTCCGGCGACAGATGAATCGCCGCCGCGCCCACTTGGCCCTTGAAGCCCGGCTCGGTGAGTGCCGGCGTCTGCACGAGCTTCAACCTGCCGTCGTGATAATCGAACGTGCTGACCGTCGCGGCCAGTTCGCTGGTCAGATACGCATGCTTGCCGTCGGCGCCGAAGATCAGATGCCGCGGGCCCGTACCGGCTTTCTGCTGCGTGTAGGCCCAGTCGGTGGCGACGAATGGGCCGGAGCCGGGCGCAGTGCCGCCTTGTGCCGTGTAGCGGTACGAGTAGAGCTTGTCGGCGCCGAGATCCTGCGCGAACAGATAGTGCCCGTCGGGAGAGAACACCGTCGAATGAACGTGTGAGTTGTCCTGTCTGCCCTTCACCGGACCGCCGCCCTCGTGATGCACGGTCTGCACCGATGTGCCGACCTGGCCATCGGCCTGCAGCGGAAACACCGCGAAACTGCCACCCGGGTCGGAGGCGACCGAATAGTTCGCGGTCAACAGATACTTGCCGTCCGGCGAGATGCTCAGGTACGCCGGATCATTGCCATCCGACGACACCTTGTTCAGAAACGTCAGTTGCCCGCGCGCGGCATCGAAGCCGAACGCGCTGATGCCACCGCGCTGCGTGGCCGGACCGTTATCGCCGGGCAGCTCGTTGACCGAATAGACGAAACGGCGGTCGCGGCTCACCGCGAGGAACGACGGATTGACCGTGCGGGCGACCGATACCTGGGTGGCGGCGCCCGTCTTCGTGTCGAAGCGGTACACATAGATGCCTTCGCTTTTACCGCCGGTATACGTGCCGACCAGCATCGTATAGACGCCGTCCGCGGGGACCGGGCCAAAATCTTGCGCATACCCAGGCGCACCAACAACAATGGAGACCATAAGCACGAAACCTTCTATCATCGAACGGGCTGCACGCAGCGGGACGCGCGGGGTTGTGCGCGCTGAAGGGCACAGCGAAGCGGGCAGTAAAGCCGGCTCCGCAGCGCAGCGATCAGCACGATCAGCGCCATCCGCACCATCTGGAGATGAACCGGGAACAGAAGCAAAAGCAAACACGGAAGCAGGAACGGAAGTCGAAAGCTGGCGCACGGCAACACGCCCGGCGGCTCGGCGACTACGAAGCATGGGACCTCCTCGACATCGATTCTGTGGTGCAAGCGGTTGTAAGGGTGTGGTCTGCCGCGCAGCGAGGCGATTATTCTGCGTTGTTATAGTCGGAGTCAGTATAAAAGCGTTACGCCGGATCATGCAGGGTATCTGCCCGGCGCATGACCCTTCGCATGGCCAACGCATGACCGGCAGCGAGGAGTTTGCGCCGGCGGCCATTGTCCCGCGCGACGGGGCGTTTTTTCACTCGCGTTTTACGCGTCTAATCTACGGAGCTTTCATGAACGTAACACTGAGCCTGGGCCCGCTCGTATCGCTGATCGCCGGCATTCTGATCCTCATCATGCCGCGCCTGTTGAATTACATCGTCGCGCTCTATCTGATCATCATCGGCGTCATCGGCATCTTCGGCGTGGGGTCGTCGCACCTGTGAGCGATACAAGACCCGAGACCAGGCGCGCGTCTTGCATCTGATATCGGCGCGTTTGCGACAGCACGCTCGCGAACGCGCTCGTGCGGACGTACCGCACCGACGTCACGCTGCGGCAAGCGCGCCGCATCGCGACCGGTGGGAAATGACGCGATAGGTCGTCGTGCCGCGAGGAAAGCTGAACGAATGCGCGTCGAGATGCGTCACACACCTCGACGCAGCCGTTCAACCGTTCGCAAGCTGGTCGAGCCGCAGCCGTCCCTGCAACGACAGTGCGCCGACGGCATAATGGCCCGACTCTTCCTCGTAACGCCGGAAGCAGGCCCGTTCGGTGAGAAAGGACGCGGCAGCCAGCATGCCGTTGCGGGTCAGGCCGAGCCGGCCGTGATCGAGTGGCAGCATTGAATCGCCAGCGAGTTCGCTGGCGGCCGACAGAATCGTGATGCAATCGGATTTCGAAGGGTTCAGCATAGCTTTCGTCCTCGGAAACGGCGTCTGCATACGCCATGAGCAAGGCCGATTCGCAGTCCGGCGCGCACCGGACATCGGCATGAGATCTGATTTTAAGCACGGATTTGACAATTTACCAACCCGCGTTTGCCTCACTATGCGACGAATCGAACGCGGCTTATGAAGGCCCGATGGTCCCGGCGATTCCGGTAATAGCACCCATTTTCAACGCGCGGCAGCTTTTGCTGTCAGTCATAACGACACGTTCTCCGACACGCTTTTCCATGCCTGCACTTATCGAAGACTACGCACTCATCGGCGACGGCCACACGGCCGCGCTCGTCTCCCGCGAGGGTTCCGTCGACTGGCTCTGCTGGCCGCGCTTCGACTCGGGCGCGTGCTTCGCCGCGTTGCTCGGTACGCCCGAGAACGGCCGCTGGCAGATCGCTCCGGCCGCGCTGAGCGAAGCGGACGCAACCTCCATCACGATCAGCCGCCGCTACCGCGGCGAAACGCTAATTCTTGAAACCGACTTCGAAACGCGCGAAGGCGCGGTCACGCTGATCGACTTCATGCCGCCCGGCAACGGCTCGTCGGAGATGATACGTATCGTCGTCGGCAAGCGCGGCAGCGTGCGCATGAAGATGGAGCTCGTGCTGCGGTTCGACTACGGCTTTTCGATCCCGTGGGTGGACAGGCTCAAGCACGACAACGGCATCAAGGCGATCGTCGGCCCCGACACCGCGGTGTTGCGCACGCCGGTCGAGCTGCGCGGCGAGAACATGAAAACCCTCGCCGAATTCACCGTGAGCGAAGGCGAGCGCGTGCCTTTTTCGCTCGCCTACGCGCAGTCGCATCTGCGCATTCCGCCGTCGCGCGATCCACACACCGCGCTTGCGCGCACCGAGAGTCACTGGCTCGAGTGGTCGGCGCGCGGCACCGTGCAAGGCCGCTGGGCCGAGCCGATCCGCCGCTCGCTGATCACGCTGCGCGCGCTCGCGTACGAGCCGACCGGCGGCATCGTCGCGGCGCCCACCACGTCGCTGCCCGAGCAGCTCGGCGGCACCCGCAACTGGGATTACCGCTATTGCTGGCTGCGCGATGCCACCATCACGCTGCTGGCGATGATGCGCGGCGGCTACTTCGACGAAGCCCGCGCATGGCGCAGCTGGCTCGGCCGGGTGATGGCGGGCGCGCCGGACCAATTGCAGATCATGTACGGCATCGCCGGCGAGCGGCGTCTGCCCGAATTCGAAATCGACTGGCTGCCCGGCTACCACGGCGCAAAACCGGTGCGCATCGGCAACAACGCGGTCGGGCAGCGTCAGCTCGACGTCTACGGCGAAGTGATGAACGCACTGCATCTCGCGCGCGTGGGCGGCTTGCAGGCGGACGTCACCGCGTGGAGCGTGCAGTGCGCGATGCTCGAGCACCTCGCGACGATCTGGCAGGAGCCCGACGAAGGCATCTGGGAAACCCGCGGCGGCCGCGAGCACTTTACGTTCTCGAAGGTGATGGCATGGGTAGCGTTCGATCGCGCGATCCGCTCGGCCGAGATGTTCGAGCTCGACGGCCCGCTCGATGAATGGCGCGCGACCCGCGACAAGATCCATGCCGACGTTTGCGAGAAAGCGTGGAATCCCACGCTCAACGCATTCGCGCAGTACTACGGCAGCGACCAGCTCGACGCGAGTACGCTGCTGCTGCCGCTCGTCGCGTTTCTGCCGCCGCATGATCCGCGCGTGAAGAGCACTGTCGAGGCGATCGAAAAAAACCTGATGCACGGCGGCTTCGTGATGCGCTACCGCACCACCGAATACGACGACGGTCTGCCGCCCGGCGAAGGCACTTTCCTTGCGTGTTCGTTCTGGATGGTCGACAACCTCGCGCTGCAGGGCCGCGTGGGCGAGGCGATCGAGATGTACGAACGGCTGCTCGGGCTGTGCAACGACGTCGGGCTGCTGTCCGAGGAGTACGACCCGGCCGAGAAACGCCTTGTCGGCAATTTCCCGCAGGCGTTTTCGCACGTTGCACTCGTGCATACCGGGCTGAATCTGATGAAGCACGAGCAGCAAATGGCGCAGGCGACCGGACAGCCTCCGCATAACGGCAATCACGCGACGGAGCTTGAGGCTCACATAAGCCCTGATAGCGGCGCAGCAGCATCGCCACTAGCATGATTCAATGACACTTTGCGCACCACGAGTGCGCGGATTGTTGCGTTGCACAAGATTGCGTTGTTCGATATCATCGATCCGTGTCGGCCGACAAGAATGTGCCCACAACCAAAAATGGCCCGCCGCAACGCCCCCCGCGTGTTTGCGAAGCCCAATGCGAACCGCCTAAAACGGAGCACCTATGCTCTATCAATTGCATGAATTCCAGCGGGCCATGTTGAGCCCCCTGACCGCCTGGGCTCAGGCCGCGTCGAAGTCATTCGCGAATCCCGCCAGTCCGCTCGCCTATGTGCCAGGTGCCACGCGCCTGTCGGCAGCTTACGAATTGCTTTACCGGCTCGGCAAGGACTACGAGAAACCCGAGTTCAATATTCACCAGATTGTCAAAGACGGTTTCAACATCCCGATCGTCGAACAGACCATCATCGAAAAACCGTTTTGCCGCCTGATGCGCTTCAAGCGCTTCGCCGACGACAGCGACGCTGTCAGTCAATTGAAAGACGAGCCGGTCGTGCTGGTCTGCGCGCCGTTGTCGGGACACCATGCCACGCTGCTGCGGGATACCGTGCGCACGTTGCTGCAAGACCATAAGGTCTACATCACCGACTGGATCGACGCGCGCATGGTGCCGTTCGAGGCCGGCCAGTTCCGCCTTGACGACTACGTGATGTACATCCAGGAATTCATCCGTCATATCGGCGCGAGGAATCTGCACGTGATCTCCGTGTGCCAGCCGACCGTGCCGGTGCTCGCCGCCATTTCGCTGCTGGCGAGCCGCGGCGAGGACACGCCGCGCACGATGACGATGATGGGTGGCCCGATCGACGCGCGCAAGAGCCCGACTTCGGTCAATTCGCTCGCCACGCAGCACTCGTACGAGTGGTTCGAGAACAACGTGATCTTCACGGTGCCGCCGAATTACCCGGGCGTCGGACGCAAGGTTTATCCGGGCTTCCTGCAGCACACCGGTTTCGTCGCGATGAATCCGGAGCGTCACGCGGCCTCGCACTGGGACTACTACCAGAGCCTGCTGCGTGGCGACGAAGACGACGCCGAAGCACACCGGCGCTTCTACGACGAGTACAACGCGGTGCTCGACATGGACGCGGACTATTACCTCGACACGATCCGCGTCGTGTTTCAGGAATTCCGCCTGGCCGAAGGTACATGGGACGTCGCCGGCGAGCGGGTGCGCCCGCAGGACATCAAAAATACGGCGCTGTTCACGATCGAGGGCGAACTCGACGATATTTCCGGCGACGGTCAGACCTACGCCGCGCACGATCTGTGCAGTGGCATTCCGGCGAAGAACAAGCAGCATTTCACCGCCGAAAAATGCGGCCATTACGGCATTTTCTCGGGACGCCGCTGGCGCACGATCATTTATCCGCAATTGCGCGACTTCATTCTCGAGCACAATAAGCCGGAGAGGGCCACTCGCGCGGCGAAAGAAAACGCCGAAGCCTGAATACCGAAAACCCGGTAACTTGAAAAAAAGCCAGCGGCCTCTTCGGAAGCCGCTGGCTTTTTGTTGTTTCGTTCCGGTTATTGCTTCGCTCAGCGATACCGGCTCTCTCTCCAAAACGCTTTTCTGTGAACGTCGAACGACAGCAAGGCCGCACGCGACATCCACACAGCATGGCGCGCACTACGGCGCCACGTCCCGCTACTTTCGCAGCAGATACGCGAGCAGCAACTCGGTATTCATCTGGATCACTTCGCTGCGCTCCGCGGGGCCGCTGAAATCGCGGCCCAGCGTCGCCTCGAGCGTGAAACGGTTCGACACGATGTAGTAGCCCAAGCCCGACAGCGCTACGTAAAAGCGCAGAGGATCGACGTTCGCGCGAAACAACCCGGCGCGCTGGCCACGTTCGAGAATGCCGCCGAGCGTCGCGACGATCGGCGAGATCATTTCGCGGATGCGCGTCGACTTCTGCATATAGCGTGCTTCGTGCAGGTTCTCGTTGTTGATGAGCCGCAGTAGTTCGGGATGGTCGCGGTAGTAGTCCCAAACGAAATGCGCGAGACGCGTGACGGCCTCGACCGGCGCCACGCCATTCAGTTCGAGCGTGCGTTCGGCTTCGTTGAGCGCACTGAACGCGTGCTCGAGTACCGCGGTGAACAACTGCTCCTTGCTGCCGAAGTAGTAATAGAGCATGCGTTCATTGGTTTCCGCCCGGCGGGCGATCTGGTCGACGCGTGCGCCAAACAGCCCACCATTAGCAAACTCTTCGGCAGCCGCAAGCAGAATGCGCCGCCGCGTGCCTTCAGGATCTCTTTTGATTTTCGGCTGATTCATGGTGGCATCGTCTTCGTGAGCCGCGTTATCCGGGTCGCGCCGCCGGCCTCTGCTCGAGCCTTGTACTGGCGACGTTGAACGGGCGCGTCGTTGTAGGGAAACACACCCTTTTCTGCGGTCTTTCGAAAAAAGCGCTTCGATTATGGCACATGGATTGCGAATGGCAATCGGGGAAATCGGCGATAATGTGCTATTTAGTTCAGGCCGCGCGACCGCCCGGCAAACCCCACGCCGTAACCGTGACCGACGTCAAACTACTCGCGGATCGCATTGAAGATCTGCTGCCCCAAACGCAATGCACGAAGTGCGGTTATCCCGCATGCCGTCCCTATGCCGAAGCCGTTGCGCGCGGCGAAGCCAGCTATAACCAATGCCCCCCGGGCGGCGCCGAGGGCATCGCGCGCCTCGCCGCGCTGCTCGGCAAACCGGTTATCCCGCTCAATTCCGCCAATGGCGTCGAACGTCCACGTCCGTTGGCGGTTATCGACGAACAACTGTGTATCGGCTGCACGTTATGCATGCAAGCCTGCCCCGTCGACGCGATAGTTGGCGCACCGAAACAGATGCACACGGTCCTCGCCGAACTGTGCACAGGCTGCGACCTGTGTGTGCCGCCCTGCCCGGTCGACTGCATCGCCATGCCAGCCGTCACCGGTGGCGCGACCGGCTGGGCCGCATGGAGCCAGGGCCAGGCAGATGCGGCGCGCGTGCGCCATGAGCGGCGCGGCGCGCGTCTCACGCGCGAGCGCGACGCGGCCGAAGCGCGTGCTGCAGCGCGACGCGCCGCGAGTGCGACCCCCCACGGCGCGAATGCGCCGGCACCGGCCGCGGCATCCGTTGCCGCGGCGCCCGCCGTCCCCGCGGTGGACGATGCGCAAGCGAAGAAGCGCGCGATCATCCAGGCCGCGCTCGAACGCGCTCGCAAGAAAAAGGACGAAATGGCCGCGAAAGGGCAAGCTCCGTTGAACACGGACAACGTCAGCGCCGACGTGCAGGCGCAAATCGACGCCGCCGAAGCGCGCCGCCACCGTCTCGGCCTCGGTGACGCCACCAACGACACCGGCAACGACACCGGCGACCCGCACGGCCAGCCGTCCGGCCCGCGAAATCCGCAGTAGCCGCATCAGCGGCGGTTGCCGCCGCATTCGACCGCCGCGTTTAGCCAACATCGGCCAACCACCCGCGCCGCCCGCCCATACACCGACCGCTCAGCATGAACGCGAACAAACGCCGCGCCATCTACGAAACGCTTCAGAGCCTGAATCCGCACCCGACCACCGAACTCGAGTACACGACGCCGTTCGAGTTGCTGATCGCGGTCCTGCTGTCGGCGCAGGCGACCGACGTGTCGGTGAACAAGGCGATGCGCAAGATGTTCCCCGTCGCCAATACCCCGCGAAAGGTCCTCGATCTCGGCGAGGAAGGCGTCGCGGACTACATCAAGACGATTGGTCTTTACCGCACCAAGGCGAAGAACGTGATCGCGACCTGCCGGATCCTGCTCGATCGGTACGGCGGCGAGGTGCCAGAGGACCGCGAGGCGCTGGAGAGCCTGCCCGGCGTCGGACGCAAAACCGCCAACGTGATCCTGAATACGGCGTTCGGCCATCCGACCATCGCGGTGGACACGCACATCTTCCGCGTGGCCAACCGCACCGGGCTCGCGCCCGGCAAGGACGTCCGCGCGGTCGAGCTGGCGCTCGAAAAATACACGCCCGCGGAGTTCAAGCAGGATGCGCACCACTGGCTGATCCTGCATGGCCGCTACGTGTGCAAGGCGCGCCGGCCCGAGTGCTGGCACTGCGTGATCGAGCCGCTGTGCGAGTTCCGGCCGAAGACGCCGCCACCGGATCTTTGAGCGAGCCGCCGTCAGCGGCTGATGGCCACGCGGCGTAAAATCGCGAGTTGAGCGCGCCACGGCGCGTGCATGTTGCATGTTGATTTCCGCGCATCACTCCTACGCACCGGTTCCACGATGTTCAATCCCAGCCGCGACGAAGTCCGTCTCTTTTTCACCGACACCTGGCGCAAGCAGCGCCAAGGCGAGATCCTGACGCCGCTAGAGGCGATTGCCGCCGACTGGATCGTCGAACACCCGGAATACCATGCCGAGCTCGCGGACGGCGTCGCCGCCCAGGCGCAGGACTATTCGCCGGAACGCGGCCAGACCAACCCGTTCCTGCATCTGTCGATGCATCTGGCGATCTCGGAACAGCTGTCGATCGACCAGCCGCCCGGCATTCGCGCAGCGCACGATCGGCTCGCCGCGCGCCTCGGCTCGACCCACGAAGCGCAGCACGCGATCATGGATTGCCTCGGTGAGACCATCTGGGAAGCGCAGCGCACCGGCACGCCGCCTGATACAGACGCCTATTTGCAGCGTATAGAACGGCGCGCGACGCGCGACTGAGAGATTCGCTGCTGCCCGTGTTCGTCGGCGCCTGCGCAGCTCGCTTGACGCATAAGACCCGCGTAAGCACATAGGCAAAAACACCGTGCCTCAAAAGCAGAACACCCCGCCGACGCGGGGTGTTCTGTTTCAGGCTTCGATCGCGCGACTAGGTGGCAGGTACCATTCACACACCGCGAAACCCTTACTTCTTCTGCACGAGAGAGCCGTCGAGCGATTCGACATAGGCGCCGATGTCCTTCATGTCGCTCGGCGACAGGGTTTGCACCTGCGCCTGCATGATCGCGTTGTTGCGGCCGAAATGCGGATTACCCGTGCCCATCTGGTATTGACGCAGCGCCCAGAAAATATAGTCCGAATGCTGCCCGGCCAGCTTCGGATATTCCGGGCTCACCGGATTATTCAGGTTCGCGCCATGGCAGGCCGCGCAGTTGTGATTGTTGACGAGGACCTTGCCGTTGGCGGCGTCGGCGGCGTACGCGCCGTTCGCTGCAACCAGACCGATCGCTGCCGCGAACGCGCATGCAGCGTTGAACACTGTGTGGAGTGCCTGTTGGGGCTTAATCATGAAATCTCCTGTCCCGCGAATTTAACTGGCTGGCCGATGGGCATCGACCGATACCGACCGACGGCCGATCGACACCGATCACTTATTGGGATTGTTCTTCGAATCGGCGGTTTGCGCGGCGTAGTACGCGGCGATGTCGGCAATGTCCTGGTCCGACAGCGACGTCGCAATGGCGCGCATCGTGTCGAAATGGCGGTCGCCCTTTTTGTAGGCGTGCAGCGCGTTTTCGAGGTAGGCCTGGTTCTGGCCGCCGATCTTCGGCACGCGGAAGACCTCGGGGTAGGCGGTGCGGTACTCGGGAATGCCATGGCAGCCGATACACATCGCGACCTTGTCCTGGCCCGCCTTCGCGTTGCCTACGACATCCGCTGCCTGCGCACTGGCCGCATACCCCACGAGCCCCGACAGCGCTGCGATCACGACGTGTTTGCCGACGAATTTATTCATAGATGTAACCTGGCTTGAGGGGAAACAGGTGCCCGGAAGGCAGCGGTCCGCGCCGTTCTTCTTGTAGGTAGCCACGCAGGCCAAAAAAATCGGGCTCATTGTACCGCGACGCCGCGCCGAACGTCCACCAGACGCGGGAGCCGCGCGCCACACGCCGGCGCCCGCCGCAACGGGCGCCGCGCCTGCCCGCCCGGGCTGCCCGCGCGCGCGAAACCGCCGCCGCGTGCGTCAGCGTCGCGGACCGCAACCGGATCGAAGCAGGACTCCAGCGGTGCGGAAGCCGGTGGCCGAGCCACGGGTCAGCACAACGCGCCAGGGGCCAGCCACAGCGCGGCTGACACCCTACGCGAGCCGCTTTCAGGCCAACAGGCCTTCTGACTTATACTGGGTTTTTTCCCGCCAAGAGCATCTCGCCATGCGTTTCGAAGGCTCATCGCAGTACGTCGCCACCGACGACCTGAAGCTCGCGGTCAACGCCGCGATGACGCTCCGGCGTCCGCTGCTGATCAAGGGCGAACCCGGCACCGGCAAGACCATGCTCGCCGAGGAAGTCGCCGCCGCGCTCGGCATGCCGCTTCTGCAGTGGCACATCAAATCGACCACCAAAGCCCAGCAGGGGCTGTACGAATACGACGCGGTGTCGCGACTGCGCGATTCGCAGCTCGGCGACGAACGCGTGAAGGACATCCGCAACTACATCGTCAAGGGCGTGCTGTGGCAGGCCTTCGAATCCGAGCAGCAAACCGTGCTGCTGATCGACGAGATCGACAAGGCCGACATCGAATTTCCAAACGACCTGCTGCGCGAACTCGACCGCATGGAGTTCTACGTGTACGAGACGCACGAACTGGTGCAGGCGAAACATCGTCCGCTCGTGATCATCACGTCGAACAATGAGAAGGAACTGCCCGACGCGTTCCTGCGCCGGTGCTTTTTCCACTACATCAAGTTTCCGGATGCAACGACGATGCAGCAGATCGTCGACGTGCATTACCCCGGCATCAAGAAAGAGCTGCTCGCCGCGGCGCTGCAGAGCTTTTTCGAACTGCGCAACGTCGCCGGGCTGAAAAAGAAGCCGTCCACGTCGGAACTGCTCGACTGGCTCAAGCTGCTGCTCGCTGAAGACATCCCGCCCGAAGCGCTGCGCTCGGCCGACCATAAGCAGATCGTTCCGCCGCTGCACGGCGCGCTCCTGAAGAACGAGCAGGACGTGAGCCTGTTCGAGCGGCTGCTCTTCATGAACCGCAGCAACCGTTGAGCGAGCGCCGCGCCGCCACGCGCGCATTCGTCGCGCGCGCGGTACTCAGCCCGGCCAGGCGCCGCTCCCGCGCCGCCGCAAGGAACCCAGCATGCTGATCGACTTTTTCTACTCGCTGCGCGCCGCCAAACTGCCGGTGTCGGTAAAGGAATACCTGACGCTGCTCGAAGCGCTCAAAGCCAACGTGATCGCGCCGTCGCTCGACGAGTTCTACTACCTCGCGCGCATCACGCTCGTGAAAGACGAGCAGTACTTCGACAAATTCGACCAGGCGTTCGGCGCTTATTTCAACGGCGTCGCGCAAGCGTCGGAGCTCGCATTCGATGTCCCGCTCGACTGGCTCACGAAGAAACTGCACCGCGATCTGTCGCCGGAGGAAAAGGCGCAGATCGAAGCGATGGGCGGCCTCGACAAGCTGATGGAGCGCCTGAAGGAACTATTCGACGAACAGAAGGGACGCCACGAGGGCGGCAATAAATGGATCGGCACCGGCGGCACGTCGCCGTTCGGCAACGGCGGCTATAACCCGGAGGGCGTGCGCATCGGCGGCGACGCGGCCGGCAATCGCACCGCCGTCAAGGTATGGGAAGCGCGCGCGTACCGCGACTACGACGACCAGGTCGAAATCGGCACGCGCAACATCAAGGTCGCGCTGCGGCGGCTGCGCCGCTTTGCGCGCGAAGGCGCGGCCGAAGAACTCGACCTGCCCGACACGATCCGCAGCACCGCCGCGAACGCGGGCTGGCTCGACATCAGGATGGTCCCCGAGCGGCACAACAACGTGAAGGTACTGATGCTGCTCGACGTCGGCGGCTCGATGGACGATCACATCAAGCGCACCGAGGAGCTCTTTTCCGCCGCCAAGGCCGAATTCAAGCACCTCGAGTTCTATTACTTCCACAACTGCGTGTACGACTTCCTGTGGAAGAACAACCGCCGCCGTCATGCCGAGCGCACGCCGACGTGGGATCTGCTGCACAAGTTCACGCCCGACTACAAGCTGATCTTCGTCGGCGACGCGACGATGAGCCCGTACGAAGTGTTGCAGCCAGGCGGCTCGGTCGAGTACAACAACGCCGAGGCCGGCGCGGTGTGGCTGCGCCGGCTCGCCGATCACTTCCCGCACTTCGCGTGGCTCAATCCCGAACCGGAAGCGCTGTGGCCGTATCGGCAATCGGTGAGCGCAATTCGCGAAGTTCTAGGACACCGCATGTACCCGCTCACGCTCGCGGGGCTCGAAGCGGCGATGCGCGTGCTCAGCAAATAAAGCGGTCTACGCCGCGCCCTCGACATCGTCACACTTCATCTTCAACAACAAGTCACCAGCACGAAGAAAAGATCCGCATGAGTTCGCCACCGTCGCCCCAGCTGTCCCCCGCCGCCACGCCCGCAGCGCGTAGCAATCCGCTCGCCGACACGTCGCTATCGACGATCGTCGCGGGCTTCGTCGCGATGATGACCGGCTACACCAGCTCGCTCGTGCTGATGTTCCAGGCAGGCCAGGCCGCGCATTTGAGTGCTGCACAGATTTCGTCGTGGATCTGGGCACTGTCGATCGGCATGGGCGTGTGCTCGATCGGCCTGTCGCTGCGCTTTCGCGCGCCGATCGTGATCGCATGGTCGACGCCGGGCGCGGCGCTGCTCGTCGCGTCGCTGCCGCAGGTCGAGTATGCGCAGGCGATCGGCGCGTTCATCGTGTGCGCGGCGCTGCTCACGCTGGTCGGCCTGACCGGCTGGTTCGACGCGCTGATGAAAAAGATTCCGGCCGGCATCGCGTCGGCATTGCTCGCGGGTATCCTGTTCGAGATCGGCATCGAGATTTTCCGTGCCGCGCAGTTTCAGACCGCGCTCGTGCTGACGATGTTCTTCACCTACCTGGTCGTCAAACGGTTCGCGCCGCGCTATGCGATCGTGACGACGCTCGCCGCCGGCACGGCCGCCGCGGGCATGCTGGGCCTGCTCGATTTCAGCCGTTTTCACGTCGCGCTCGCGCATCCGGTACTCACGATGCCGGCGTTCTCCGTCGCGGCGATCGTCAGCATCGGCATCCCGCTGTTCGTGGTCGCGATGGCGTCGCAGAACGTGCCCGGCATTGCGGTGCTGCGCGCGGATGGCTATACGACACCATCGGCGCCGCTGATCGCGACGACCGGTCTCGCGTCGCTGCTGCTCGCGCCGTTCGGCTCGCACGGCATCAATCTTGCGGCGATCACGGCGGCGCTGTGCACGGGCCCCGAAGCGCATGAAAATCCGGGCAAGCGTTACATGGCGGCGGTGTGGGGCGGCATTTTCTATCTGATCGCCGGCGTGTTCGGCGCAACGATCGCCGCGCTGTTCGCCGCATTCCCGAAGGCGCTGGTCGTGTCGGTCGCCGCGCTCGCGCTGTTCGGCTCGATCATGAGCGGGCTCGCCAACGCGATGCACGACGTGAAGCAGCGCGAGGCCGCGCTCGTCACCTTCATGGTGACCGCATCCGGCCTCACGCTGCTGTCGATCGGCTCGGCATTCTGGGGACTGGTCGCCGGCGTGCTCACGCAACTGGTGCTGAACGCGCGCCCGCGCAGTTGACCCGCGCAAACGGATCGCCGCATCGAGCGGTCGATGCCCGCAATGCATGCCGTCGCGGGCGATCCGCCATAGAATAGAAGTATCCGGCGGCGCGTTCCGGCAACTTCGCGGAACGCGCCGCGGCCCGACCCGCGGCCGCCGGTGCCGAGTCGTTCCCGCGGCGCGGCGGCGACCTCATTTCTCCTGAACCACGGCGTACGCGCCCTGAAGGCCCGAACATGACAACCGCACTCGATCAACTGAAGCAATACACCACCGTGGTGGCCGATACCGGCGACTTCCAGCAACTCGCGCAATACAAGCCGCAGGATGCCACCACCAATCCGTCGCTGATTCTGAAGGCGGTGCAGAAAGACGATTACCGGCCGCTGCTCGAAAAGACCGTCAAGGCGCATGCGTCGAAGCCGGTCGGCGCGATCATCGATCAGTTGCTGATCGCGTTCGGCACTGAAATCCTCAAGATCATCCCCGGGCGGGTCTCCACGGAGGTCGACGCGCGCCTGTCGTTCGACACGGAAGGCTCGATCGCGAAAGGCCGTGAGCTGATCGCGCTCTACAAGGAGCACGGCATCGAGCGCGAGCGCGTGCTGATCAAGCTCGCGTCGACGTGGGAAGGCGTGCGCGCGGCCGAAGTGCTGCAGAAGGAAGGCATCCACTGCAATATGACGCTGCTGTTCTCGCTCGCGCAAGCCGCGGCCTGCGCGGACGCCGGTGCGCAACTGATCTCGCCGTTCGTCGGCCGCATCTACGACTGGTACAAGAAAAACGCCGGCAGTGCATGGGACGAAGCGAAAGACGGCGGCGCCAACGATCCGGGCGTCAAGTCGGTGCGCCGCATCTACGCGTACTACAAGAAGTTCGGCTACAAGACCGAGGTGATGGGCGCGAGCTTCCGCACGCCCGCGCAGGTCCTGGAGCTGGCCGGCTGCGATCTGCTGACGATCAGCCCCGATCTGCTGCAGAAGCTGCACGAGAATACCGACAAGGTCGAACGCAAGCTGTCGCCGCAGATGTCGAGCGATGCGGACCTCCAGCGCGTACCGGTCGACGAGAAGTCATTCCGCTTCCTCGTCAACGACGACGCCATGGCGACCGAAAAGCTCGCCGAAGGTATCCGCACCTTTGCCGCGGACGCCGTGAAGCTCGAAAAGCTGATCGAGGCGCTGCGCTAACGCGTGCAAGGCATTCGCGGAGATCCGCGTGAGCCGCAGCTTTGACGCATCATCCGCTCGACCAGAAGCGCTGACTGGCGGCCCTGACCCCACGGTTCAGGGCCGCTCGCCGTTTACCGCGCACAAAGATACCGCGTGCACGCCGGGGCCGACGCCACGCACGCTCCTAGGACACGACGTCGCAATCCGCGCCCGTCACACGACTACAATCGATTCCACGCCGTTGCGCGTGCCGCAAACGGGCCCGTCAACGACGCCACCGAGGCAACGCCCGCCCTCTCCAGGAGACGATCATGAACCTTCAGCCGTACGTGTTTTTCAATGGCCGCTGCGAGGAAGCGCTCGACTATTACACCGAAAAACTCGGCGCCCAGGTGAGCTTCAAGATGCGCTTCAAGGAGGCGCCGCCGGACCCGAATAACCCGCCGCGCCCCGAAGTCGCGGACAAGATCATGCATGCGAGCGTGCAGTTGGGCTCGAGCACATGGATGGCTTCGGATGGCAACTGCGACCCCGCCGCGGGGCCGTTCAACGGCTTCAGCCTGTCGCTGACCGTCGAAGACAGCGCGTCGGCGGAAAAATGCTTCAACGCGCTGGCAGATGGCGGCCAGGTCGTGATGCCGTTCGGGCAGACGTTCTGGAGCAAGGGCTTCGGGATGGTGGTGGACCGTTTCGGCCTGATGTGGATGGTCACGCTGCCGCCGCAGGTCTGAAAGACGAGGCCTGGGCCCACGCCACTCGCATCCGACGGGTGGCGGGCGCAGCGAACCGCTACGCGCAGCGCAAACTGCGCCCACGCTGCTCGATGTCCCAGTTCGATTCGGTCTCGAGCAAAAGCGCGCGCAGCCGGTCGACCTGTTCCGCGAGCCGCTGACCGAGCCAGTAAGGCCCCTGCCATTCGGGCGGCAACCCGGCCGCGGTGGCGCCGTGTCCCTGCGCGAGCGGCACCGCCGCCGGGATGCCGAGCCGCGGCGGACGGCCAAAACGCAGTGCCCGCGCGGTCGACAGCAGAATCGCGCGCACCGCGCGCACCTCGGTGCCGCAATGCGCGGCGTAAGCCGTACGCGCGGCGGCGTCGGCGTGCATCAGCGGCCCGGTCGCGAGCAGTTCGAGCGAACTGAGCACCGAGCGATGCAGCCGCTGAATCTCCTCGAGCTTCGACTGCGGCACGTCGATTTCCTTGGCGACCGAGGGCATCAGCGAGCGCAACTGCACGAGCCGCTTGTTGATTGCCAGGAAGCGCTTGACCTGCTCCTCCTCGGAGATCGTCTCGCCATCGAGCAGCCGTGCATAGATCCCGGCGCATTCGCGCAGATTGGCGGCGATGCCGTAGCGCCACGAATACGTCGCGTGTAGCGGAAACGCGAACGAAAAAGCCAGCGCGATCACGATGCCGATCAGCACGTTCAGCGTGCGCCACAGGCCGGTGTCGATCAGGTTGTCGCCGTGGCCCGCGACGATGCACATCGTGATCGCCGTCAGCAGCCCGATATAGCCGGAAGAGCCGATCGCGAACCACGCGCAGATCGACGCGACGATCGACATCAGCACATACGTGAGCGGCAGCGAGCCGATGAAGTGCTGCTGCACGATCAGCAGCAGGCCGATCGACGCGCCGAGCAACGTGCCGGCCGCACGGTCGGCCGCCTTCTTGCGGATATTGCCGTGGTGCTGAAGGCCGCCGATCACCACCAGCAGCGTCACCGACGACCAGATGCCATGCGGGATATGGATGCCCGTGGTCGCGAGGATCGACACGAGCATCGCCAGACCGACGCGCAGGCTGTGCAGCACCTTCGCGTGCCGGTAGCGGTAATACGGCGACGTGACCGCGCGCAGCATCCGGCTGAGCGGCGCGCGGCGCGGAATCGCGGTGGGACTATCGGCAGCAGCCATGGCGGCGCGCGACGAACGCGTGAAGGGGAGGTTTCGCTATCCTGCCCTGGAGTGCCCCGAAAACACAAACGCCCGCGGAGTTTGGTCCGCGGGCGCTGCATTGTGTCAAACGCCGGTTTTCAAGCACCGCTATTCAGAAGCCGTTTCTCCGAACTGAACAACGGCGAGCGGATCAGCTCTCGACAACGTCCAGATAGTCTTCCGGACGCGTGCTGTCCTCGGCGTGGCGCATCCCGAACGCGCGCACGGCCAGGCTCACGACCACCGACACCACCAGGTTCACGATCAGCGACCACACCGCCGCGTAGCCCGGAATCGCCATGCCGAACAGGTGGATCGTGAAGATCGAGCCAGCCAGCTTCAGCGAGATCGCCATCCACGTGCCGGTGGCGATGCCGACCGCCCAGCCGGCCAGCAGGCCGCGATGGTCGAGCACGCGCGTGTAGAGGCCCAGCACGATCGCCGGCAACGTCTGGATGATCCAGATCCCGCCGAGCAGTTGCAGCTGGATCGCGTACGTGAGCGGCAGACCGAGAATGAACGCGACCGCGCCGACCTTGACGATCAGCGACACCAGCTTCGCGACGTTGGTCTCCTGCTCGTGCGTCATGTTGCGGTTGACGAACTCCTTGTGCACGTTGCGCGTGTACAGGTTCGCCGCCGCAATCGACATGATCGCCGCCGGCACCAGCGCGCCGATACCGATCGCCGCGAACGCGACGCCGACGAACCACGACGGGAAGAAGTGCAGGAACAGCGCCGGCACCGCGAAGTTCGGACCGAACGCCTTGAAGTACGGTGCGAACTCCGGCATGTCCTTCACGCCCGCGGCGAGCGCCATGAAGCCGAGCAGCGCGAGCAGACCGAGCACCAGCGAGTAAGCCGGCAGCAGCGCCATATTGCGGCGGATCGTGTTGCCCGACTTCGACGACAGCACCGCGGTGATCGAGTGCGGATACAGGAACAGCGCGAGCGCCGAGCCCACCGCCAGCGTCGCGTACGCGCTATAGCCGTTCAGGCTCGATACGTCCGGCGACTTCAGCAGCAGCTTGGCCGGCGGCACCGCGGCGAAGATATGGCCGAAGCCACCCAGCTGCGGCGGGATCACGATGATCGCGGCGAAGATCGTCACGTAGATCAGGATGTCCTTGACCACCGCGATCATCGC
>NZ_DASXHN010000202.1:0-48530 GCF_036488505.1 Paraburkholderia sp. | reverse complement strand
AGTTGACGCCGCGCGAACGCGAATGCCTGAAATGGACCGCACGCGGCAAATCCACCTGGGAGATTTCCCACATCCTGAGCTGTTCGGAAGCCGTGGTGAACTTCCATATGAAGAACATCAGGACGAAATTCGGTGTGAATTCGCGGCGTGCGGCAGCCGTGATCGCGGCTCAGTTAGGACTTATTGACCCGGGCTGAGCAGCGCGGCGGCATCGCGGCTGTACATCACGCGTTCGGCGCGGCCCAGATCGGCGTCGGAAACCGTCTTCATGAAGTACAGGCCCAGCAGGATCGACACCGGTGCCGGAATCTCCGCGCCCGACTCGAAGCGGCTGCCGCGCGACTGGGTGACGCCGAACCGTGCCCAGAAGCGGCGCTGGCTCTCTTTTTTCTTCTTGCGATAAGCAATGATCAAAACACGGTCCACTGCCGTGGAAACCTCCGCTGGACGCGAGTGGAGCGGAGTCTGCGGTTGCCAGTGATTGTCGAGGAGTTCCATTTTCGAGCCTTGTAGGTTATTGGCGGATACGCGTTTGAATTCTGCTTTACCCGATAAGCATGCACACCTATCCAGGTAGGTAGGTGGCAGAGACATTCAAAATGCATAAGTTTTCCAGCGTATGGGCTACCCCAACACGTTCAGGAGAACGTCATGCAAACCACGATCCGGATCGGAATGCGGCAGGAATTCGACAACGAACTCATCAACGAGATGTACCGCCTGCGGGCGCGGGTGTTTCAGGGCCGGCTCGGCTGGGAAATCCCCACCATCGCGGGGATGGAGATCGACGGCTACGACGCGCTCGGCCCGCACTACATGCTGATCCAAGGCGAAGACCAGCGCTTGCGCGGCTGCTGGCGGCTGATGCCGACCGAAGGCCCCAACATGCTGAAGGACACCTTCCCGCAACTGCTGCACGGTGCCGCGGCGCCGGTCGGGCGGCAAATCTGGGAACTGAGCCGGTGGGCGATCGAAACCGGGGGCGAGGGACAGTCGTTCGGCTTCACGGACATGACGATCCGGGCGATCCAGGAAGTGATGCGCTTCGCGCAGCGCATGGGCATCACGCATTACGTGACCGTGACGACCACGCCGATCGAGCGGATGCTGCGGCGGGCCGGGCTCGACATCAGCCGGCTGGGCGAGCCGATGCAGATCGGCGTGGAACGGGCGGTGGCGCTCGATGTCGCGGTGAGCGCGAAGACCCTGACGTCGCTGTTCGGACCGGTCGCCGCCGCAGCCTGACCGTCGCCCGGTTTCGGTTCGGCTCACGGTCTGGCTCACGGTTCGCCGCCGGCAGCGGCGAACCAGGCGAGTGCAGAGTCAGGAGCCGAACATCCGCTCGAGCGCATTCTCGAGATGCGCGCGCATCGCCCCGCCCGCGCCCGCCGCGTCCTTGCGGCGGATCGCGTCGAGCACAGCCATGTGCTCGGCCTGCACGAGCCGTTGCCGCTCGATCGTCTTCACGAGCGACAGATTGCGCGACAGATTCATGCTGAACACGATCTGCTCTTCGATAAACGACATCACTGTGATGAAAAACGGATTCTTCGACGCGCGCGCGACCGCGAGATGGAACATGAAGTCGTCTTGCGCGCCAATGCCTTGCGCCTCGATGATTCGCTCGAGCTCGTCCCAGGCGCGCTGTATCGCGGCGATGTCGTCGGCATCGGCCTTCAGCGCGGCATGGGCGGCCGCGCCCGCCTCGGTCACGATGCGAAATTCGTAGCAGCGGCGGATATCGGACAGCGTTTCGAGCGGCGCGAACCGGCGCACGTCGGGATCGGGACGCCGGGCGACGGTCGTGCCCGAGCCGTGCCGCGTCGAGATGATGCCGTCCGCCCGCAGCCGCGCGAGCGCTTCGCGTACAGTCGGCCGCGATGTCGCGAACAGCTCCGCCAGCGCGTGCTCGGTCGGCAAACGTTCGCCTTCCTTGTACTCGCCTTCGAGAATGCGGTTGAGGATGTCGCCGTAGATCTGGTCGGGCAAGCCCTTGATTTTGCGGTCGTTCATCAGCGGACTGGCAGCTTGTCTGAATACGGCGTGATTGTAAGGCCAACCCTCCGCCGCCTCAGCAACATATGCAAGCAGGATCGCGCGTAAAGACCGCCGCGACGCGGCGCGCGTGGCTACGCAAGAACCCGCGAAAGTTTCGCCAAAAGTTTGATTTACATCGTGGTCGAGTGCATCTTTTGCGGCGATCATCTAAGCTTGGGTTGGTATAAAAAATCAATAAACCCTGCCGCGCTAATCGGCGCGGTGCACGCATTTTTCAGACGCGGAGTCGATATGTACACACGCATCCTGGTCGCGGTCGACGGCAGCAACACGTCGCGTCGCGCGTTCGAAGCGGCGCTCGATCTCGCCAAATCCAGCGGCGCGGTTCTGCGGCCTTTCTATGTGGTCGAAAACACGCCGATGTATTTCGAAGCGCCGGGCTACGACCCGTCCATCCTGCGTAACCGGCTGGTCGAGGAAGGCAAGGAACTGCGCGCGGAATTCTCGAAGGCGATGGCCGAACAGGGAGTCAACGGCGATCCGGCGGTCGCCGAGGCCTCGTCGCTCGGGGATGTATCGGAAATCGTGCTGAAGGCCGCCGCCGAATTCGAAGCCGATCTGCTGGTGATGGGCACGCACGGCCGACGCGGCTTCCAGCGGCTGATTCTGGGCAGCGTCGCCGAGCGCTGTGTGCGTCAGGCCACCCTGCCCGTGCTGCTGATCCCCGCCGCTGCCAGCACCGACAAGGCGCCCGCCTGAGCTTTGAACCGCGCCGCCGATACGCGAAGCGCGCTGCCCGGCGCAGGCCGAAGCGCCCGAAGCTAAACCACGGTTGCCGGCACTGCCGCCGGCGGAATGCGTTGACGCACGCCGCGCGGTTCACCATCCCACTCCCGCGCGGGCACGCCCGATCGTCTGGGGATTCATGCGCAGCGACTTGGGCATGACGCTCGAAACCGTGAGCCGCACCGTGTCAAGATTTCAAAAGCGCGGCCTCATCGACACGCAACGCAAGCACATCAAAATCGTCGACCTCGAAGGGCTGCGGCAGGTGTAAGCCGCTTTCGCATCGCGGGCGCGGCCCTTTGTGATGCGGCCCGCCGTGCGCGATTGCCTCGCCGGCCCGCTGTCGCGACGTTTGGACCGCCTTGCGCTCGATGAGCCGGGCAAGTTCGCGGAATCGCCCAGCTTGCCCGGCTCCGCGAGCGCGCTTTGCGCCTTGGCACGGCCCCTGCGAACATGTACAGTTTTCCGACCCTCCCACAGTAACCTGATTGACGGGACCGGAGTGGGCACCAGACGCCACTCCGGTCGACACAGGAGCCCCGGCGACATGAATCGCGACCCCGCCCCGCATCACCCGCTCGCGCAGCGCCTGATCGACGCGCGTCAAATCAGCGACGCTCTTTTTGCCGTCGTCAAACCCGACTATCTGTATGAACGCCCGATCCGCGAACGTCACCGGATCGTGTTCTATATCGGCCATCTCGAAGCGTTCGATCGTAATCTGTTCGATCAGCGCCTCGTCCAGCTGCCGGCATTCGCCCCTGAACTCGACCAGCTTTTCGCATTCGGCATCGACCCGGTCGGTGGAGGCTTTCCGACCGATCAACCCGCCGACTGGCCGTCGCTCGACACGGTGCGTGACTACGCCGAGCAGGCGCGCCAGCAGATCGATGCGGCGCTCGGCGAACTCGGCCCCCACGCGCAAGCGGATGACGCCGCGCTGCTGCTGAACGTCGCGATCGAGCATCGGTTGATGCATGCCGAAACGCTCGCGTACATGCTGCATCAGTTGCCGCTCTCACAAAAGAACACCGCGCTGCGCAAGCCGGTGGTAACGCGGCCGGAACCGCGCGATGCGCTGTCGTCGATGGTCAGCGTGCCGGCCGGTCAGGCCGTGCTCGGCATGGCGCGTGACGCTGGCCGCTTCGGCTGGGACAACGAGTTCGGCGAAATGCGGGTGGACGTACCCGCTTTCGACATCGATCGGCATATGGTGACGAACGGCGCGTTCCTCGCGTTCATCGACGATGGTGGTTATCGCGAACCGAAGTGGTGGTCGCCACAAGACTGGGCGTGGCAGCAAGCCGAGCGGATCGCGCAACCCGCCGGCTGGTCCCAACGCACCACGAGTGACGGGCATCGCGAATGGGTGCTGCGAACGATGTTCGACGAAGTGCCGCTGCCGCTCGACTGGCCCGTCTATGTGAGTCACGCCGAAGCGAGCGCGTACGCGCGCTGGGCCGGCAAGAGCTTGCCGACGGAAGCGCAATGGCAACGCGCAGCGCAGGGTGCGCCGCACGCAGCGTCGGGCAATTTCGATTTTCGCAGCTGGGACCCACAGCCCGTCGACGCGCATCCGGAGAACGTCAGCGCGTTCGGTGTGGAAGGCCAGTTCGGCAATGGCTGGGAGTGGACGTCGACGTTGTTCGACGCACTGCCCGGCTTTGAAGCGTTTCCGTTCTATCCAGGCTATTCCGCCAACTTTTTCGATGGCCAGCATTACGTGATCAAAGGCGGTTCGGCGCGCACCGCGTCGTGCATGCTGCGACCGGAATTCCGCAACTGGTTTCAGCCGCATTATCAGTATGTTTATGCGGGGTTTCGCTGTGTGATGGGGTGACCAGATCATCGATCGGTCTGACGCGTGACCCCTGCCGCGCGAACACGTTAACCCCGCATCCGCCAAAGTGACCGCCGGCGAGCGTCGGATTTTGCACTTGTCGGGGAGCCCGGGCATACTCTTTCAACCACAGGAGAGCAGGGCGCGGCAACAGACCGCGCCTCCCGGAGACTCAATGCGCTTCGATTTGCAGTCGCTGAAATTGTTCGTGGCTGTCTGCGAGCACGGCAGCATCGCCCGCGCGGCGGAAGCCGAGAATATTGCGCCATCGGCTCTTAGCAAACGCATGTCCCAGCTCGAGGACATGCTCAAGACCGCCCTCTTTGTGCGCAGCAACAAGGGACTGGAACTGACGACCGCAGCCGCGGCGCTCTTGCAGCATGCCCGTGTACTGCTGCGCGACATCAACCAGATGGAAAGCGAGCTGCTCGACCATGCGGAAGGACTGCGCGGACAGATTCGCCTCCATGCCAGCCTCTCGACCATCGTCCAGTACATCGCCAACGACATCCGCGACTTCGTGGCGCTGCACCCGAGCCTGCGCATCGACCTGCAGGAGAGCCTGAGCCCCGCCGTGGTCCGCGCGGTGGCCGAAAATACCGCCGACATCGGGGTGTTCGGCGGCACGACCTTGAACCCCGGCCTGCAGGTGTTTCCCTATCACAGCGACCGGCTGGTGGTCATCATGCCGCCCGATCACCCGCTTAGCCGCGCGGAGAAGGTCAAATTCAGCGAGGTGGCCCGATACCCGCTGGTGGGTCCGCAGGCGGGCAGCTATCTGAATTCGCTGGTGTTGCGCGCAGCGGCCGATCTGGACTACCCGCTCAAGCTGTCGATCCGGGTCAATGGCTTCGAACCGGTGCGCAGCATGGTCGAAGCGCGCCTGGGCGTCGGTCTCGTGCCCGAGCATCATGCGCGGCGCTATGTCAGCTCGGCGCCCTTGGTCGCTGTCCAGCTCGACGAAGCCTGGGCCGAGCGGCATTGGAAGATCTGCGTGCGCGAAGCCGAATCGCTCCCCGCGACAGTCCAGCTCTTTCTGAAGCACCTGCTCGCGCGTCGGGCCGTGTCAGGCGCGTCGGGCGCTCAGGAATAAGCCAGCTTCAACCCCGCTTGCGGCCACGGCAACGTGCCGAGGCGCCCCGTGCCCGACAGCGTGAGATAAGCCGTCTTCATGTCGGTGCCGCCGAAGCAAATGTTGGTCACCATCGCGTCGGGCACCGGCACCTGTCGCAGCACCTCGCCGGACGGCGCCACTACCGTAATGCACCCCGTCACCAGCGTCGCCACGCAGATGTTCCCGTCGGCATCGAGCGCCAGGCTGTCGAAGCGCTGATAGCCGGGCAACCCGCACACGAGGCGGCCGCCGTGCGGAGACGGATAAAGATGCTTGCGCGCGCTGCCCGGCGCTTCCAGGTCGAACGCCCACAGCCGCGCGGTCTCGGTCTCCGCCACGTAGACGACGCGCTCGTCCGGCGACAGGCCGACGCCGTTGGCCGTGGTGAGCGGATACGCGACTTCGACGATCATCGATCCGTCCGCTCGACCGTAATAGAGACCGGCATGATCACGCTCGCGCAAGCGGTTCTTGCCGAAGTCGGTGAAGTAGAAGCCGCCGTCGTGGTCGAACACGATGTCGTTGGGACCGCATAGCGGATGCTCGCCACAGCGGTCGTAGAGCGTCGTCAGTGCGCCCGTCCGAGGATCGAAGCGCTCGATGCGCCCGCTCGTGTAATCCGGGTGCACGCCGGGCTTGGTGCGGTTCAGCCCCGCGACCGTTCGGAACAGGAAGCCTCCGTTGTTGCAGATGTAGAAGGCGCCATCCGGCCCCAGCGCCAGGCCATTGGGCCCCCCGCCGACTTGCGCCAGCACGCTCACCGTACCGTCGACAGCGACGCGGCTGATCGTCTCGCGCTCGATTTCGACCAGCACGATCGAGCCATCGGCCATCGCCACCGGGCCTTCCGGAAATTTCAGCCCTGCGGCCAGGACGCGCACAGCGCTGTCCATCGCTCGTTCTCCTCGCCAGTCAGTGCTTGTCGGCGTTCTCGACGAAGTGATTGTCGTAAGTGGCCTTCAGATCGATCGAGGCCTTGCCGATGTCGGGATCGAATGCAGCCAGCACATCGCGTACGGTCTGCGCCGCGGCGTCCGTCATCAAGCCATCGCGCGAGATGCAGCTTTGCATGTTGCCATAGGCGCGGGCAAACATCCCCTTGTCGGCCAACGCGTATTGCGGCGGAACCGCAGCGGCAACCTGCTCGGGCGTCGCGTGCGCCATCCAGCGCTCGGCCGCGAGGATGGCATCCGTTACCGCCTGCACGGTGTTCGGATACTTCGCGGCGAACTCCTTCGTCGTATAGATCGACGCCTCCGGATAATCGCCGCCGAGCGTGGCGCGCGTCGCGGCGGGGTCCCGCATCACGGCCAGCGGGAACAGATCGCCGCTACCCTGCAGCACGGTCGCGACCGGATCGTTGCTCATCAACGCGTCGATCTGTCCGCTGCGAGCCGCGGCGATCGCACCCGCGGACGAACCCACCCCGATGATGGACACGTCGCCCGGCTTCACGCCGGCCTTGTTCAACAGATAATTCACGCCCATGTGGAAGCTCGAACCGGGCGAGCTCACGCCAATGCGCATGCCCTTCAGGTCCGCATAGGTCTTGATCTTGCCGTGGCTGGCGCGGGTCGCGCCGAACACCCAGCCCGGGCACGAGGCCAAGGTCACGAACGACACGAGCTTTTGCCCCTTCGCCGCCATCGTGATCGTGTTCGAATAGGCGCCGGCCACGATGTCGGCGCTGCCGCCCAACATCGCTTGCAGCGCCTTCGCGCCGCCGCTGAATACGCCGATTTCGACGTCCAGCCCCGCCTGCCTGAAATATCCGCGGCTGTCCGCAATGACGAACGGCAGATACGGAAAGCCCACGCCCGCGGCGGCAAGCTGGATTCTGGGCTTCTCGGGCACCGGCGCAGCAGCCGCGGCCGATTGGTTCACGAGCGCCGAGCATGCGGCTAGTACGGGCAACAGCAGGCGCCTGATCGCTTTCACGATGGTTCGTCTCCTTGTCTTGCGGGCGCGCGCGGCCCGCGGTGTTCAACCCTGCACGTGGCGCAACAGCGTCATCGATAGTTTCCCGTCAATAGGTCGCGCGTCCGCCGGACAGATCGAACACTGAGGCGGTCGTAAAGGAGTTCTCTTCGCTGGCGAGCCAGGCGATCATCGCGGCCGCTTCACCGAGTTCGAGGAAACGGCCGCGCGGAATCTTGCCGAGCATATAGCGGATATGCTCGGGCGACTGCTCCATCGCGCCGGGCGTACGCGCCACCGCGGGCGTCACGCAATTGACCGCGATGTCGTGGCTCGCGAGTTCCTTGCCGAGCGACTTGGTCATCGCAATGACGGCCGCCTTCGCTGAACTGTACGCTGCGGCATTCGGGTTGCCTTCCTTGCCCGCGACCGAAGCAATATTGACGATGCGGCCGTAGTTCTGTCCGACCATGACGGGCACCACGGCGCGGCAGCAGTGAAAGGTGCCGTTGACGTCGATATCGATCACCTGCTTCCAGACATCGACCGGATAGTCGGCAAGCGTGGCATTCGGACCCACGATCGCCGCGTTGTTGATCAGGATGTCGATGCGTCCCGCCGCTTTCAAGGTGCCCGCGACGGCAGCCTCGACGCTGGTGTAATCGGGGATGTCGACACGCTCGGTATGCACCTCGTGGCCGCCCAGTTCCGCACCGGCCTGGGCGAGACCCGCGGTGTTGATATCCCAGATCGCGAGACGGGCGCCCGAAGCGAGCAGCCGGCGCCCGACTTCGAGCCCAATGCCTTGTGCGCCGCCCGTCACGACGGCGACGCGGTCTTTCAGGTTGATCGTGTTGGTCTGCAAGATGATGTCCTCAAAGTCGATGCGTCGATCGCTGCGCGCGCACGCTCATGCGCTCGCGGCCACGGTCTGACCGGCGACGGGGCGCCAGCGCAGCAGGTGGTTCTCGATCAGCGAGACCGCTGTATCGAGCGCCAGTGCGAACAGCGTCAGTACCAGGATGCCCGCGATCACCGAGTTGATGTCGAACACCCCCTCGGCCAGCAGAATCAGATAACCCACACCTTTCTCGGAGCCGAGGTACTCACCCACCACGCTGCCCACGAAAGCGATGCCGATCGCGTTGTGCAAACTGGAGAACACCCAGCTCGTCGCCGAAGGCAGGTAGACGTGCCGCATCAGTTGCCGCGGATTGGCGCCCAGCATCCGGGTGTTCGACAAGACCGCCGGGCTGACCTCGCGCACGCCCTGGAAGACATTGAAGAACACCACGAAGAACACCAGCGTCACGCCCAGCGCCACCTTGGACCAGATGCCGAGGCCGAACCACAGCGCGAAGACCGGTGCGAAGATCAGCCGCGGCATGGAATTCATCGCCTTGATGAACGGATCGAACACGACCGCGAGAAACGGATCGAGCGCGAGCCACAAACCGCAGGCGAGACCGAGCACCGTGCCGATCGCGAACGCCAGCATCGTTTCGACCAGCGTCGTATACAGGTGGCGAAACACCGAGCCCGTCACGATCCAGTCGATGATGCGATGAGCGACCCCGAACGGATCGCCGAAGAAGAAAGGCGATAGCCATTTCTGACTGGTGCCGAGCCACCACAGGAACAGGAAGCCGAACAGAAGCACCAGCCGCGCGGCAAGCACGGTGAAGCGGTTTTTTGGGTCAAACACCATTGTTCGCATAGCTTTTCAGAACCTCCCCTCGAAGCACGTCCCAGATCTGGGTGTGCAGTTGCAGGAAACGCTGGGTCATGCGGATTTCGGACATTTCGCGCGGACGCACGAGATCGATCTCGAACTCGGCGATAGGCCGGGTACCCGGCCCCGCCGACAGCACGATCACGCGATCCGACAACGAGATGGCCTCTTCCAGATCGTGCGTCACGAACATCACGGATTTACGGTCGTACGACCACAGCCGCAGCAGCTCGTTTTCCATCAGGTGCCGGGTCTGGATGTCGAGCGCGCTGAACGGCTCGTCCATCAGAATGATGCGAGGGTTCAGCGCGAGCGCCTGGGCCAGGCTGGCGCGCTTGCGCATGCCGCCCGACAGCTGGTGTGGATACTTGTTGCCGTGCCCGTGCAGACCCACTCGTTCGAGCCACTCATGCGCTACTTTCAACGCGTCTTCGCGTGGCATGCCGCGGAAGATCAGGCCGATCGCGATGTTGTCTTCGGCCGTTTTCCAGGGCATCAGCGCGTCGACCTGGAACAGATAGGCGGCTTGCGTGTTCAGCCCATCGGTCAGGGTCTCGCCAAATACGCGCAAGCTGCCCGAGGACGGCCGAATCAGCCCGGCCGCGACGTTCAGCAGCGTGGACTTGCCGCAGCCCGTGGGGCCGACGATTGAAACGAACTCACCGTCGCGAATCGTCAGGTTCCCGTGCGAAACGGCGGTGTAGGTCTGCGCGTGCTTGCCATTGCCGGCGAACGTGCAGCTCACGTTGTCGAAACGCAGCGCTTCACGCACCTCGACCTGGTCGCGGTCGAACACCAGATTGCACGGCGCGGTGCTCATGGCTGAATCTCCGCGGCCTTCGCGACGAACCGGTTGGTATAGGTCGTGGCGAGATCGATGTTGGCCGACGCCACGGTCGGGTCGAACGCCGACAACACCTGACGCACGGTCTGCGCGCCTTTAGCGGTGATCTCGCCGTTCTGCGCGATGCAACGGCGGCTGTTCCTGAAGGCCTCCGCATACAGCGCCTTGTTGTCCTCGAGGTACTCGGGCGGTACGTTGTCCGCGACCTGTTCGGGTGTCGCCTTCGCGATCCACTTCTCCGCGCGCACGATCGCATTGGCGACCGCCTGCACCGTCTTCGGATTCTTATCGATGAAATCCTGCGTCGCGAACAGGCTCGATTCGGGGTAGTCCGAGCCGAACACCTTGACGTTGCCCTCAGCCGTGCGCATGTTCTCCAACGGCTTGAGGCTGCCGTCCTTGACCAGGATCGTGGCGCTCGGATCATTGACGATCAGCGCGTCGATCTGCCCAGCCCGCACGGCCGCTACCGCGCCCGCTGCCTGGCCCACGCCGATGATCGCGACGTCCGACGGTTGCAGCCCCGCCTTGTGCAAGATGTAGTTGACGGCCATGTGCGTGCTGGAACCCGGCGCACTGACGCCGATGCGCATGCCCTTCAGATCCTTGGCCGACTTGACTTCGGCTGCGCGTTTCTGTGACACGCCGAAGATCCAGCCCGGGCAAATCACCTGGGCGGCGATCACCACGAGATGCTGCCCCCTGGTGGCCATGGTGATGGTGTTCGAATAGGCGCCCGCCACCATGTCGGAGCTGCCGCCCAGCAGCGCCTCCAGCGTCTTCGAGCCGCCGGAGAACGCGGCGATGTGCACGTCCAGCCCTTCGTCCTTGAAGTAGCCGCGCTGCTCGGCAACGAGCATCGGCAGATACGTGATGCCCACGGAAGCGGCCGCAATATGCAGCTCGGGCTTTTCAGGCACGTCCTTGGCGACGGCGGCGACGCAACCGCAGACAAGCTCGAACACTGCGCAAAGCGCGATCGCGAATTTCAGCTTCATGATTGTCTCCTCCCTTTCCGGGGGTATCTAGTGCGACCAACTGCCGGGAATGGGCCGGGTTGCTCGTGCCCACGATGCCTGTAGTGCCGGGAATCGCCGATGATCGGCGGCCCCCTCGCGCGCCCGGATCCGTACTGTGCGACCCTGCTCAGGCTGCCTGCTTGCGCAGCGCCTCGACCACCGCATCGCCCATATCACGGGTGCCGACGGCTCGCGTGCCTTCCTGATGGATGTCCGCGGTGCGGTAGCCGGCAGCGAGTACTGCACGCACGGCCCGCTCGACGCGGCTCGCGGCATCTTCCATCTCGAAGCTCTCGCGCAGCATCATCGCCAGCGACAGGATCGCGGCGAGCGGATTGGCGATATCCTTGCCGGCGATGTCCGGCGCCGAACCATGCACCGGTTCGTACAAGCCCTTGCGGTTGTAGCCGAGCGACGCTGAAGGCAGCATGCCGATCGAACCAGTCAGCATGGCCGCGGCGTCCGACAGAATGTCGCCGAACAGGTTGCCGGTGACGATTACGTCGAACTGCTTGGGCCGGCGCATCAGCATCATCGAGGCCGCATCCACGAACAGATGGCTCAGTTCGACGTCCGGATAATCGCGCCCGACGCGCGTCACCACCTCGCGCCACAACTGGCTCGCCTCGAGCACGTTGGCCTTGTCCACGGAGCACAGCTTGCGCCGGCGGCGGCGCGCGCATTCGAAGGCGGCGCGCGCGACCCGCTCGACCTCCGATTCCGAATAGCGCATGGTGTTGAAGCCCGCACGCTCGCCCGCCTGGTTGATCTCGAAACCGCGTGGCTGGCCGAAATAGGCATCGCCGTTCAACTCCCGCACGATCACGAGGTCCAGCCCGTCCACCACTTCCGGCCGCAGCGTCGACGCGCCGATCAGTTCCGGGAACATGTAGGCCGGCCGGAAGTTCGCATACAGGGTCAGCGCTTCACGCAACAGCAGCAACCCGGTGCCGGGACGGCGTTCACGCGGAATGTCGGCTTCGTCGGCCACGCCCACCGAGCCGAACAGGATCGCATCGGCGTTGCGCGCCAATTCCAGCGTGGCGGCGGGAAGCGGCACGCCGTGCGCCTGAATGCCCGCGTCGCCAATCGGCGCCTCCTGGGTTTCAGCTTGTGGCGCTACGATCCGCAGCACCTTGAGGGCCTGCGCCACGACTTCCGTACCGATACCATCGCCAGGCATCACTGCAATCTTCATCTGAACCTCTCCTTGTGGGTTGTCCGTCAGACCGCGCCTTCAATAGACCTGAGCATGGTCGCGCTCGTACGCATCGATGCGGTCTCGATGCGAAAGCGTGTAGTCGATCTCATCCATGCCGGACAGCAGACACTGTTTCGCGAACGGCTCCATCTCGAACAGATGAACTGAGCCGTCGGGCAACGTCGCGGTCTGCGCGGGCAAGTCGATCGCGATGCGGCTGCCCGGGTTGCCCGACAAGCTGTCGAGCAGCGGCAGTACCACGGCCTCGGGCAACACGATCGGCAGCAGCCCGTTTTTCAGGCAGTTGATGAAAAAGATGTCGCCGAAGCTTGGGGCGATCACCGCGCGGATACCGTAGTCGTACAGCGCCCAGACGGCATGCTCGCGCGACGAGCCGCAACCGAAATTGTGGTTGGCCACCACGATGCGCGATTCGCGGTAACGCGCGTTGTTGAGCACAAAGTCCGGCCGTTCCGCGCCGTCGGGGCCGAAGCGCAATGAACGGAACAGGAATTGGCCGAAGTCGTCGGAGCGGGGTTTTTGCAGGAAGCGCGCCGGCAGCAGCTGGTCGGTATCGCAGTTGATCGCGGCAATGGGCACCGCCACCGCGTCGAGGTAGGTCAGGCTTTCCATGTTCAGGCTCCCAGCAGGCGGCGCACGTCCGTCAGATGTCCGGTCACCGCGGCTGCGGCAGCCATCGGCGGGCTCATCAGATGCGTACGCACGCCGGGCCCCTGGCGGCCCACGAAATTACGGTTCGACGTAGACGCACAGCGCTGGCCGGGCGCGGCGATATCGCCATTGGTGGCGAGGCACATCGAACAGCCGGGGAAGCGCCACTGAAACCCGGCTTCCGTGAACACGCGGTCCAACCCTTCTGCCTCCGCCTGCGCGCGCACCTCGTGCGAACCCGGCACCACCCACGCCTCGACGCCGGGTGCCACGAGACGGCCGCGCGCGACCTCGGCCGCGCCGCGCAGATCCTCGATACGTCCATTCGTGCACGAGCCGATGAATACCCTGTCGATCGCGACGCCTTCGAGCGCCTCGTGGGGCGCCAAACCCATGTAGTCGAGGGCCCGCGACATCGCCATGCGTAGATCCGGGTCGGCCTGCCCGGCGGGATCGGGCACGTGGCGGTCGATCGCACACGCGTATTCGGGCGTGGTGCCCCAGGTCACCATCGGGGCGATGCCGGCCACGTCGATATGTACCTCGCGTTCGAACCTCGCGCCGGAGTCGGTGAACAACGTGCGCCAGTGCGCGATCGCGCGATCCCACTGTTCGCCTGCCGGTGCATACGGGCGGCCAGCCAGATAGGCAAAGGTGGTCTCGTCCGGCGCGATCATGCCGGCGCGCCCGCCCGCCTCGATCGTCATGTTGCACAACGTCAGCCTGCCTTCCGTCGACAAAGCGGCGATCGCCGAGCCGGCATACTCGATCACGTGGCCTGCCGCGCCAGCCACGCCGATCCGCGCAATCACGGCGAGGATCAGGTCTTTGGCGGTGATGCCCGGGGCCAGCGCGCCGTCGAGAACGACGCGCATATTGCTCGACTTGCGCTGCCACAAACATTGCGTGGCGAGCACGTGAGCCACCTCGGTCGCGCCGATGCCGAACGCCAGCGCGCCCAGCGCTCCGTGCGTCGACGTATGGCTATCCGCGCAGACGATGGTCATGCCCGGCAGGCTCAAGCCCTGCTCGGGCCCGACCACATGGACGATGCCGCGTCGCGAGTCGTCCATGTCGAACAGGGTGATGCGCGACTCGCTCGCATCGCGTTGCAGAGCCGTGACCATCGCGCGCCGCTCCGGGTCGGTCACGGATGCCATGTCATTCGCGGCACTTGAAACGTAGTGGTCGGGCGTGCCGAAGGTACGTTCCGGTGAGCGCGGCTTAAGCCCGCGTTCACGCAAAATATCGAACGATTGCGCGGTGACGTCGTGGACGAAATGCCGGTCGATAAACAGCAGGTCCTGTCCATCGTCGCGCGACATGACCCGGTGAGCGTCCCAGATCTTGTCGTAAAGCGTCCTCGGACCACCCATCGCCTGATTGCGTTGCATTGCTTCGTCTCGCTCCATCAACTTGTTGGCCGCGGCAAATACGGCCACGCGGTCTTGGAATTGATTCTGCTGTGCGAGCATCATGCATCAGGCGCGCTGGCTTGGACGTGGTCTTTGGGAAAGGCACCATCGCCGATCGCGATGATGGAAAAACGATCGCGACCGCCAGCGTCAATGCGAAGGCGTGGACCGCTGCGGATCTGCTGTACACGAATCGTTCCGGGTCAATCTCATTGACTTGGCTGCCGTGCGCTCAACGACGATCATTCCACGGAAGCCAGCACAATCTGCGAAATATCGGCGTCGCCGAGGCCTTCTTTCACCGCGCGCATCAGCCAGTCGCGCACGCGGCGCGCGATGGGCAGTGTGACGCCGCATTCGACCGCAAACGCGTCGATGGCGTTCAGGTCCTTGAGCATCGTGCGAATCGAACCGGTGGGCTGCTGCGGCGGCACGACCATGCGCGGCTGCAGTGTTTGCAGGAGGATCGAATCCGCCCAGCCTCCAGCAAGCTCGGCGGGAATACGACTCGCATCGATGCCACCATGCTGTCGAAGGCACGCTCGACCGGCTCATCAAGCTACTCGAGGACGGCGACCTGGATATCGCGCTTGGCCGCAACCGCGTGACGAGCACGCAGACATCGCTGGTGCAGGAAACGCTCTATCGCGAGCCCTTCGTCTTCATCACCGGCGCATCTCATCCATTGGGCGCACCGGAGCGTGAAGTGGACTGGAAAGATCTCGACGCATGCCGCTGGATCACGCCATTGCACGGATCGCCCGCCTACGCCACGTTGATCGAAGCACTCAGCGAACACGGTGCCGCGCCTGCGGCGGGCAGCGTCGAATCGAGTTCGCTTCACCTACCGCATCATCGAGCGTCGACCGGTACGGCCTCCCCCCTGGCCATCATCGTGATCCACTGCTCGAACGCGTTGACCGCGTCATCGCCCGCGCGATCGGCATTGATCACTAACGCGTAGTCGGCGGCGCGCCACGTCGGCGCGACAATCGGACAGACCAGACGCCCTGCGGCAATGTCGCGTTCTATCAGTGGCAGGGATGCCAGCGCTACACCCAGACCCTCGACGGCGGCGGCAAGCTGAAGATTGACGTGGTCGAACTCGACATGACGGGCAGCCCGCAGATCGGGCGCACCGGCCTCCCGCAGCCAGTGCGCCCACGCTGTGCGTGTTGTCGCGGAATGCAGCAGGGTTTGACCGCGCAGATCGGCCACGCTTCGTATCGGGTGTTGGCGCAGCAATGCAGGGCTGCAGGCGGGCAGACGCAAGTCGGGCATCAACGTCCGCGACACGACACCGGCACCTTGTTCGGGCCCGGAGCGAACCCCGATGTCGAAGGCGTCGCCGATATAGCGCAACTTGCGCGATGTCGTCGACACCCGCACCTCGATGTCCGGATAACGCGCCTCAAAATCCGCCAGACGCGGCAGCAGCCAGCACAGCGCGAAACTTGCCAGCACGTTCACACGCACGATGCCTGATACCCGGCGCGTAAATGGATGGTGGCGCAGCCGCGCCGCGGCGGTGCCCAGCCGCTCGAACGCGCTACTCACATCGTTCAGCAGCGCAGTGCCTTCATCGGTCAGCACGACGCCGCGCGAGCGGCGCTCGAACAACGGCAAGCCGAACCAGTCTTCCAGCAACCTGATCTGCTTTCCGACCGCCCAGTGAGTGACATGCAACCCGGTGGCCGCGGCGGCGAAGCTCCCGTGCCGGGCCACTGCTTCGAAATGACGCAACGCGTTGAGCGGTGGCAGCTTGTCCCGGTCCATCGCAGCGTCTGCGGTTCTATTCATGACGTGACTTTTTTTCTCTGACGCCGCGATATTAGCTCAATTGAACCGCATCGTTGTCCGGTCATAAAATCGCCACAAGAAGCGTGAACGCGCGACGGCGTGGCCTTTGCGGTTCGCGCCGTGACAAAAGGATCGTTATGCGCTTGCCCGTTTTTTTCCCATCGCTCACACGGCAGGCCGATGCGACCGGCGGGTCCGGCGTCCGCTCGCGCGTGCTGTGGCTCTCGTGTGTCGCGCACGCGATGCACGACGGCTACACGGACATGATCTATGCGTTGCTGCCGGTCTGGCAGACGGACTTTGGTCTTGATTTCGCAGCGTTGGCTCTGCTGCGCGGTATCTATGCCGGGACAATGGCCACTCTCCAGCTGCCTGCGGGACGCCTCGCACAGCGGCTGGGCAGCCGGGCCACACTGGCGCTGGGTACCTTGCAGGCCGCACTCGGCTATGCCGTCGCCGGGATGTCAGGCGGGCTGCTCGGTCTGTGCGTGGCTTTGGCGATTTCCGGCAGCGGCTCGAGCACGCAACACCCGATCGCCTCGGGGGCCGTCGCTCGCGCCTACGGGCGCGACGCCAGAGGACCTTTGAGTATTTACAATTTTTCCGGCGACCTCGGCAAGTCGGCGCTGCCGGCTGCCATTTCGCTGCTCGTCACCATGATGCCGTGGCGTCACGCGTTGTGGATTGTGTCCGGACTGGGCTGCGTCATTGCCGCAGTGATCGCGCTATTTTTCCCGTCCGTACCGCGTAGCGCAGGGGTCGACGCGAAGGCGCCCGGCGACCCGCGCAGCCGCTCGGCAACCGGCTTTTCCCTACTGTTCGCGATGGGTGTGCTCGATACCGCCGTGCGTATGGGGCTGCTCACCTTCCTGCCGTTTTTGCTTAAGGCAAAAGGCGTCGCGCTGCCAATGGTCGGGACCGCGCTAGCGCTGGTCTTTGCCGGTGGCGCGGCGGGCAAGTTCGCTTGCGGCTGGCTGGGTGCCCGCATGGGCGTGATAGGCACGGTGGTGCTCACCGAGGGCGGCACTGCGGCCTGCATCGTTGCGGTGATGTTTCTTCCACTGGGGCTCACGATGATGCTGCTGCCGCTGCTGGGCATGATGCTCAACGGCACCTCGTCCGTGCTGTATGGAACGGTGCCGGAACTGGCGGCGCCCGAGCGTACTGAGCGCGCATTCGCGTTGTTTTACACGGGGACGATAGCGTCGGGTGCGATCTCACCGGTTATCTATGGCTTTCTTGGCGACCGCATCGGCGTACACGGCGCTACTTTTGCGACGGCGCTGACCGCGTTGGCGATCCCGCCGCTGGCGATCGCGCTGCGCTCGCATCTGGCACCCGAGGAAAGACCGTAAGCGTTGGCCGCGAAGCGGGCGATGCGGTTGCCGTGGTCATGATCGTCATAGGCTCACGGCTGCACGGAACGCGAGCCGCGTTGATATTCCGCGACACGAACTTCGGGCATTCCATCACCAGCTGTGTATGTATCCTTGGGCTGATCGTGCTCGCGGCTCGACAACACGGCTTCAGGGCAGCAAAAGACAATCAGGACAGAATGGGAGAGATGAAGATGTCTGAAAATCCAAGCGTCGCGCTGGTGGGTCCGGGGGCGATCGGCACGACCGTCGCGGCAGCGCTTCATGAGGCCGGACGCACGCCGGCGATTTGCGGCCGCTCCGTGCGCGAGCATCTGGAGTTGCGCTTCGACGGCGGTCGTATCGTTGTACCGGGGCCTGTGCATGTTGACCCGGCCGAGATCAGGAACACGTTCGACCTGGTTTTCGTCGCGGTCAAGTCGACACAGGTGGAGGCGGCGGCGCCGTGGCTTTCCGCACTGTGCGGCGCGAACACTGTGGTCTGTGTGCTGCAAAACGGCGTCGAACAGCAAGCGCTGTTCGCGCCGCACGTATCCGGCGGTCCAGTGCTGCCGTCGGTGGTGTGGTTTCCCGCCCAACGCGAACCGGACGCCTCGGTGTGGTTACGCGGCCAACCGCGCCTCACGTTGCCAGACACGCCAGCGGCCCGCGTGGTGCTCGCGGGTTTACGCGGCACGCGGTGTTCGGTCGACGTAGCGGTGGATTTCACGTCCATCGCGTGGCGCAAGCTTCTACAGAACGCGGCGGCGGGTTTGATGGTTCTGGCAGGTCGCCGTGCAGGCATGTTTTCCAGAACCGACATTGCCCAGCTGACGCTCGCTTACCTGCGGGAATGTCTTGAGGTTGCACGTGCGGAGGGTGCGACGCTCGGCGACGAAGTGCCGCAACAGATCGTCGATGGATTTCAGCGCTCCCCGGCCGATCTAGGCACGTCCATTCTCGCTGACCGACAGGCCGGCCGCCCGCTCGAATGGGACAGCCGGAACGGGGTCGTGCAGCGATGCGGTCGATCTCGCGGCATCCCGACGCCGATCAGCGATCTGGTGGTGCCACTTCTGGCGGCCGCCAGCGACGGACCCGGCTAATATCTACGCGCATCTGCAGATCGAGCAGACGCGCAAGCATGGGACGCTGCAATTGCTGACGCACCGCCGCCGCAAGCAAAGTTTCCAGCGCCGCCCTGCCACTGCATCTGGTGCGCGCGACAGCCGCATCCTCATAAAACCGCCTGTGCTCGCGATTGATGAGCGCGACCGTTAGCGCGTCCTTGCCCGGAAAATACTGATACAGCAGAACGATTGCCGATCGTTGATGGCGTGAGCCGGCTGTGTTTCTGGCCGAACTGCGAGCCACATGATCTTCGAGCAGAGTTTGCGGTGTACGCAACCCAACTAGCCGATGGCTGCAACTCATTCATCGGAAGTGCGCTATCACCCGTGGGTCGGCAATCATTAAGGATCCGTTGGCTCATTCTCGGTGAATCTGGGTACGGCCTACGCCAAGACGAACAGCGTGAAACCGAATGGATGATTCGAGCGCATAACGGCGATCCGCAGGAGGGCTGGAAATCGATCCGCTATGACATTTGCACCGCTGCTGAAAGATTGATGACCGGTTCACCTCAGCTTAACGACGATGCAAGGCTACGTTTCTGGAACACTGTGGCGTTCTATAACTTCGTCCGTGAGAGCATGCCAAACGCACAAGTTCGACCAACGAAGAGGCAATTCACCGAGTCCCGCAGCGCATTCAGTGAAGTTATCCAGACGCACAAACCGCATGTCGTGTTAGAAGTTGGCAGCCGGTTAGATCACATGTGATGGTGCCAGCTTGCACGCATGCTCCGGGTCGCCATTTTCGATCTGCAGAGTCGCATGACCGATCCCGAATCGGGCTTTCAACTCATAGCAGGCGGACTGGGTAAACCCGTCGTCGGTACCTGCTGCAGGCCGGACCAGATGCGCCGTCAGCGCTGTGCCGGTCGTGCTAAGCGGCCAGATATGCAGGTCATGCACTTCCTCGACGCCGGGCAAGCCAGCGAGGAAATTCTGGACCTCCAACGCATCGATGCCTTCGGGGACTTTATCGAGCGCGAGGTTGAGACCGTCTTTCAGCAGGCCCCACGTTGAAACCAGAATGAGCGCGGCGATGCCAAGGCTCACGACCGGGTCGAGCCATGCCCAGCCAGTCAGTAGGATCACGAAGCCTGAGACCACGACCCCCAATGACACCGCGGCGTCCGCGGCCATGTGCAGGAACGCACCCTTCAGATTCAGGTCGCCGTGCCGGCCCCTCGCGAACAACAGCGCGGTCGCGCCGTTCACCAGGATTCCCACAGCCGCCACGATCATGACGGTCTTTCCACCGACCTCGCCGGGCGGGATACCTTGGGCCAGGCGGCGCACCGCTTCAACGGCGATGCCGCCTACGCCCACCAGCAAAATCACTGCATTGGTGACGGACGCAAGAATGGAGCTTCGACCGTAGCCATAAGTGCGGTGTCGCGTGGGGCTGCGCCGCCCGAGGCAGACAGCGCCCCACGCAAGCAGCAAACCGAGGACGTCGCCGAGGTTGTGCACAGCATCCGCCAGCAGCGCGACAGAATGGGCGGCCAGGCCAAATACGACTTCTGCGCCGACGAATCCTGCGTTGAGAGCGGCGCCAAGCGCGAATGCGCGGTCGAAACCCGCCGGCGGGGAATGATGATGACCGCCAGCGCCGTGAGAGTGGCCTGCATGGCTACCGCCGCGGTGGTGGCCGTCATCGTGATCGTGATGATGGTGTGGCACGGGACCCTCCTCGTGAGCTCACCGCGGTCGGCATGCCGAGCCCCTTTCATTGCCCCACCGCGCGACATTCGTTCGCGCACGTTCGACAGGCTCGCGCGCAGTGCTTGCAGTGTCCGCGCTGCTGCTTTTGGCACTCGGCGATGCAGGCATCGCCGATTGATGATCGCCGACTTCTCCGGGTGCGGCATGTCGTCGACGACTATTGCCCCGGCGCAGAAGGCGCAGCGAACGATCCGTGCAAATGAGCGGGTCGTCAACCATGATCGGAACCGTTCCGTAGGTCATCGCTATCCGTACTGGCTTCATGAACGCCAAGCCTATAGCAAGGCGCGTTCCACTCCAATGACCCAAGCTGGACGCGCTTCGGTCAGTGTTTGCCGATCCGGTCTTTCGAGACTTTAGCGCCGACCTCGCGGACGGTGCCCCCGATAACGCCGCATTTGGGTGCAGGCCAACCCGCAGCAGGCAGCTCAATCCCGCATGTTGTCAAACCGTTCGGCAGCCGTCCGTTCAATTCCTGATCGACTGCAGAAAATAGTGGTCCGGCAACGACATGCCCAAACCCAGCCGCGACGCTTCCCGGTACACATGCCCGCCCACCGCCGCGAACTGCACCCCCCAATTGCCCACCGTGTAGTAGAACGTGATCTGGCGGGCATCCGTGCGGCCGGGCGCGCGGCCGGTGATCACATCGGTATAGACCGGCCAGTCCGTCGTGTCCACGCGGTCGCCGCGCGACACCGGCAAACGCCTCCGCTCTTCGTCGCTGCCGCCGATAAACGCATTCGGACTACCCGACACGCGCTGACTGAAGCGTTCGCTTTCCGCCAGCGGCAACCGTTCACGACCTTGCGCGATGCACACGTCGAAACGGGCGACCACCCTCGCGTCGAACTCGCGCGGCGTGAGCGCGACCACGTGCATGCCGGGTTCCAGCCAGTCGGCGTCGATCACGGGCGTCATGCTGTCGGTGCAGGTCGCGACGATATCGGCGCCACGCACCGCCTGTTCGGCTGAGTGCACGGCTGTTACCTCGATGCCGAACTTCGCCTGCATGTCCTGCGCGAAACGCACCCGGTTCGCCTCACGACGGCTGAACACGCGCACGCGCCGGATATCGCGCACCGCGATCAGCGCTTCGAGAAACGTTTGCGCCATGCCGCCCGAGCCGATCATGCCGACCTCTTGCGAGTCCTCGCGCGCAAGCAGCCGCGTGCCGAGACCGGCCGCACCGCCCACGCGCATATGTTGCAGGTGGCCGTCGTTGAGCATCGCGAGCGGCGCACCGTTGTCGGTACTGAACAGCATCACCAGCCCGCAATACGTGCCAGGCTCGACGCAGTACTTCTGCTCGCTGCCCACCCGACCGTCGCCGTCGCGCGGCCACACCATCACGTCCGATTTGAGACGGACCGCCAGAATGCCATCGGTCGCGCCGTCGACCGAGCCGAAGCGGTAATAGCTGTCGTCGTCTCGCGTCGGCACATAGGTGTCGATACGCGGACGCCCGATCGACGCGCCACCCGGCAGCCCGGCGAACGCGAGTTCCTGCACGTCGATGCACGCGCGCATCGTGAGCACGCGCGCCACACAATCGTTATTGATAAGCAGCATCGAATCGAGTCCCCGAGCTTGCGAATCAGCGCGCGACCAGCCGCGCCGCACCTGCGCCGGCGCGCCGTCCGAATACGACGCCGGCGACGAGCCCGGTGCCGCTGCCGTAGTTGTGGTAATACAGGCCGCCGACGATCTCGCCCGCCGCGAACAGCCCGCGGATCGGCGCACCCGACGCGTCCAGCACCTCGGCGTCGGTCGATACCCTCAGCCCACCGAACGTGAAGGTCACGCCAGTCGTGACGCCATAAGCTTCAAAGGGCGGCGTGTCGAGCCGGTTGGCCCAGTTGGTTTTGTCGATCGCGAGCCCGCGCGTGCGCAGACCATCGTGGATGTTTGGATTGAACGACGTATCGGGCCGTGGTGCATCGTTGTACGCGCGCACGGTGCGCAGAAAGCCTTCAGGATCGACACCCGTGAGTTTCTGCGCCAGTTCTTCCAGCGTGTTCGCCGTTTCTTTCGTGATGCGTGCAATCCGGTACTCGTCGCGCAGCAGCTTGACGACCTTTTGATCGAAGATCTGCCACGCGAACAGGCCCGGCTGGCGCAATACTTCGTGCCCATATTTCGCGTAGGTGAAGCTGTGGAAGTCGAGGCCCTCGTCGAGAAAACGCTCGCCCTTTGCATTCACCAGAATTCCGAACGGGTAATTGTGCTTCTGGAAACGATCGCCGATCGTCAGATCGCCGTATTCGGGCGCGTTCATGTCCCATTGCACTGCATGCGCGCCCGACCAGTGGCCGGTTACCGACGCGCCGATTTCCATCGCCATCTTGTGACCCCAGCCGGTGTTGTAGCGTGTGCCACGCACCTTCGCGAGATCCCAGTTCGGCCCGAGATAGCGTGCGCGCATCTCGGGGCTCGATTCGAAACCACCGCAGGCGAGCACCACCGCCTTCGCGCGGATCTCGACCGGCCGGCCGTCGCGCATCGCGCGCACGCCTTCGATACCCGCGTCGCCATGCAGCAGGCCCATTGCCTGAGTGCGGTAGATCACGTCGATTCCCGCGTCCGTCAGCGCCTGATGCAGCGTTTCGACCAGATGCGTGCCGCCGCCCAGAATGTGGCAAGCGAGGCCGCCCCAGAAGCGGAACTTGCCTTCCACACGAAACGCCTGGCGCCCGAGCGCCGGCTGGAATCGCACGCCGTGCCGCTTGAGCCACAGCGCGGCGTCGTAGCTATTGCCGATCAGTACCTCGGTCAGATCAGGATCGGCGCGGAACTCCGTCAGCCGGCCGATATCGTCGAAATACTGCTCGCGTGTATAGGTGCCGAAATCGATATTCGGCAGATCCAGTTCCGCGATATCGGGCGCCAGCTTCAACAGATCGTCGACGGATTCGTAGACGAAGCGGAATGCCCCGCCCGTAAATGCGGAGTTGCCGCCGCGCGCTTGCTGCGGCGCGCTTTCGAGCAGCACGATGCGCGCGGCGCCGCCTTCGCGGGCGGACAACGCCGCATTAGCCGCCGCGTTGCCCGCACCGATTACGAGTACGTCGATATCGTCGAGTGTGTCGATGCTCATCAGTTCGCTCTCCAGTTCCAGATGTACATAGCCGCTAGCGCCGCGTGTATTCGGCGATCGGCGTCAGCGACGCCGCGTCCGCCTCTGCATCCACGGCCGGGTTCAGGGTTTCGAGGCTGCGGCCGGTGGTCTTCGGGCCGAACATCAGCGTGATCAGCGCGGTCAGGAACCACGCGCCCGCGATATACATGAACACGGTCGCATAGCCGTAGTTCGTGTAAACCGCGGCGATCACGAAAGCATTCGCCACGTTCGCGATCCGGCCCGCGCCGTACGTGAGACCCGTCGCGCTGTTGCGCACGCCGGTCGGAAACTGTTCGGGCGTGTACGCATAGAGCAGTGTCGCGAAGGTTTGCGTCAGCATGCCCACCGCGAACCCGAACGTGACGATCAGCACCGGCGTAAAGCTCAACCCGTACAGCAGGCCAAATCCCGCAATCAGCAGCGCGACCAGCGCGATCAGATGCTTGCGTTCGAAACGGTCGGCCGGATAGACCGCGAGCAATGCGCCGAGCGGCGCACCCACGTTGATCAACGTGAAATACGTGAGGCTGCGCGCTATCGTGATGCCGTGATGGACCAGCAAGGTCGGCACCCAGGCCTCGAAACCGTAGAAGCCGATCGTCTGCAGCAGCCAGATCGCGCACAGCGCGAGCGTGCGGCGACGGTAGACAGGGTTGAACATCGTCGTCCACGGCTCACGTGGTTCCGGCGCTCGCGCGACGACTTCCGGCGCGGTCAGCACATGGCCCTCGGCCGCGCAACGCGCTTCCATTGCCGCGAGCGCGGCCTCCGCCTCGCTGAAGCGTCCCGCGCGTGCACTCCAGCGCGGCGATTCGGGAAGCCGCTTCGCGATCAGCGGAAATGCGACGCCGAGCGCGCCCCAGACGAAAACCCAGCGCCAGCCGTCCGGCCCGTACGGCACGAGCAGTCGCGCGACCAGGTTGGTCATCGGAATCGCGCACAGGTTGATGACCATCGCCCATGACTGCCAGGTGCCGCGCGAGCGCGCCGGAAACAGCTCGGCGATATAGGTCATCACCGTCACCATGCCTGCGGAAATACCGAAGCCGGTGACGACGCGCGCGGCAAACAGATACGGGACGCTCGGCACCAGCGCGGTCGCCAGCGAACCGAGCGACGAGATCAGCACGAACAGCATCAGCGAGCGTTTGCGTCCAAGCCGGTCGGACAGCAAACCGCCGAGCGTCGCGCCAAAGAACATGCCGATAAAGCTCGCCGACGTGATCAGCGCGATCTCGTTGATCGCGATGTGCCAATGCCGGATCAGCGCCGGCGCCGCCGACGCAAACGTGTTGATGTCGCAGCTATCGAAAAAGAGTGGAATCGCGAACAGAAACATCCACTCGCGATGCATCCGCGAGTTCGGCAAACGGTCGACGCGCGCGGCGACGAGTAAATCGTTCATGCCTGTCTCCTTTCAATCCGGCGGTCGTAGCCGCGCGGTGTCTTGCGGATGAAGCCGTCACCAGGACCGGCACCGGCGCCGGCACCGGCAGACGCGTCAGTGCCGCAAACCCGCTTCGAGTAAAGCGGTCAATGTGGTGATGTCGTCCAGACCATCGATGCGCCACAGCATGCCCAACGCGTCGCGGCTCGCCTCCGGCGCCAATGCGTGGTTCGCGCAATCGAGAAACTTCGCTTCGATCCGTGCGTCAGGCAGCGGATTCGCCGAGGTCCTGCCCGCCGCGCGCGCGACGCGCCGAGACAGGCGCCGCCCGTCGCGCAACTGAACCACGACTTCCGCGCCGAAATGGTCGGGCTGCTGGTCCGCTAGCGGGTCCGGCTCGGCGACGATCTTCGCCATCAACGCGCGAATCGCCGGCTCGCGGAACGCGTCGCCTTCGAAGTCGGACAGCACCACGCGTGCGTGCGCGAGCGCGCGAGCGACGCAGTACTGCACGCTGAATTTCGCGTCGAGCGCACTGGCCGGCTGCGGGCGATTGGTGTGCTGAAGGCGGCGCGGATGCGTCCATGAAACAACCGAGTCGACGTCGTCCGGCTTGAGCCCGTAGTCGCTGACGAGCATCAGCATCGCGTCTATCGCGGGATGCGTGCTGCCGCAACAGGGGTACTGCTTGATCGCGATGCCCGGTTCGACGATATCGAGTGGCTCGGCCCAATGACTCAACGCCGCTTCAGGGTCGTAATGGCCAGCGCCGTTGTAGACGTCGAAAAAACCCTGCCGATGTTCGAACGCCGCGTCGCCCGCAGTGAATCCCTCGCGCGCCAGCAGCGCCGCGATCATTCCGTTGCGCGACGCATGGCCGACATGCAACGGATTCGTCATCGTGCCGAAATTGGCCTTGATGCCGGACGCGAACGACGCGGCAATCGACAACGCCGTCGCGGTGCGCGCCGCGTCCAGTTTCAGAAGATGCGCGCACGCCGCGCACGCGCCGAATACGCCGAGCGTCGCGGTCGGATGCCAGCCCTTGTCGTAGTGGTGAAAATTAACGGCGTGCGCGATGCGGGCCTGCGCTTCGAAACCCGCCACGTAGGCCGTGACGAGCTGCCGGCCGCTCGCGTGCGCGTCTTCGGCCAGCGCGAACAACGCCGGCAGAATCGGCGCGGACGGATGGCCGCCAAGCGTGTTGCTGCAATCGTCGAAGTCGAGCGCATGCGCGGCGGTGCCGTTGACCAGCGCCGCGTCGCTCGGCTTCATCCGCTCGCGTGTGCCGAGCACGAGCGCCGCGCCGTTCGACGGCGCCGCCACGGTCCGCGCGATTCGCGCACACGGCTCTGCCGCACCGGCTAGCGTCACGCCGATCGTATCGATGATGCCGATACGCGCCCAACGCAATGCCTGGTCGGGCACGTCGGCCCAGCCGAATGCCGCGACGCGTTCGCCCAGCCCGCTGGCAATGTTCGCGATACTCATCGACGCTCTCCTCCTGCAAATGAATCTGACGGTGCGGCAGGCATCGCGTCGAGCCAGTGCAGATCCGCTTCGTGCTCCACCCGGTCGAGCCGCTTGAACAGCGTGTCGGCCGCGGTGCCGAGCCGTTTCGTCATCCGCATAAATTTGCCGCGCAGCTGGGCCGGTGTGAACGGCGTCGACGGGCAACCGGGAAAATCCGTTTGCGCTCTCTCATAAACGGTGCCGTCATCGAGCGTGATGCGTGTGACGGTCGCGAGGCCGGTCGCGTCGGTCGCGACCAGCGTCACCCGTTGCGCGAGCGCACGGATCGCTTCGTCCTGCAACAGACGCGCGCCGAAGGTCGCCGGATCGTCGGCATCGTGCAGCAGTGCGGCCGCCACGCAAACCGGCACGCTGTATTGCGCGAGAACCTGATTGGCCGGCAACTTGATATCGTGATTCGCGGCAAGACGCGGCGCGCCCTCGATCCGGATCGCGGCGATGCGGCGTGCGTCGATATCGTGGGCGGCGCGCATTTGCTGCGCCGCGTAGACCGGCGTGTGCGCGACGATGTGACACGCGTAGCGCTTCAGGCATAACGTCGATGTTTCGTAGCGCGTGCCGAGACCGTCGGTCAGACGCGCCGCGTCGGAGGCCTCGCAATACGCGTGCAAGAAACCGTGGCGCCCTTCGAGCACGGTCGACGGACCGTCGAAACCCGCCTGCGCCAGTTGCACCGCGACGATGCCGGCTTGCGCCGCGCGCCCCAGGTGCAGACGTTTGACCAGACCCCCGTCGCCCGACTTCGCGAATTCGAGCAGGCCTCCGCCTAGCGAACCGGCAATGCCCAACGCCTGGCACAACGTGCGCGCATCGACGCCGGCCAGCTTGCCCGCGACGATCGCGGCGCCGAAGGGCCCGGTCAAACCGGGCGCATGAAAGCCGCGTGCTTCGGCCGAGTGCTTCGTCGCGGCGCCGATGCGAAACAACACCTCGATACCGGCAACCAGCGCCGCGAGCAATTCGCGTCCTGACGCGCCGCCAAGCTGCGCGGCGGCAAGCGCGACCGGCACCAGCGACGCGCCGGGATGAACGCCGGCACCCGGTTGCCGCAGGCTATCGAGTTCCGCCGCGTGGACCAGCACGCCGCCCGCGAATGCCGCCACCTCGGGGGCGACGCGCGTCGCCGTGCCCGGAATCGCGCACGGGCCGGCGGCCGCACCGGCGACATAGCGCAGCACGGCCTGGCCCGCATCCACCTCGTGCCCATACACCGCCGCGCCGAGCGCATCGATCAGGCAGTCTTTCGCGAGCCGCACCACGTCGGCGGGCAACTGCTCGAACCGCACGCCGAGCGCATAGTCCGACAACGACTGTGCCGCGCTGCGCCCTCCGGATAAACCCGGTTGCATGAAAACGTCTCCGTTCATTAGCGGCGCGCTTCCTCGTCGATGACCGACCGATTGCGCGTCTCGGGCATCAGCACATACGTGACAAGCGAAATCGCCGCGCACGCACTGACGTAATAGAAGAACCACGATTCATGACCGGCGTGTTTGAAGCGCAACGCGAGATATTCGGTGGTGCCGCCCATCACCGACGACACGATCGCGAACGGCAGGCCAACACCGAGCGCGCGAACCTTCGCCGGAAACAACTCGGACTTGACGAGCCAGTGGATCGACGAAAAACCGCTCAGGATGCCCAGCGCCGCGAGGTTCAGCGCGAACGCCGTCATCGCGCTATGCGTCGCGCCGAGCGCATGCATCAGCGGCACGGTCAGGAAGGTGCCGCCGACACCGAAGATCATCATCACCGGCCGCCGTCCGATCAGATCGGACAGCAGGCCGTAAAGCGGCTGCAAGCCCATGTAAATGACGAGCGCCAGCGTCGCGATCAGCGTGGCCGCATTGCGGCTGAAGCCGGTGGTATTGACCATGTACTTCTGCAGATAGATCGTGAACGTATAGAACGCGACCGTGCCGCCGACGCTGATGCCGATTGTCCACAGCGTTTGACGCCGATGCTGGACGAGCAGTGCCAGCAGGCTACCCCGTTGCGTCTGCGTGTGCGCCTGCGTTTCGGCGGCGGCGCTGTGCTCTCGCGTGAAGGCTTCCGTTTCCGCGATGCCGCGTCGCAGATAGAGCGCGAAGATCGCCAGCGCGCCGCCGATCGCGAACGGAATCCGCCAGCCCCACTGCTCGAGTTGCGTGGGCGTCAGCACGAGCCGCTGCAGCACGAGCATCAGCCCGAGCGCCAGCAGTTGTCCCATCACGACGGTCACCTGCACGAAGCCGACGAAGAAACCGCGCCGGCCGGTCGGCGCCATTTCACTCAGATACGTCGCGCTGGTGCCCGCTTCGCCGCCCATACTGAAGCCCTGCAGCAAACGCGCGCAGATCAGCACGGCCGGCGCGGCCACGCCGATCGACGCGTACGTCGGCGTCACCGCGATGATCAGCGAGCCGACGCTCATCATCGCCACCGACAAGCTCAGCGCGACGCGCCGGCCATGCCGGTCGGCGAGTACGCCGATCGCCCAGCTGCCGAGCGGCCGCACCACATAGCCGATCGCGGCGACGGCCGCGGCATTCAGCAGTTGCGCGGTCTGATTGCCGCCGGGGAAGAACGCCTTGCTGAAGTAAATGGAAAAGATCGAGTACGCGAGAAAGTCGTACCACTCGATCACATTGCCGGCACTGCCACCGATGATCGAGCGCAACTGCTCGCGCCGGCCGGCAGGCGCGGCGGATAACTTCAAAGTGTGCGCGCTGGCGGACACGGCGGCTCCTCAAGCGGCGAGCGCGAGAAGCTGCGCTAGCTCGCCGGCATCCGACTGGTCTTCGGCGTGCATCACCCAGTCGACGATGCGGGCGATTCGGGTGGCGTCGATCCGGTGCGCGGCAAGCTTTCTCATCTTGCCGACGATCTCCGCTTCGCTCGCGAACGCGTGTTCGCTGCCGCGCTGCGCCTCGACCGTTTGTTCGAGCCGGGTGCCGTCGCGCAAGCGCACCTCGACGCGCACCATGTGCCGCAGCAGCGATCCACGCGCGGTGATCGACGGATCCTCGACCACCTGAACGCGCTCCGCCAGTGCCATCCGCTGAGGGTCGGCGACCTTGTCGTCGCTGAACTGGTCGACAAATACATCGCCTTCGAGCAGCAGCGTGGCGACGCAGTACGGCAGGTTCAGTTGCGCCGATGTGAGCCCCTGCGGCACGTATTTCCAGCCGACATGGTCGACGGTCACGCGCGAACCGTGCACGACGATTCGCTCGATATCGTCCGCGCCGAACGGATGACGCGCCTGCATCGCGCGGATCGCGTCGAGCGTCGTGTGATTGCTGCCCACGCAGGAGTAGAACTTCAGCGCGATGCGCATGGTCTCGAAGCGCTCGCCGAGGCCATCGACGAGTTGCGTCAGATCGAAGCGGTCGGATGAGCGCGAAAACGTGCTGCAAAACCCGCCGTACGGATTCTCGAACACGTCGACGATACCGGTGAAGCCGTTTTGCGCAAGCAACGCGCCGTACAAGCCGCTTTGCGCGGCACGGCCCGCGTGCATGCGTTTGACCATCGCACCGAACTGCGCGGCCATCAACCCGGCCGCCTGGGTGCCACCGATCCCGAGCGCGTGCACCGTTTGCTGCGCATCGAGTCGCAGCGCGGCGGCCGCGCCCGCCGCCGCGGAAAATACGCCGACCGTCGCGCCCGAATGCCAGCCTTGCGCGATGTGCTCCGGTCCCATGCACATGCCCACGCGCGGACCGACTTCATAGCCCGCTACGCAGGCCCGCAGAAACTCGCGCCCGGTCATCGGCGCGTCGGCGGACAGCAGCTCCGCGACAGCCAGCACCGCGGGCAAGGTCACCGCGCCGACATGCAGCACGCCGACGCGATGCACGTCGTCCAGCTCGAAACTCTGGATCAGCGTGCCGTTGACGAGCGCCGCATGCGGCGCGGACAAACGCAACGGCATGCCCCACACGCGGCAACCTTGCGTACTGTCAACGCGCTGCAAGGTCTCGGCAAGAATGCGGCTCCACGGCAGTCCCGCGCCGAATATCGCGCAGCCGAGCGAATCGAGAATCAACAGCTTGATGCGCGCACGCACCTCGTCGGGTATCGCCTCGTATCGCAAGCCCGCGACGAATGCGGCGATGCCGCCGGTATAAGGGTTTGCGCCGATGTCGTTGTGCTGGTTCATCTGCCTGAACGTCCGTTGAATGAATAAGCGGGCACAGAATGCCGCGTACTCAGTATCAACAGCAGGCGCGCGTTTGTGAATTGCACACGACGTGATTATTATTGCGTCACGTGCAAGAGTCAGCGGAGTGGCGATGAACCGTTTTTCGACTGTCGATCTCGACGCATTGCGAGCGTTCGTCGCGGTCGCATCGCACGCCTCGTTTAATGACGCCGCGCTCGAACTGAACCTGTCCGCGTCGGCTTTGACGCGCCGCATCAAACGGCTGGAAGAAGCGCTTGGCGTAATGCTGTTCGAGCGCACCACCCGCACGGTCGCGCTCACCCAAGCGGGAGACTTGTTGTTGCCGCGTGCGCAGCGCGTGTTGCGGGACCTGCTGGCGTCGCTCGAACTGGTGAGCGAAGCGACCCGGACGGGTGCGGGCCAGTTGACCATCGCGTGCATTCCGACGGTCACGAAGTTCATGCTGCCGACCATCGTCAGCAGTTATCACCAGCGCCGCCCTGACGTGCGATTGAGACTCATCGAAGCCAATCTCGCGACGGTCGTGCAGCGTGTCGCGCTCGGCGACGCGGACTTCGGTATCGCGTTCATGGTGAACGAATCGCCCGAGTTCGCCGTCGACGAATTGCTCGTCGATCCGTATGTGCTCGCGTGCCCTGCGGATCACCCGCTCGCCGCGCGCGAACATGTCACGTGGCCCGAGTTGCGTCCGTGGCCGCTGATCGTGTCGGGCACGTCGAGCGGCAACCGGCGCATGCTCGATGCCGCGCTCACGGATATCCATTGGCGCCCCGACCGGTTGATCGAGATCGAGCATCTGACCACGTCGTTGGGACTCGTTGAAGCCGGCCTCGGTATCTCCATCATTCCGCGTTGCGCGGCACCGCGCGACCCGCATGCGCGTATCGCGATCCGGCCGCTGGTCGATCCGACTGTTGCGCGAACCATCGGTCTGATTCGCCGGCGCGATGCCGCGCTGTCGCCGATCGCACGTGATTTTCGCCTCGCGTTGCGCAGGATGGCGCCATTCGATCTGTCGACTCTGCGCAGCGTTGTCTGAGCGCCGCGGTCATCGCGATGAAAGCGATGAAGGCGACGAACGATCGCGCGACTACGCGACCCGGAAGCTCGCGACTTGCCGCTCCAGTTCGCGCGACTGCTGATCGAGCGCCTGCGCGGCGGCGCTCGCCTGCTCGACCAGCGCGGCGTTCTGCTGCGTGATCGCATCCATCAGATTGACCGCGGCATCGACCTGTTCGATACCCGCGCGCTGCTCCTCGGCCGAGGACACGATGCCGCCCATCATGTCCGCGAAGCGCCGGGCCGCATCGAGAATCCTGTCGATCGACCGCTCGGCGTCGGCGACCATCGTCGTGCCGTCCGAGGCAGCACGAACCGCATCGCTCACCAGCTCGCCGATCTCTTTCGCGGCCGCCGCCGCATGCTGCGCGAGCGAACGCACTTCGGCGGCGACCACCGCGAAACCGCGCCCGTGCGCGCCCGCGCGCGCGGCCTCGACCGCCGCATTCAGCGCCAGAATGTTGGTTTGAAACGCGATGCCTTCGATGATGCCCGTGATGTCCGCAATCTTGCGCGCGCTCGAATCGATCCGTCCCATCGTGCCGATCACGCGCGTGATCGCGTCGCTGCCGTCGCTCGCAGCGGACGCCGCGCTGTCGGCAATCGTATGCGCCTGCTGCGCATGCGCCGCGTTCTGACGCACCGTTTCGGTCAGCTCGGTCATGCTGGCGGCGGTTTGCTCGAGCGAGGCCGCCTGCTCTTCGGTGCGCGACGACAAATCGAGCGTCCCCGCCGCGATCTCGGCGGTTGCGGTGCCGATCGACCGGCTGCTCGATCGCACCGCGGTGACGGTGCGCGCGAGCTGCGTCTGCATCGTGCGCAAGCCATCGAGCAAGCGGCCCATTTCGTCGGCGCGCCGGCTCACGATCGTGCGTTGCAAATCGCCTGCCGCGATCGCCTCGAAGTGCGTCAGCGCTTCGTTGAGCGGCGTCATGATCGCGCGGCGTAACGCGATCCAGCCGAATGCCGCTGCGGCGATACCGAACGCGATCGTCGCCGCCGATAGCGCGAAAAACAGATGAAAGTAGCGCTCGGCGTCGTCATAGCTGCGTTTCGCGTTCGCATACAGCGTGCGCTTCAACTCGTCGTTCGCGCTGCTCATCGCGTTGAACAGCGGGCTCAGCTGCACCGTCCCGATACGTTGCGCGCCGTCGCGGTCGCCCGCTTTCAGCGCGTCGATGAACGCATGCATCGCGTCGCGCATCGGCGCGCGCCGCTGGCTCGCCGCTTCGATCAGCGGCGCTTCGCCGGGCTCGTGCGGTTCGTCGACGAACGCGCGCCATTCGTCGTCCGATTGTGCGAAGAAGTCGCTCGCGTGTGCGATCTGTTCCTGCGCGCGCGGGCTGTCAGGCTGTGCGATCGCGCCGCCGAGCACGAGGCGCGTACGGCCGATCAACAGCTCCGCGTTGCCGATATGCACCGCCGCTGTGAGCTTGTTCTCGTAAGTGTCCTGATTCGCCCGATTCGCACGCCACGCGCCCACGAGACCGAGCGCGCCGATGCCTGTCATCAGCACCGTCAGCAGGCCGATCGTGAGCGCGAGCCGCACCTGAAGCGACATCGCCTTCGGGCGGGGTATGCGCGCGGCCGCGTGCTGCCCGGATGAGTCGGCAATGGTATCGAGGCTATCGGCGGCTAGGTTGGGCGTCATGGCGTGAGTTGGAATGGTGGTCGAAAAGGAAAGCGGGCGCCGCCACCGTTTGCGTGCACGGATCGACGCGCGGGCGGAAGTCACGACGAAATTCGAGCACCCCCCGCGCGCTGCCGCACCTTGCATTTGTGGTTTGACGTCGAAGCGGCAGGCGTGCGGCAGTTACGCCTAACACAGCGCGGCCGGATCGCGTGACGAGTGTAAACAAGCGGCCAAACGCGGTGAATCAGCGATTTTTTATCAAGTCATCACGACCGCCGATCAATGCGATCAGCGCGCGCCCCGATCGCGCGGGAGCTTTAATTCAACAGTCCCGCGCGGACTCCGTCAGAACATCTGCCGGATCCCGACGATTGCACCGAGTTGCCCAACTCCCGCCGTCGGGTTCGTGCCTCCGCCGCCCGCGCTTACCGAGAAGCGTGCCTTTGCGCTGTTCCACAGGTACGCAATATTTCCTTACACCGCGGTCCGCTTCGACAGAAAGTACGTGGCCCGAAGATCGGCCATTGTTGCCCTGGTGTCGTGTTGCTGCACGAGCACCCGGTATGCCTCGCCATCGATCGCAAAAGCCGGCGTGACGTAGTACTGCGCACCAAGATAAAAAAGATTCGAGCGAACGCTGGCAACCGATGTATCCGGCTCGACGCGCCGGCCAATCCAGCCGCCGCCGATTTTCACGTCCCACAGCCTCACGTAGCCGTTTGCCTGCACGCGGGCGTCCTTTGCCCCGCTCGACGCGATCGCGCCCGGGGCGATCCCATCGAAGAAGTTCGCGGCTGCGTTCGTGCCTCCGCGCTGCTCGTCGTAGGCCGATGCAAGCCCGAAGTTGGTGCCGTCATACTTGAGCATCGCGCTCCACTGGCGACACTGATTGATATCGCCTGGCACCTGTCCGGCGCAAGTTCCCTGACCGGGCGAATTGCCGGTGCCGGCGCTGTCGCGTCCGAACGAATAGGTCGCACCCGCTGTCAGCCCTCTGAACGTACCCTTGTACGCGACCGTATTGTCGCTTCGTGCATTCGGAAGATACGCGTCCAACGTCGCGCGTGTTGATGCTCAGCGTTCCTGAGCACGGAGCGGGCGCTCTTTTTCACAGCGCAATTCGATCGCCAGCTGTTTTGTTACCCGCACGACCGTGCACTCGGGCTAACGGCCGGCGCCGTCCGCGAGACGCTGATAGCAGAAGGAAGGGGACGACAAGTTGTGAATGCCTATACCAGCTATCGTCGCGCGCGTCGATCAGCTTCCTCAAAGACACCGGGCAACGTACGAACACCGATCGCCCCGATAAACGCAGAGGCCGGTACGCAGTCCCCCGCATACGGGCCTCTTTACCAGCCCCGATCGCGTCGCCGCGCTGGAGCCGTTGCACACACCTCGCGCGTTATTTGCGCTTCAGCTGCGAAATATCGCGCACCGCGCCGCGGTCGGCCGACGTCGCCAACGCCGCATACGCCTGCAATGCCTGCGACACCACGCGCTCGCGATTGACCGGCTGCCACGCGTCGTCACCGCGTGCTTCCATCGCCGCGCGACGGCGCGCGAGTTCCTCGTCCGACACCACCAGATGCATCTTGCGCTGCGGGATATCGATCTCGATCACGTCGCCGTCTTCGACCAGGCCGATCGTGCCGCCTTCGGCCGCTTCCGGCGACGCGTGGCCGATCACGAGGCCCGACGAGCCGCCCGAAAAGCGGCCATCGGTAAACAGCGCGCAGCTCTTGCCGAGACCCTTCGACTTCAGATACGACGTCGGGTACAGCATTTCCTGCATGCCGGGGCCGCCCTTCGGACCTTCATAGCGGATCACGACGACATCGCCCGGCACGACCTTGTCGCCGAGAATCGCATCGACCGCTTCGTCCTGGCTTTCGAACACGCGCGCACGGCCCGAGAACAGCCACTGCGATTCATCAACGCCAGCGGTCTTGACGATACAGCCCTTCTCCGCGAGATTGCCGTACAGCACCGCGAGGCCGCCGTCCTTCGAATAGGCGTTCTCCTTGCTGCGGATACAGCCGCTCTTGCGATCGGTGTCGAGCGTCGTGAACGTTGCTTCCTGGCTGAACGCGACGGTAGTCGGAATGCCGCCCGGCGCCGCGCGGAAGAACTTTTGCGCTTCTTCACTCGCGCCGCCGGCGACGTCCCACTTCGCGATCGCGTTGCCGAGCGTGCCGCTGTGCACGTTGCCGCACGACAGGTCGAGCAGTTCCGCGCGCGCGAGCTCGCCGAGGATACCGATGATGCCGCCCGCGCGATGCACGTCCTCGATGTGGTACTTGTCAGTCATCGGCGCGGCTTTGCACAGGCACGGCACGTTGCGCGAAATGCGATCGATATCCGACATCGTGAAGTCGACACCCGCTTCCTGCGCGGCGGCCAGCAGGTGCAACACGGTGTTGGTCGAACCGCCCATCGCGACGTCGAGCGTCATCGCGTTTTCGAACGCCTTCTTGGTCGCAATGCTGCGCGGCAGGACCGATGCATCTTCTTCCTGATAGTAGCGGCGGCACAGATCGACGACCAGACGGCCCGCCTGTTCGAACAGCCCCTTGCGCCATGCGTGCGTCGCGACGATCGTGCCGTTGCCCGGCAGCGCGAGGCCGATCGCCTCCGTCAGGCAGTTCATCGAATTCGCGGTGAACATGCCCGAGCACGAACCACAGGTCGGGCAGGCGTTGCGCTCGACTTCGGCGACTTCCGCGTCGCTGATCTTCGGGTCGGCTGCCTTGATCATCGCGTCGATCAGGTCGATCTTCGCGATCACCTGGCCGTCGGCCGGCGACCTGACCTTGCCTGCTTCCATGGGACCGCCGGAGACGAACACGACCGGAATGTTCAGACGCATCGCGGCCATCAACATGCCCGGGGTGATCTTGTCGCAGTTGGAGATGCAGACCATCGCGTCCGCGCAATGCGCGTTGACCATGTATTCGACCGAGTCCGCGATCAGTTCGCGCGATGGCAGCGAATACAGCATGCCGCCGTGGCCCATCGCGATGCCGTCGTCGACAGCGATCGTGTTGAATTCCTTCGCGACGCCACCGGCCGCCTCGATCTGCTGCGCGACCAGCGCGCCGAGGTCGCGCAGATGCACGTGGCCCGGCACGAACTGCGTGAACGAGTTCACGACCGCGACGATCGGCTTGCCGAAATCGTCGTCTTTCATGCCGGTCGCGCGCCACAGCGCGCGGGCGCCGGCCATGTTGCGGCCGTGAGTCGAAGTGCGTGAGCGATAGTGGGGCATCTGTATCCTCGGGATTGCTGTTATTGAATTCGAATAGCGCCTGCGATGACTGGCTGAACACCGCAACGTTGGTAGCGGCGGCGGTGCCACGTTCGGCTCGCGTGCGGTGCGGACCGCAATGGTGTGCAGCGCGCGCGCTGGCATCGAATAGTGCAAGAACGCCAGTAAGACGTCCAATATACTTTTTCGGCGCGATTAGGTCGAAAAACGTATTAGTTGGCGATCGAGAGCCGCGCCGACTTAGGGGCGTCGACGGACGCCGACGGCGACCACCGTCGACGCACCGTTGCCGAGGTGATGGATCGCAGTTTGTTGACACCGCGTGCACCGGGGCGAATAATCACATGTTCGTTAATCGAAGCACCGTTCGTTGTAAGAACAATGAAAAGCAATCAGAAGTCTTTCATGGCACACAGCCGTGATTAACAAAGACTGCGGTAAAGCCCCGGTCCACGCTTGGGCATTTCCACGAAGCTCCCTCTCATCGAGGTCAGGTCACGCAAACGCGTCAGCGGTACCTGCGCATATCCCGAACACGCGGGTCCGGCGCGCCGTTCCGTCCGCTCCGTGCCGCAAACGGCCGGCCACCACTCAAAGTCACACACCCCATGAAGCGAGATCACTCCGTTAAAGCTGCTGCCGAGCCTGCCGCTTCACGCGGCATCGTCGGCAGCCTGGTTTATGTTTTCGAGCAGGTCATGCCCGATCCGTTCGTGCTGTCGATCTGCCTGACGTTCTTCGTCGCGGTGCTGGCGCTATTGATCGCGCCGGGCGGCACGCTGCCGACACTGCTCGATTCCTGGTACACCGGCACATTCGGCATTCTGGGCTTCGCGCTGCAGATGATCCTGATCCTCGCCACCGGCTATGCGATCGCGGAAGCACCCATCGTGCAGCGCGGATTGCGCGCGCTTGCCGCCCACGCCCACACGCCGACGCGCGCCGCACTGCTCGTGTTTCCGGTCGTCGCGGTTGCGGCGTGGCTCAACTGGGGGCTCGGGCTGATCGTCGGCGCGCTGCTATCGCGGGAAATCGCGCGGCGCGTCGACGTCGATTTCGCATGGCTCGTGGCCGGCAGCTATTCGGCGTGGTCGATCTGCAATAGCGGTCTGTCGAGTTCGATCGCGCTGTCGCAGGCATCGCACGGCAATGCGCTGAATCTCGTCGAGAAAGCGACCGGCCACGTGGTGCCGCTCAGCGAGACGATCTTCGCGCCATTCGTCTTTATTCCAACGGTGCTGGTCGTCGTCGTAATGACCGCGATCTTCATCAACATGCATCCGAAAGCGCACAACGTGGTCGCGTTTCGTCAGAGCGGCGAGAACGCGGCCGACGCACAGAGCGACGATCCGCACGCCCGCGCGAGCGATGCGTCGTCGCTCGCGGCACGCCTCGAACGGTCGATGCTCGGCACGCTGTTGCTGCTGGCGCTCGGCATCGGCTATCTGGCGATGACGTGGCACAAGGAAGGCTTCGATCTCGACATCAACAACACGATCCTGATCTTTCTGCTGATCGGTCTCGCGCTGCAGCGCACGCCGATCGCCTACGCGAATTCGATTCGCCGCGCCGCGCGTCAAACCGGTTCGATGCTGCTGCAATATCCGATGTACGGCGGGATCATGGGCATCATGAAAGGCACGGGGCTCGCGTCGATGATTGCGAAGGCGTTCGTGACGATCGCGTCGCCGGTCACCCTCCCGCTGTGGAGTTATCTGAGCTCGCTGATCATCACGCTACTCGTGCCAAGCGCCGGTGGTCACTGGGCCGTGCAGGGTCCGTTCGTGCTGCCCGCTGCGATCAGTCTGCATGCATCGGTGCCCCGTACGGCGATGGGCGTCGCGATGGCGGAGAACGTGTCGAATATGCTGCAGCCGTTCTGGGCCGTGCCGATCGTCGCGATCGCGGGTATCCGGATTCAGCGCGTGATGGGATATACGGCGGTGACGTTCGCGGTGTCGCTCGTGATTTACGCGGTCGCATTGTGGCTGGTGCCTTGATCAGCGCAACCGGACGTCACCCGCGCCCCAGGCACGCTCCCTGCTAACGCCTTCGACACACGCAGAATCATTCCGACAGGCAATCAGGGAGTCCAACAATGAAAGCAAAAAAGTTGACATGCACGATGATCTGCGCGGCCACACTCGCCGCGCTCAGCGCGTCGCCGGCGGCGCTTGCCCAGATCGCGGGACTGCAGCCGCTCGGCGGCACCGTCGAACAGACCGATGCGCTACTGAAGGGCTGGAGCGTGCGGCGCGCGCTCGTCGATGAGCCCGTCTACAACGATCTGAACGACAAGATCGGCAGCATCTACGACGTGATCATCGCGCCGGATCGCAAGGCGACCTACGCGGTGGTATCGGTGGGCGGATTTCTCGGCATGGGCAAGCACTACGTCGCGATTCCGGTCGATCATTTCCAGATCCGCGACGGCAATCTGTTCCTTGCAGGCGCAACCAAGGACGCGTTGAAGTCGGTGCCCGAATTCGAGTACAACAAGCTCGAGAAAGCGACGAAGCCGCACAAGGTGTCGGCTGAATGAAACAGCAAACAAGGTATTGGCGCGACGGGCCGCGTCATCGAGGCGCGCGCTTCTTATTGCCGCGCGGGCGAAGCGCGAAATAACCGGTGCTTCGCTTCAACGTTTGGCGGCGGTTACCAGTTGCAGCGGCGTCTCGATCACCTTTGACAGTTCCCGCTGCTTGCGCCGCTCGGTCACCGCCTTCAACGCAAAGTCGATACCGAACACTGCCTGCCGGTCGGCGAACTGATTCATCGTTGCCAGTACGCGGCCATCGGCAAGCAGCGGTCTGATCGCATCGATCGCGTTGTAGCCGGTCACATACACGCCACCGCCGCGGCCCGCATCGCGGATTGCATCGACCGCGCCCATCGCCATGTTGTCGTTGCCGCACAGCAGCGCGCGCAATTGCTGATGCTCGGCGAGCATTTTCGCAGCGACGTCGCGACCCTTGCCGTAATCCCAATTGCCTGGCTCGACCGCGACGACCTGCGCGTTCACCGCTTCCATTGCTTCGCGGTAGCCGGCCGTGCGCTCTTGCGCATTACCGCTTGCACGAGTGCCTTCGATGATCCCCACCTGATCGCCGGGCGCTAAACGCGCCGCCAGATAATCGCCAACCTGCTTCGCACCTTTGCGGTTGTTCGGCCCGACGAACGGTACTGAAATGCCGGCGGCTTCCTGCGCCACTGCGTCGAGCGGACTGTCGATCACGATCATGATGATGCCGGCCTTGATGCCGCGCCCGACGACCGGAATCAGCGCCTTCGAATCGGTCGGCGCGATCACGATCGCGTTCATCTTCGCCCTGATCATCTCGTCGACCATCCGGATCTGCGCGGCGGTGTCGGTCTGTTTGGTCGTGCTGCGAATCGTCAGATTGAATTGCGACGCGAAGTGCTGCTGGTAATTGCGAGCGGCATCGAGCATCGAAACCGTGAACGGATCGGACGTCGCTTTCAGCACGAGCGCGATTTTGAGCGTGGTACCGGGCGCTACTTCGGCATACGCGTCGCCCGCGAACACGGGAAGGCCAGCGAGACCCGTGGCGCTCAACGCGCTCGCGAGCAAGATGCGGCGGCGCAGATTCCGCGTCATGGCTTCACTCCGTCGCGCACGTGCTGATCGAACACCACGCGGCGCACCGTTGTGAATCGCGCGGACAGCGCCCGGCCACGAAAAAACCTTTGCACGCTCATCATTGCTCCTTCAGCACCGACAGGCTAGCGGCGATTTCGTCGAAGAGCGGCCGGCTATCGATTGCTTCACTCAGACAACGCGTTCTCAACGCGACGAGTTCGGCGGCGATCTGCGGTTGCGCATCCAGTGCGTCGCAACGCTCGATCAGTTCTTCGAGCAGACAGCCATACGCTCTGACTTCGAGCCGCTGCAACGCGACGCCAAGATCGCGATCGCTCGCGTCGTAGAACGATGCGGCGCCGAAGTCGCCGAGCAGCGCGTGACCCGCGCCGTCGTGGAGGATGTTGTGCGCGTACAGATCGCCATGCATGATGCCGCGCCGATGCAGATGGCTCCCGACATTCGCGATGCCGCTCGCGATGCCCACTACCGCACCGAGATCGAACCGCAAACCATCGCGATAGACATCGCGCGTACACGACGCAAGACTCGGCGGACCCGCGAGGTTGCCGAAACGCGGATCGATCAGCTCCATCACCAGCCCATGTGTGGCCGCCGGATGATCGATCACCTTGCCGAGCACCGGGATCAGGCTCGCCTCGTCGCCAGCGCGAATCCAAGCGGCCATTTCGCAGTCGGGCAGACCGTCGCTGGTCACGGCGCCTTTGAACAGTTTGACGGCCACCGCACGCTGACGCTGGCGGCCGCCGTCGCGATCGTCGCGCAGCGTCGCGCGATAGATCACGCCCGACGCGCCCTCGCCCAGCGGCTGCTCGAGCGTCAGCCGGTCCCAGCGGATTGCGCGGATCGGCGTATCGCTCAGCGCCGCGTCTTCGAGCGCGGCGCCGAACGGATTGCCCGCATACGCGAGCCATGCGAGGCGCGGCAGTCGCAGCAACCAGCGCGGCAACGCGGCGAACCGGTTCGCCGCCAGCCGCAGCAGTTCGAGCCGCGAGCAGGCGGCCAATTCCTCGGGCAACGCGCGCAGCCGGTTGCCGGCCAGCATCAGCTTCTGCAATTGCATGCAACGACCTAGTTCGGCTGGCAGATGCCCGATTTCGTTGTCGGTCAGGATCAACCAGCGTAATGCAGGCGGCAACGCGGCCGCCGGCACTTCGCTAATGCGATTTGCCTTGAAGCCGATCATGCTCAATTGCGTGCAGTCGCCCAGCACTTCCGGCAGTGCAGTAAACGCGTTGTTCGACGCGAATAGGATGCGCAGTTTGCGTAGGCGTGGCAGATCGTCGGGCAACGTCGACAGCGCGTTGTTCGACAGGTCGAGCACTTCGAGCGTATCGGCGAGATCGAAAACCTCGCGCGGAAGCTGTTTCAAACCGCACGCCAGTTTGAGTTCACGCACACCCGCCAGTTGCCCGGCGCGGAGTTGTTCTAAAGTCGTAGTCACAGTCGTGAGCAAAGAGGTTCGGGCAGCGCCGTGCGATACCGACGCTATCGATTCTACTGAGTTGCGCAGTGCCTGCGGTACAGTGACCGCATCGTTGCATCCGCCGCGGCCATGGCGAACGCGAATGAGACAGCAATATGTGGAGCGCGTTCGGACAACGCGAGCGCCACACTATCGGACATCGACGCCACTTTCGTGTGGGCTTTTGCGCCGCTCCGCGCAGCCGCCTCGCGATTCGCGCGTCCGAACCCGTCAGGAGTTACACCAAATGACCTACGCATACAAATTGATCGATTCGCCCGTCGGCCAATTGAAACTCGTGGCCAACGGCGCATGCCTCGCCGCGATTCTGTGGGAACACGACAAGCCGAACCGGGTGCGCCTCGGCGAGATGACCGAAGCGAACGAGCTTGCGGTACTGGTCGACACCGAGCGGCAATTGCGGGAATACTTCGCCGGCACGCGGCAAGCTTTCGATTTGCCGCTCGCGTTTCAGGGCACCGAATTTCAGAAGAAGGTCTGGCACGCGCTGCTGACGATTCCGTTCGGCCAGACCCGCAGCTATACGGAGATCGCGCACCAGGTGGGCAATGTCGGTGCGGTGCGGGCGGTCGGCGCGGCCAACGGCCGAAATCCGATTTCGATCGTCGCGCCATGTCATCGGGTGATTGGCGCGTCGGGCGAGCTAACCGGGTTTGCCGGCGGCCTCGCGAACAAGATGCTGCTGCTTTCACTGGAGGCCGGCCAGACTTCGCTCGAAGCGGCCGCGACAGCGGCTGGCGCGCAGTTGCACGAGCCGCCGCGCCACGCAACGCGAGCGGCCACAGCTGGCGTGCCTGCAAAACCAACACGTGCGATGCCGAGCCGTGGCACGCAGGCGTCGTTGTTCGGTCACTGGGAAACGCAGTGAACTAGCCGGGCAACCACGCCAACGCTTCATTCACGTTGCCGACGTTGGCAACGCGGTCCGTCGACCGCGCCACCCACGTCCGCGTCGAATCACGAACGCTTCGACCATGCGTCCAGCAGGATCGAAGCGGCCGCCGTCGCGGCGACCTGGCAGCCGAGCACGATATGTTCGTCGGCCGTGTCCTCGATAAAGTCGTGACTCACGCCACCGATACTCGGCACGAACATCATGCAGGCCGGCATGCAACGCGCGATCAACTGCGCGTCGTGCGCGGCGCCGCTCGGCATGCGCAGCCAGTGCCCCGGCGCGAGCGCTTCGGCTGCTCGCGCGATATGTTCGGCGAGCGTCGCATCCATGCTGACCGGTTCGACCGGATCGTCCAGCGTCTGCAATTCGACGCGCACCGCGTTTTGCGCATTGAAGTCGCGCGCCAACTCCGTCAGCTTCTGTTCCATCGCATCGAGGCGCCCGGCATTCGCGTCGCGGAATTGCAGATACATGTCGGCCGTTCCCGGCACGACGCTCATCGAGCCCGGATCGAGATCGATGCGGCCCACGGTCCACACCGTATCGGCGTCGACGAGCGGCTTGAACGCGTCGTTCATCCGCGCGATAAACGCGACCAGCGCCGCGCCGGCATCGCGGCGGATCGCCATCGGTGTCGTGCCCGCATGATTGCGCTGACCGTGAAAGCGCAGCCGTACGTCGCGCAAGCCGACGATCGTCGTGACCACGCCGATCGACTTGCCGACGGCTTCCAGCCGGCCACCCTGCTCGATATGCGGCTCCAGATACGCGACCTGACGCCCCGCTTCGAAACGCTCGCGCGGGCGCCCCGCGAGTCCCGCCGTCTTCAGCACGTCTTCGAGGCGCTCGCCGTGCCGGTTGGTCGCGCCGCGAATCGATTCGTCGACCGGCTCGCCGACGAAGCTGCGGCTGCCGAGAAAGCCCGAGAACGTGCCCTCCTCGTCGATCCACGACGCGACGTCGACCGCGAGGTGACGCGTCGCATCGTTTTCCGCCAGCGCGCGGGCGATCTCGAGGCCGTACATCACGCCCAGCGCGCCATCGAGCCAGCCGCCGGTCGGCTGCGTGTCGGTGTGCGAGCCGATCACGAGCGCCGGGCCGCTGTTGCGCGAGCGTCCGAACACGGTCCCCACGCCGTCGATGCGCGCGTCGAGCCCCGCTTCGGTCATCCGTGCGACCAGCCATTCACGCGCGGCCAGATCCACCGGCGACAGCGACAGCCGAACCACACCCGGGCCGGTCGCGCCGAAGCTGCGCAGCTGTTCGAGGTCGGCCATCAGACGGCACGGATCGATCTTCACCACGTTGTGATCTCCTTCGATTGATTGCGGACCCCGCCGCGCGAAAAATCGCCCGGCGAGATGTTGTAAGCGAGCCGAAACGCGCGCTTGCCATCCGATGCGCTAGCGAACCCGCAGTCGTACGGCGCACGGTGTCTTCGCCTTGGGCGAATCATAGCCGCTGATACGGAAGACTGGCGCGCCGCAAAGGGCCGCGCCGCATATAAAAATGGCCGCGCTTCGATGCCGCGCGGCCAGTTGCGGAACGCCGAATCAGATCACGGCGCTACAGCCGGAAGTGGACTGGCGTCCACTTACTTTATTAGCCTGTCACTGCCACAACGTGCGGCCGAAGAACGTCAACGTGCGATCCCACGCCTGCTGCGCCCAAACCGGATCGTATTGCGTCTGCGCGATACGGCCGGGGCCTACCGCCGTTTCGTTCGCGAATGCATGGTGCGCCAGATAGCGATGAAACTCGATATCGACTTTGGCGTCGGTCAGCTTCTTCTGTAGCGTATCAACGGTTTCGGCGGCGAAGAATTGGTCCTGCAACGCCCAATGGCCCAACACCGGCACGTTGATTTTCGACGCGTCGATATAGTCGAGCGGAGGAAAGCCATACCAGACTGCGCCAGCCGACAGCTCAGGCACATTGCACAGCGCGAGCAGCGTCAGCGCGCCGCCCATGCAATAGCCGGTCACGCCGACCTTCGCCGTGTGCTGCTTCAGATACTGCACCGCGCCGCGCACGTCCTGCGTGGCGGCGTCGCCGAAATCGAGGGCGCTCATCAGGTGGTGCGCTTCTTCCTGCTCGACGGTCGACTTGCCGCGATAGAGGTCGGGCACCAGCGCCAGATAACCGGCCTGCGCGAGCCGGTCGGCGACGCCGCGAATCTGCTCGTTCAAGCCCCACCATTCCTGGATCACGACGATAGCCGGCGCGCCATCGGCTTTGGCCGGCTTCGCGAGATAGCCCTGGAGCTGCTGGCCGTCGGGACGGTTGAACGTGATCATCGAACCTGCTGGCTGGGTCATCGGTTGCTCCTCGAGTAGACGAAAGCGCTAGCATAGCGCCAGTGCCCGATGTCTGTTCCGCCGGACGCGCGCTCACGTGCAATCGCGATCCAGCCGAATCGCGATTGCACGCTAGAACCGCTCCAGCACGCCGAATTGCACGCCCGCGACGGGCGCGCCCGGATAGGCGACCGGCAGCCCGGTCACGTTGACACCGCGCAGCGTAAAGCTCGAGTCGTCGTGATTCGCGAGGTAGGCGGCGCTGAAGTAAAGCTGCAGCGTGCGCGACAGGTCGTACTCGAACGCGGCGCTGAACTGATCGGCGCTCCCATCGGGCGTCGTGTAGTCGCGCACGTGCGCATAGCCGAGCGAAGCCCGCGCGTTCGCCGACAGACTGTACTGCGCAGAGAGCGAACCGCCCGCAGCGTGATAGACCGGCGCGCCGCCGTCGCCGTTGAAAAACGACAGCCACACGCGCAGCTTGCCGAACCCGTAGCTCGCGCCGCCGAGATTCGCGCGCAGCGCGCCGGCGCCGTGCGTCTGCTGACGCGCGTACAGCAGATGCAGTTCGTCGATCCGATACGACGCGGTCACGTAGTAGCCATCGATGCCGTTGCCGTCCTGTTCCGATGGGTCGCGCGTCGCCAGCATCACCGTGGCGGCGAAGCCCGCGACCCGTGGCGACAGATACGCGACCGCGCTGCTCGCGTACGGCGTGATCTTCGACAGATTGTTGAGTCCCGATGCGATCGTGCCGGCGCCGAATGCATCCAGATCGCCCTTGAACGGGATATAGATCGGCGAGTACTGGCGGCCGGCCCGCACTTCACCCCATGGACCGCTTGCGCCGATCCACGCCTGGCGGTTGAAGATCGAGCCGGGCACCTGTAGCGAGCCGTCGACCGAGCTGAAGCCGTTCTCGAGCGTAAACACGATCGCGGTACCGCCGCCGATCGGCTCCGCGCCATGCAGCCCGAAGCGCGAGCCGCGAAACGCGCCCGAGTCGAGCCGTGGAGTCCAGCCGGAGCCGGGGTCGGTGATTTCCAGGCTGGTGTCGAGCACGCCGTATAGCGAGACGAAGCCCGCGTTGATCTGGGCGGCTGGCGCGGGCTGCGAGCACAGCAGCAACGCGATGGCGGCGATGAAGCCGGGACCGATGCGCGTGCAGGTGAGCGCGCGCCAAAGCCTCGTCGCGATTCGCGCGAGCGATGGAGTTCCGAGGGTCTGGCGGGTCTTCAAAGGTAAAGCCGTAGCGTGGCGCAGGGTGAGGTCCTCCGCTGGCACATCGATCGGTATGGTGCGCCACAGAAATTACCACGCTGAATCGCGTGATTCGGCGTGCGCGCCCACGCGCCCACGTGCGCGCCGTCGCCGAGTTGCACGAACCGTACCAGCCGCAGGCCGGCTTTTCGCCCGCTCAGCTGTCTCTTCCACCGCACGAATCGTTTTTTTGATAGGGGAAAACCCATATAATCGACCGAGAGGTCAGACAACTTTCGTACAATCGTCGCCCCCCACAATCTGACGCGCCCCACCCTGAACCGCCTCTGCCCGCTTCCGTGAATTCAACCGCCACCACCGCCGCTCCCCCACCCACCCCCACGCTGCCGTTTCGGAACGCGCTGCTCGCGATGCTCGGCATCGGCCTCGTCAACATGCTGGTCGCGCTCGATCAGACGGTGGTCAGCACCGCGTTGCCGTCGATCGTCGCCGAACTGCACGGTTTTGAATATTTCGCGTGGATCGCAAGCGCGTATCTGCTCGCGTCGGTCGTCACGGTGCCAGTGTTCGGACGGCTCGGCGACTACTTCGGGCGCAAGCGCTTCGTGATCGCCGCAGTGATCACGTTCACGGCCGCGTCGGTGTTGTGCGGCCTCGCGCCGAACATGCTGTTCCTGACGATCGCGCGCGGGCTGCAAGGCGCCGGCGGCGGCATGATGGTCGGCACCGCGTTCGCGTCGATCCCGGATCTGTTCCCCGATCCGCGCACGCGCGTGCGCTGGCAGGTGGTGCTCGCCGCCGCATACGGCATCGGCACCGCGGCCGGTCCGTCGCTCGGTGGCTGGATGAGCGAGCACCTCGGCTGGCGCTCCACGTTTCTCGTGAATCTGCCGGTCGGCGCGGCGGCGCTCTATTTCATCTGGGTGCATCTGCCGACGTTCCGGCGGCCGCAGCAAGGCGAGGTGAAGATCGACTGGCTCGGCGCCGCGCTGGTAGCGGGCGTGCTCGGCGGCTTGCAGGCGTTTATCGAAGCCGTGCCGAAGGACGGCCTCACGGCGGGCAATCTGGTGCTCGGCGCCGGCGTGATCGTCGGCGCGGTCGCGCTGCTGATCTGCGAAAAGCGTGCAACCCATCCGATCATCCCGCTCGACCTGTTCAAGGACCCGCAGCTCGTCACGCTGTTTACGCTCGGCATGCTGTCCGGCTTCGTAATGTTCTCGCTGATCTTCTTCGCGCCGCTGCTGCTGCAAGGCGGCTTCGGCCTGTCGCCGCAGCAGGCGGGCCTGCTCGCGACGCCGATCGCCGCCTGCATCGCGCTCGGCAGTCTGCTGAATACGCGCATCGTGATTCACATGAAAAAGCCCACGCGCATTCTGTCGATCGGTTTCGCGCTGTTGATGTTCGCGTCGATCGCGCTCGCGTTCGCCAATCCCGGTACGCCGCGCCTGCGCATCGTCATGCCGATGGGGGCGGTGGGCATTGGCCTCGGTTTCATTCTGAACAACCTGAACGTGTTCGCGCAGGAAATCGCCGGGCGGGAACGCTTCGGCATCACGACCGCGCTGCTGCAATCCACGCGGATGGTCGGCGGCATGCTGGGCACGAGTATCGTCGCGACCGTCGTGTCGCATCACTACCGCAACGTCGTCACGCGCACGATGAGCGTGCTTGGCGAGCCGGCGGCATCGCAATGGCGGCCGCGCTTCGTCGATCTGCGCATCCTGATCGACGACGCTGCGCGCACGCAGTTGATCGCGGATATGAAATCGTCAGGGCTCAACACGCTCGCGCTGCTCGACACCGCGCGCGACGCGCTGGTGCAGTCGATTCATATCGGCGTGTGGCTGACGGCGGTCGCATCGCTCGCGGCCGCGCTGCTGGTGCAGCGGATTTCACAGGTGGTGTTTCGGCGCGGGTGAAAGGAAAGTGCCGCGGCTGGCTGCTCGGCAACCCACATCCAATAGAAAAGGCGGCGGCACGCAAAACCGTGCCGCCGCCTTTCTCACATCTGTCGTAACGGTATCAACGCACCAGACACGGACGCTTGTTATCAAACTTCCAGTTCGGAATCAGATACTGCATCGCCACGCCGTCGTCGCGCGCGCCAAGGCCATGCTGCAGATACAGCGCATGAGCCTTTTCGAGCGCGTCCATATCCAGCTCGACGCCGAGGCCCGGCTTGCGCGGCACCTTCACCTTGCCGCCGACGATCTGCAGCGGGTCCCGCGTCAGGAACTGGCCGTCCTGCCAGATCCAGTGGGTGTCGATCGCGGTGATCTTGCCCGGCGCGGCGGCCGC
>NZ_DASXHN010000186.1:0-16748 GCF_036488505.1 Paraburkholderia sp. | reverse complement strand
CCGCCGGTCGAAATGTTGATGACGGCGTCGGTTTCGGCGGCGATCGCGGGAACGAACTGGCGGAACACATCGGGCGACGGCGTCGGTCGTCCATCCGCGGGATTGCGCGCGTGCAGGTGCAGGATGGCGGCGCCCGCTTGCGCGGCTTCGAGCGCTTGCTTTCTGATGTCGTCCGGCGTGAAGGGCAGATATTCCGACATCGAAGGGACGTGCGCGGAGCCCGTCACGGCGCACGTAATGATGACTTTACGGTTTGCGTTGCTCATTGATCGGTCCTTTGCCGAAGTGGTCATGCGGCGGCGATAACGGCGGGTGCGAAGGTCCGGCGAATGTGGTGGCTCGAAAAGACCGTGCCGGACGCCGCTTTGATTTCAGTGATGGAGTGCGGGCGCGGCGCGTGCGCCGGGACAGGGCCTGCGCGACCGGGCGCGGAAGAGGGTAAGCATGCGTGTCTCCTTCATTCTGGCGAGTTGCGCGATCATCGCGCCGCTCACTCTTGTTATTGCCATGTTAGTGAGCTACGATCGATTTGGTAAGGTCTTTAACGGACAGTTGAATGTCCTTGCAGGACATTTCAGGAGAGACGATGTCTGCCCGGTTTCCGCTGCTCAACGAGCGCATCTACGCGCCGTACAAGATCGCTGCGCTGGTTGAAGTGCTCGCGGAACAAGGCATTGCGCCGCAGGACAGCCTGAAGGGAAGCGGCGTATCGCCCGACCAGATTTACGACGCGTCGGTGTTGACGTCCGTGCGTCAGTACGCTGCGGTTTGCCGCAATGCGGTCAACCTGTCGGCCGACCCGGCCACGCCGTTCAGGACCGGTTCGCGCCTGCATCTGGCGGCCTACGGCATGTATGGCTATGCGCTGATGTCGTGCCTGTCGTTGCGCGACTACTTCCGCCTCGGCGTTAAATATCATCGTCTGGCGACGCCCACGCTGACGATCGAATGGCAAGAGTTTCCCGATCGGGCGGTGTGGACTTTTCCGGACGCGTTCGACTCGAATCTTCACCACGACGTGCAGCAGTTCCTGCTCGAACAGCAATACACGCAGCACGTGACCCACCTGCAGGACGTTGCCGGCAGACTTTGCCCGCCGATTCGCGCGCGCTTTTCGTACCCCGCGCCGGCTCATGCCGATATCTACCCCGAGTACCTCGGTTGCCCGTGCGACTTCGGCGCGCCGCAGTGCGAGCTCATCTATGACAGCGCAATCCTCGAAGTCAGGCCGCAACTGGCGCATAGACACTCGGCGGCGCTTTTGCAGGAAACTTGTGACCGGCTGATCGGGCAGGCCAAGACGTCGTTCGGCGCGTCCGGTGAGGTCTACCAGGTGCTGATGCGCAATCCCGGCGAATTCCCGGGTATGGAAACGGTGGCGGCCACGCTGAAAATGACCAGTAGAACATTGCGACGTCGCCTCGAAGCGGAAGGTACGTCGTTTATCGCGATCGTGAACGACGTGCGCTGTTCGCTTGCGACCGAGTATCTGAAGACGACCCGGATGAGCACCGAAGACGTCGCGATGCTGGTGGGCTTCACCGATACCGCCAACTTCCGGCGGGCACTCAAGCGATGGACCGGCAAGGGGCCCGGTGACATCCGCGAACAGTAACTCGCCGGCCCGCTCGGCCAGGTAATGAATCAGCGCTGCCGTTGCCATCGCGATCCTAAGCCGTGCGCGTAGCCGAGATCAGATGAAGCGCGAGTGTCGACCGGACGCGCTCCGCTTGCTCCGGCGTCCATTTCCTGAGCCCCTCGCCCTGTTTCATTCCGGTGTGCCCGGCTTCGATGCACCCGGCCAGCAGCGGCGACGCTGTTGTCGCGCAGTCCAGCGTCGGGAAAATCAGGTCGTGGATTGCCTGAACGAGTTCGAGGCCAACGAGGTCTGCGTTCTCCATCGGCCCCAGTACCGGCGAGCGCAGACCAAAGCTTTGCTTGACGACCGTGTCGATGGTTTGTGCATCGCACACGCCGCTTTGCACGAGAAAGAACGCTTCGCGCCAGAGCGCATGCTGAAGACGATTGCCGATGAAACCGGTGATGTCGCGCTGGGCCTTGACGGGACGCTTGCCGACACGTTCGAGCAGATCGAACGTGTCGTCGAACACCTCGGGCGCCGTGAACGGGGTACGTATCACCTCCACCAGCGGGACGAGATGCGGCGGATTCCACCAGTGCGTGCCGAGCACGCGCGCTCGCGCCGACGGTGGCAGCTGTGCACCGATGTCGGTGATCGGAATCACGGAGGTGTTGCTCGCCAGCACCGCGGTGGCCGGCGCCGCTTCGGCGACGATCGCGAAGAGTCTTTGCTTCAGGTCGAGTCGCTCGGGAACCGCCTCGATGACGATCGCCGCATCCTTGACCGCGTCCACCAGGCTGTCGTTCAGTCGCAGATGAGAGAGGACGGGCGCCGCTTCGATTCCCATCTGATTCAGGTTGTGCTCGATATGCGCCGGTGCCGAGGCGAGGGTCTCGTCATCGGAGTCCGTCAGCGTGGTTTGATGGCCGGCGCTTGCAAATACCTGCGCAATTGCATGCCCCATGAGAGCGGCTCCGATTACGGCTACATTCAGCTGGCGGTTCACCATCGTCTCTCCCATTTCTTTCCAGCCATGGAGCCGGCTGTCTTTTATCAAGCTTCATCCTAAGTAAAGCGCGCGTTCCGTTAAGGTCATTCACGGACAATACGGCGTCCTGCCGGGACATCCTCGTCAAGCGCGAGCCGGACGGCTGGACCTTCCAGGGAAAGCACTGACGCGATCGGTTCGGGCGGTCGAAGCCGAGCCCGTTCGGCATCCGCGCGACAGGCATGGGCGTTGCGCGCATTGTCAAGGTCAGGCTCTAGTTGAGCATGAGCTGCTCGGGCCGCGATTGGCAGACCGGTACCGGGAACAGGTTAGGAGCCACGGCCAACGCGCACGCCGGCAACGTCGTGTCAAAGCCGTCGCTCACCAAAAGCGTCCTCTGATTGAACCGATCATTGTCGTGATTGGATTGCGCAATTGGCCCGGTGACACTACACTTCCATTTGATCGGTTCGATCATTTCTGATTGCATCCGCGCGCGAAGCAATCACTATGACCAAATAAAGCCAGGAGACATGCATGGTTCAGATTCCCATTAAGCGCTCGATCGAACGCATCCCCGGCGGCATGATGATCGTGCCCTTGCTGGTGGGCTCGATGGTGGCGACGTTCATGCCGGGCATGCCGAAGTTCTTCGGTTCATTCACCAGCGCGCTGTTCACCGGCGCGTTGCCGATCCTCGCCGTGTTCTACGTGTGCATGGGCGCGAGCATCGACGTCAAGGCGACGCCCTATCTGATGAAAAAGGGCGGCGCGCTGCTCCTCACGAAGGTGGGCGCGGCGGTGATCGTCGGCGTGATTCTTGGACGCATCCTCGGCGAGCAGCCCGTCTCTGCCGGGCTTTTCGCCGGTATCTCGACGCTCGCCGTCGTCGCCGCGATGAACGACACCAACGGCGGCCTTTACATGGCGCTGATGGGTCAGTATGGCCGCTCGGAAGACGTGGGCGCCTACACGCTCATGTCGCTCGAGTCCGGACCGTTCCTCACGATGGTGACGCTCGGCGTAGCAGGGCTCTCGGCGTTCCCGTGGCAGACGCTGGTCGGCAGCATCCTGCCGCTCGCGCTCGGCATGCTGCTGGGCAATCTGGACCGCGAGATGCGCAGTTTCCTCGCGAAGGCCGTGCCTGTGATGATTCCGTTCTTCGCGCTGGCGCTGGGCGCCGGTCTCGACCTGCACAAGGTGTGGCAGGCGGGTCTGCTCGGTATCGGGCTCGGCGTCGCGGTGGTCATCGTCACGGGTATTCCGCTGTACTTCGCCGATCGCCTGACAGGCGGCACGGGTGTCGCCGGCGTGGCCGCGGCCAATACGGCGGGCAACGCGGCGGCTGTGCCCGCGCTCGTCGCCGCGGCCAATCCGGTCTACAACCAGGCGGCACAAAGCGCGACCCTGCTGGTCGCCGCGTGTGTGGTCGTGACGGCGATCCTTTCGCCGATCCTGACCGCGACGATCGCGAAGCGCTACCAGCAGCGCGCGGACAAAGCGCACGCCCACCATCAGCGAGACCTCGCATGACGAAGCTGCTGATCCTGGCCGACGACCTGTCCGGTGCCGCGGACTGCGCGATCGGCTTTGCCGGCGCGGGGCACCGTACGGTCGTCACGCTGGAAGCAACCCGCACGAACGCGCATGACGACGCGGACACGATCGCCGTCGATACCGATACGCGCCGTCTCGCGCCTGAAGACGCATCGGCGCGCACCGCGGCCGCGTACGCGCAGATGAGTATGAGCGGGCATCGTCTTTACAAGAAGATCGATTCGACGTTGCGTGGCAACTGGGCCGCCGAAGTGGCAGGCTTGCAGGCGCTTGCGGGCATGGCCATCGTTGCTCCCGCGTTTCCGGCCACCGGACGCACGGTGCGCGACGGCCGGGTCTACGTGTACGGTGAGCCGCTGGAACAGACAGCGACGTGGCAGCTGGAGCACGCGGGCCGCTGCGCGGACATCGCGGCACAGCTTCAGGCCGCCGGTCTCGCGTCTGAGCGTCTAGCCGCGGACGCGTTACGCGATAACGTTGAATCGCTCGCGGCCCGCATCGACGCGATGGCCGCAGGCGGTGTGCAGGCACTGATCGTCGACGCACAAAGCGAAGAGGATCTGCGCGCGCTGGCGCGCGCGACGCTGCAAAGCAACGCGGCGTTTTTCTGGGTCGGCTCCGGTGGTCTCGCGCGCGAGATCGCATCGCTCGATCAGCGCGAGAATGCACGCAGCGATGCGCACAGCGCCACGTTTTCCGGTGGCCCGATTCTGGTCCTTGTCGGCAGCCTCTCCGCGGTGACCGACCGCCAGTGCGCGATGCTGCGCGAGCGCGGTGGCGTCGAGGAACTGGTGGTGCCGCCCGCCGTGCTGCGCGGCGGTGCGGGTCACCGCGACTGGCTGTCGTGGCGGCAACAGATTGCCGTGTCCATGCAGGCTGGCCGCGATCTGCTGCTGCGCATCGGCCGTGACGACGCGTTCGACCCGGCCGAGGGCGTGCTGCTATCGACAGCGCTCGCCGCCCTCGTCGAGCCGTATTTCGCGAAGATAGGCGGCCTGATCGCCACCGGCGGAGAAACCGCACGAGCGATGCTCGCGGCCGCGCGAATCAGCAACCTGCATCTACTGGCAGAGGTCGAAGCCGGTGTCGCGGTCGCGCGGCCGCTCGATGCAACGCGCGAGCATTGCCCGGGTATCGTGACGAAGGCCGGCGCGTTCGGAACCGACCACGCACTGTACGCGGCGTGGCTCACGCTGCGTAACGAAAGCGAACCGAAAGTCTGCTGATACGGACGTCCGTGAATGGACAGAAGCAAACCCTGCAAGTCTAAAGAGATCACATCATGAGCAACTATCTTCCTGTAATCGGCATCACGATGGGCGATGCGGCTGGCGTTGGCGCGGAGGTCGTCGTCAAGAGCCTGACGCACGGATCGGTCTATGCGCAATGCCGTCCGCTCGTGATTGGCGACGCGAAGCGTCTCGAGCGAGCAAACGAAATCGTCGGCGCGGGCGTGACGATTCGCCGTATCGACGATGCGGCCCAGGCGCGTTACGAGCAGGGCACGATCGACTGCATCGACCTCGGGCTGATTCCCGACGATCTGCCATTCGGACAGCTGTCGGCCGTGGCCGGTGATGCGGCGTACCGGTACATCGAGCGCGCGGTCGAGCTCGCGCAGACCGGCCAGATCGACGCTATCTGCACGGCGCCACTCAATAAGGAAGCACTGCACGCGGGCGGCCACAAATATCCGGGCCACACCGAGATGCTCGCGCATCTGACGGGGGTCGACGAAGTATCGATGATGCTGGTCGCGCCGCAGTTGCGGGTGATCCACGTGACCACCCACATTGGCATCATCGACGCGATCCGTAAGATCGAACCGGGCCTGGTGCAGCGGACGATCGAACGCGGCAACGCGACGCTCGTGAAGGCGGGCATCGAGAAGCCACGCATCGGCGTGTGCGGGATCAATCCGCATGCGGGCGAGAACGGCCTGTTCGGCTACGGCGAGGAAGAGGAAAAGATCATCCCGGCGGTCAAGCTGCTGCAGGAGCGCGGACTCGATGTAACCGGCCCGCTGCCCGCAGACACGTTGTTTTTCCGCGCAGGCCGCGGCGACTTCGATCTGGTCGTGGCGATGTATCACGACCAGGGGCACGGTCCGGTGAAGGTGCTGGGCCTCGAGGCGGGTGTGAATGTAACGGTGGGATTGGACGTGATCCGCACGTCCGTCGATCACGGAACTGCGTTTGACATCGCAGGCAAGGGCGTCGTCGACGAGGGCAGCATGCTCGAAGCGTTGCGTCAGGGCGCGGAGCTGGCGACCCGCCGTGCCTGAGCGCACGGCCACCTCGTTGGGGCTCGGGTAACATTGGGTCCCCTTCTTCTGCCGCTCAAGACGTGAAAAAGACCACCGATCGCCATCAGACCATTGTCGAACTGGTGCGTACCCGCAAGGCCAACGTCGAGGAACTGTGCGCCGCGCTAGGCGTTTCGGAGGCAACGATCCGGCGCGACCTGACCGTGCTCGAAAAGCAGCGGCGGCTCGTGCGCACTTATGGCGGCGCGACCGCGCTGGTCGGTATGCACGAACCGGAAGCGTCGCTCGAGGAGCGCAAGGCGGCGCAGTACGAACAGAAAGAAGCCATCGCGCTGGCGGCCGCCGCACATGTCCGCGAGGGCGACACCGTGCTGCTCGACGGCGGTACGACCTGCGCCGCGCTAGCGCGGCATCTGTCGACGCGGGAAGACCTGCATGTCGTGACGAACAATCTGCTTGCGGTGATGTCGCTCGCCAATGCGCCCGGCGTACGGTTGACGCTGATCGGTGGGGAGCTGCGCAGTTCGAGCATGAGCACGCTTGGCCCGCTGGCCGAGCTGATTCTCGGGCGACTGACCGTGGACATCGCATTTCTCGGCGCGGACGGCGTGGTGGCCGGATTCGGCCTGTGCGAAGCGTCGGTGCAACAGGCCTATCTGAAGGAATGCATCGTTGCTCGCGCGGCCGAGCTTATCGTGCTCGCTGATCCGACCAAGCTTGGCCGCGCGCGTCAGCAACATTGGACACCACTGCCGCGCCACTGGCGGCTGATCACTTCGTCGCAGGCCGACGAAGCAACGGTGGCACCGTTTCGCGAACGCGAAGAGGTGATTGTCGAGCTGGCACCGGGAGCATAGAAGCGCGCGTTCGTCGCGTGTTTGTACTGACGAGCTTCGTTGGCGACCGATGGCAGCAAATCTGTTGGGCCTGTATTGACGGACGCATAAATGGCGCACGTTTTTAACTGCCGAAATACGGGTTGCAGAATCCGGCTGGTCCGACACAGTCATCCTTGGCATGCCTGCCGCTGTCCATTGGGGCCTCGGGCTTTCGACCCGCGTCACTGGCACCCGAAGTCGCGGGGCCGCTGCCGCTGTGCAGCATCTTCAGGTGCTCGACCTGGCTCTGATAGACCCGGCTTACGTCCGGGTACGATGCATCGGTCACGAAGTTCAAGCCGTTGTTCTGCGCGTCGATAAGTTCCTGGCGGACTTCTGCTCGCGTTTTCTCCTGAGCCGATGCATGGGTGATCGATACGACAGAAGAAATGGCCAAAGCCAGTGCGATACATATGCTTCTGGTGTTCATTTGGTGCTCCTGATAGCAATGAATGGATCTGAGCCAGATTTCTGAGAGCTTGCGTCCGGCTATTACACGCGCGGAATTAACGCCGCAGTTCCGCGCGTTCCCTGAACTCCGGTGTGGTGTCGACGCGGTGTTTATCGGGCTGTACTGTCGACCGACATGCCGAAGGCGGGCGACGGCAGACGCGCTTTGCGCCACGGAAGCAGGTTGTCTATCGCAAGCGGGCCGGCACCGCCGAACACCAGTGCGACGAGACACGCGAGGTAGAGCAGATCCGTCTCATACCCGGGCGGCCCGAATTGCGGTCCAGCGGACGTGACCGCCATCAGCTTGATCGACGTAAAACCGAACGGCAGATGCACGGTGAAAGTCGCGACAAGCAGAACCACGATCATCGGTATCGTGACTAATGGGACGAACGCACCGACCAGGATCGCAAAACCACCTAGTAATTCGATCGCGATTGTCATCCATGCCATGAAGTGCGGAGCCGGCACGTTCAGCGCATGCAGGAGCGCCGCGAAGTGCTCAGGATCCTTGAGGATCTTGGCGTAGCCATGCGCGATGAAGCCATAGCCGACGATGAAACGCAGCGGTAGGGGCGACCAGCGGCCGAGGCGCTCCGCTAGCAACGCAGGGCTCATGAGATTCAAGATGGAGCGGATCATAGTCATGCTGAAGCCCTTTTTCGGGAAACGATAAAAGAGGACGCAGGCTCGGGTTGCCGTCGGGGCGCCACCGATTGCGTGCTGATATCCAGTAAGTCCCGGGAAAAGGCCAACTGGTTACATCGCTTTCACGATTCGCGGCACAAACAAATTTTTGACGCGACGTGTAACCAATCTGCGTGTCTCGACGACTTCATATATATGGGTCCAGCGAGCGCGGCAGCGAATGCGCGCAATTTTTCAACAGAGATAGATCGATGGATAAGTGTCAGTGATCGTGCCCGACCAAACGACCAGGCACGCGCTTGCGAATGGCGTGGAAGGACGGTTGAAAGGTTTGCTGCACCTTGCGCTCGATGGCGATGCGATCGCCTATGCGTCGTTCCTGGAAATTCTTTCTGGTTATCTGCGCGGCATGCTCAGGCGGCGTTTGCATTCTTACGAGGACGACATCGAGGACGTGCTTCAGGAGGTGTTATTCGCTTTACACAATGGCCTTCACACGTATCGGAACGAGGTGCCCTTGACCGCATGGGCAGCGGCGATCGTTCGACACAAGGTTGCCGATTTTTTGCGTGGCCGTGCGCACCGCGAGGCGCTGCATGATCCCATCGAGGATGAAATGGAACTGTTCGCACGGTCGGAGAACGAGTCGCTCGATGCACGACGCGACATCGATAGCCTGCTGCAACGATTGCCCGAGCGTCAGCGCGCGCCGATCGAGCACGTCCGGCTGTGTGGGATGTCGATAGCAGAAACGGCGAAGTTGACGGGGCTTTCAGAAGCAGCGGTCAAGATCGGCATTCATCGTGGCATCAAGGCGCTGTCGCGCCTGATTCGAGGGTAGGCGACATGAAAACAGAGCACGTGATCTGCCTTCTCGCGGCGGGCCTGGTACCCCAGCGCCGGCGTGCCGTCCTGAACCGGTTCTGCATCGCGTTGGCCGTGGGGGCGGTCGGGGCGATTGCGGCCATCGTCCTGAGCCGGGGAGTGCAGCCCCATCTCGTCACGCTCGTGACCACCCCCATGTTCTGGGGCAAGCTTGCCTTTCCGTTATTGATGGCAGTCGCCGCCATCGTGCTGGCTGCGCGCTTGTCAATCCCCGGGGCGTCGCTGGGACGCGCGTGGCTGATGCTTGCCGTTCCGTACGGCATCATCTGGGCGGTGGCGCTTGCCGAACTGTTGATGACGCCGGCGGGCGAACGGCAGGCGCTCGTGTTCGGTCACACATGGAGACAGTGTCCATTGCTCATCGCGCTGTTGTCCGTGCCGTGCTATCTGGCGTTGTCCTGGGCGATGCGGGGATTGGCGCCCACGCGGCTGCGGCTTAGCGGTGCCGTCGTCGGCCTGCTGTCCGGCGCAGTGGGTACGCTGGTTTATGTACTGCGCTGTCCCGAGATGAGCGTGCCGTTCTGGGCGTCATGGTATTCGGTCGGGATGGCGATTCCGGCGCTTGGCGGCTCGCTGCTCGCCCGTGTTGCGTTTCGCTGGTCGTAAGCGCAGGCCGGCCGCAAGTCTGTTCGCGACAACTTGTTTCCGGGCCGGGCGCACCGAGTGGTCCGGCACGTGCAAGCGCTAGTTCGTCTTCTATCGTGCGCGTGCTGACAGGCGGCATCGAGCGACGCCGTCTGATGGCTTCAGGTCCCAGTCAAACCTTGAAGGCTGATTTTCGATTGCGTATTGACGGGCTGCTCGCCAATCTTCGTAAGCGCGCCTTTTGCGGAGATCGAGTACGCAACGATTTTGCCGTCCCCCGCGTAGTCCTGATACAGATACTTGCCGTCAGGGCTAATCCACGAGTCGTTGGCGAAGCTCGACGTGCTGGACGACACGGCCGGCTCCGTCGCTGCTGTCGCGTTCAAAAGGACCAATTTCCCCGTGCTATCGAGCGAGAACAGCGAGACGGTGCCGCTGCCGCTGCTGACGTACGCGAACTTGTTGTCCGGTGTGATCGCGAGCCAGCAGGGAGCTGCTTGGCCGGTGACCGTCACCGGGCCGCTAACCGGTGTGAACGTGCCGTTCGAGGCGAACGAATACGAGCTTGCAGTGTCGCCGGCCGCTTCAGTGACGACGTAGGTACTGGCGAGCGAACCCGTGCCGAAGCGGCCGCCAAACGGACCGACCCCCGCTGACGCGCTATCGACAGCCGTGCCCAATGAACCGTCGCTGTTGATCGGAAAAGCAAGCAATGTGTTGGCCGGCTGGACCGGATCGACCGTTTTCAGAAAGCCATTGACCACGACGAACTTGCCGTCCGGACTGATCGAGACCTGCGTTGGCAGCGCGTCCTGCTGAACGACGGTATATCGAGCTATGGCAGTGAGCTTGCCGTCCTGACCAACCCGATAAGCGCCGAGTTCCTGTGCGCCTTGTTGATGCGTTACGTACAACACGCCGTTCAGATAGGCAAGCGACGTGGGCCGTGTGCCGCCGGTTGGAGAAACGGCGAGCAGCGTGATGCCGCCATTACTGTTGATGGAGAACGTACTGACCGTATCGTCGCCGGCGTTGGCGACAAACAGACGTGTCTTGTCCGTCGACAGAATCACACTGTTGTTGCTGGTCAGCGCATCGGGCGCGACGATGTTGCCCATGAAGTAATTGACGCCATTGGTTCCTTTTCCACCGGTCTGCACGCTTGCCTGCGGCGTGAGCGTACCGTCGGCGCCACGAGTGAACCGGACCACGGCGTTGGTACTGTCGTTGGTCTGCGCGAAGAGCTGCGAAACCGGTGCAGGGCTGAGGTTGTCGCCACCGCCGCCGCACGCCGCCAATAGGGTTGACATTGCTGCCGTTACCGCAAGCTTTTTATTCATCATGGCCTCGTCGTATTTGAGGTGAACCGGGAATGAAGGAGAGTGCCGTCTGACGCGCTCCAAGCCGGGCGCGCGGATTCTGGTGGCTGGTCATCTTGCCAACGGGTACTTCGTTGCACGGCGCGAGCTGGTTACAACCGCGCGAAGTATTTTCCCGGGAGCGGGATGGGCGTGAGCGGGCGTGCCCGGCCGCTGCCGGTGATGCAACGCCGCTGTCCCGACACACCCGACAGCAGCATCGATCGTTCGGCGCGAGAAGGGCGGATAACTCCGTTTGCTGGATTGTTCTCTTCGTGCGAACGAAAAAAATTTCTCGGGCACTGTAACGGCAAAGCAACACAACACGAACTAACAGGGATGTTTATCGGCCCGCGGACCAGGTAGGTGTCGACCGAAAGGTGCGTCGCGGGATCTGTATGGTTTACAACGGCATTAGTGTTGCAATGACAGTTCATTTTTCATGCACGATGTGCGGCAAGTGTTGCCATGATCTTCGTTTGCCGTTGAGCATCGACGAGGCGCTTGTCTGGTCCGAGCGGGGGGGTGATGTGCAGCTATTTTGCGAGGGGATTCCGTGGCCGGTCGAACCGCCTGAAACGGATTTGCTCGCCGCGCACAAACGTGGACGTTCGTTTCCGGTCATGTCAGGCGAGTTGCCGGTGCGCATTGCAGTCACCGTGGTCGCGTCGTTTAGCGGAGCGTGCCCGAATCTGAGCGAAGACATGCGTTGCGGCGCTTATGAAGACCGGCCGCGCGTTTGCCGCATCTATCCCGCCGAAGTGAATCCGTTCGTCGAGTTGGTGCCTTCCGGCAAGGCCTGTCCGCCGGAAGCATGGGGCGACGACAAACTGGTCCTCGTGGAACAAGGGCGTCTGGTCGATTCGGAGACTGACAGGTTGATTCGCCTCTGCCGGGAATCGGACCGCAACGATGCGAACGCGAAAGAATCGCTGTGCTTTCAGCTGGGAGCGTCGGCGGCTGCGATCGCCAACGAAGGATTCACTGTCTATTCGGCGAGCCGGGACACGATCATTTCGGCGTTGAAGAAAGCCAGAATGGAAAATCCCGACCGTGCGGACAGGCTTGGCTGGACCTTGATTTCAAACCGGCAATCGACGGTAGACACTTTGGTGTCGGTCGGCGCGCAAAGTGTCAGCACCGCGAACACCGGTGCGCGCGAATTCGACTACATCGGGTTCTTTGCGGACGCACTGTAGCGGGCGGCTCGACAAGCCGTTCACCAGCGAAGCATTCGCGGACCCAGCAGTGCACCGGCGGCAGTGGGGATCGCAATGCCAAGCACGTACCAGACAGCCCAGAATGGAACGCCCATCTCGGGACAGTGCAGGCAATACGCGAGCGTGGCAACGGCGCCGGCGAGCAGGCCTGCTGCCGCGCCCGCTGAGCGCAATCGGGTAGGCGCGAGGCTGCCGAGCGCTTTCATGAAGGCCACGAAACCGGGTACAGACAGCAACGCGATATTGACCGGGCACGTGCGCCATGTGTGCCCCATCAGCAACGCGTCGCGGGAATCGGGCGCAGCAAACCGGTAATCCGCGATCGCCGCGAGCCACAGAACCACCACCGGCAACGCGAGTAGCGCGGCTCGCGTGCTGCCGATAGCCGTTGCGGGCCTGGAAAGCCGTGTCGTCACAACGAAGGCGCCGGCCGACAGAGCCAACGGAAAAGCCAGTTTGCTCCAGTACAACGGATCGGTCAGCATCTGATCGATATCCGGCCGCAGGCCGTACACGCCCAAAGCCAATAGCAGCGCGCCTAAAGCGGCGACCGCGCTCGCCGACAGCAAGTAGCGAATCGCAACCTTAGGGGCGACGGGCGCGACGCCGGTCGCCAGCAGGGAAATCAAATCATCGGTTTTCATACGGCTGCGCCTCGAATTTTCAATGCCAATGCTTTTAGTCCTCGATGGACGCCGACCTTGATCGCGGACTCGGAGAGACCTGTCAAGCGGGCTGTTTCGGCGACCGATAAACCTTGCAGCTTGACGTGCACGATCGGCAAGCGCTGTTTGTCCGGCAGATGGCCAAGCAGCTTGTCGAGGTCCCGTTTCGCATTGGCTGGCTCGACGTCCGACTCCGCGAACAATTCCGATTCGTCGTCAAGTGGATCGTGCAGTGCCTCGCGCCGCGAACGCGCGCGCAGATGGTCGGCAAGTTTGTAACGGGCAATCGCGTGTATCCAGGCGGTCAGCGGCTCTTCCGCGCGATAAGTGTGCCGCGCGTTATGCACGGCCACGAGGATTTCCTGGACGATGTCTTCGATGTCGTCCTGCAGGTAATAGAGCCGCTTGCGCAGAAAGCCCCGTAAATGCCCGGTCAGATCGGCAAGGAACGCGTGGTATGCGCCAGCATCGCCGTCGAGCGCTCTTATCAGCAGGCCTCGCAAACGTTCTTCGCCGGGGCGCGTTAGCGAGGGATCGGTTTTCTTGGTCATCGCGGTATCGTCTGTAGCAGGGTCACAACTCGTTCATTGACCGTGCTTGGTCGGCCCCACGACGGATTTCTTACGGCTCAAACGCAGAAATTGGCTGGCGAGCGGACGACATCGCGTTTGGCTCCTTCAACGCGCGCGACCGGCGAGCGAGCGTTGGCGCTCGTGCGCGGATACATCCGTATTTCGTGAAATCGCCTCGCGCGGTTACACGGTCGGGAAAATTCTGGAGGGACGCGCCGAAGCGCGCGCATTTGACCTGGAAATAAACCCCGGCGCGTGTAACCAGGCGAGGTTGCGTTGCGAACTACGTGATGAGGCTGCGTTCTGTAGCCGTGATGTAAGCCGCCGCATAGCCGGCGATTTTGAAACTATTGGGGGTTTTGATGAAAACGATTCTTAACGCGGTGATGGTCGCGATGTTCGCGGTCGCAGGCACGAGCGCATTTGCCCAGGGGAGCGATGCGATGGGTCATGACTCGATGGCGAAAGATTCGATGGCGAAAGATTCGATGTCCCACGACTCGATGGGCAAGAGTTCGGCATCGCACGGTTCGATGGGCAAGAAGGGCGACAAGATGAAGAAGCACGATGCGATGGGAATGGATCACGCGGGTTCGGCAGCGATGTCGCAGTAATCGTTGTCCGACGCGTCGCGTCAAAACGCCTGTTTTGACGCACTGACTTTCTCTTTGCACGAATCCGCGCATGTGGAACAGTCCAAAGCACTGGATCGTTGCCGGGCAACGCTCCGGTGCCGGTATCCTCCTCTGATACCTTCTCTTTTCACCTGAGTAAACGTCGCTGGCGAATGACCGCAATAGCCGGGAGCCAACGACAACGCCAGCAGCCGCGTGCATGACCCGTGGAGCCTGCCAGTTGCGCCGCCGCACCCCCCGCCGTCAGCCCCATTAGCGGACTTCACCGCCGAAGCCTTCATTTGGCTTAAAGCGACATCGGCCGCCGCCTCGACGCGCCCCGCCGAAACGCTTGCCCAGCATCGCTTTCAGCCCAGCGTATCAATGCGCATGCGACACGGGTGTCGTATTTCCTCATGTGGTTGTCGCAAATAGTCGGCTAGCCCTACTTTTTTCTGGCAACTATGTATGCACGGCGCGGACGGACGTCCGCCACGCTAGGAGAGCATTCGATGAATTCCCCCAAGGTCGTGGTCGAAGGGCTGTGCAAGGTGTTCGGCACCAACCCGAAACAGGCGCTCGGCATGCTGGCAGGCGGCGCAACGAAAGAAGAAGTCTTCGCACGCACGGGTCAGATCGTCGGCGTGCACAACGTATCGTTCGAAGTCAAGGAAGGCGAGATCTTCGTGCTGATGGGCCTCTCCGGTTCCGGCAAGTCGACGCTGATTCGCCTGATCAATCGGCTCGTGGAGCCGTCGGCGGGGAAGGTGCTGATCGACGGGCGCGATGTTGCGAGCGTGCCGCGCGCCGAATTGACGGCGCTGCGCCGCAAGGATATGAGCATGGTGTTTCAGTCCTTCGCGCTGATGCCGCAACGCACGGTGCTGTCCAACGCCGCCTTCGGGCTCGAAGTGGCGGGCGTGGGCCGCAAGGAACGCGAAGCGCGTGCGATGACCGTGCTCGAGCAGGTCGGCCTCGCGCCGTTCTCGGCGAAGCTGCCCGCGCAACTGTCGGGCGGGATGCAGCAACGCGTGGGTCTGGCGCGGGCACTGGCGGTCAACCCGTCGCTGATGATCATGGACGAAGCGTTTTCCGCGCTCGATCCGCTCAAGCGCAAAGAGATGCAGAACGTGCTGCTCGATTTGCAGCGCGAGCAGCAGCGCACGATCCTGTTCGTGTCGCACGATCTCGAAGAAGCGATGCGCATCGGCACACGTATCGCGATCATGGAAGGCGGCAAGGTGGTGCAGATCGGCACGCCGCAGGAAATCATCACCAACCCGGCTGACGATTACGTGCGCGCTTTCTTCGAAGGCATCGACACCAGCCGTTATCTGACGGCCGGCGACATGATGCAGACCGACGCCGTGCCGCTGATGCATTCGCACGCGCCGCAGATCGATGCGTCGAGCGTGGCCGCCACGTTGAACGGCAGCGCTGACTATGCGTTCGTGCTCGACGGCGAGCGCAGGATTCGTGGTTTCGTGTGCCGCGACGAAACCGGCAGCGCGTCGGCGAAACTGAACTACGTCGAGTGCCTCCGGCGCACGACGCCGCTAGACGATGTGGTCCGGCGCGTGGTCGCAAGTCCCGCGCCGTTGCCGGTCGTCGAAGCGGACGGCTCCTACTGCGGTTCCGTCAACAAGACGAACGTGCTGCACGTTCTCACGCGCCATCGAGGTTCCCATGTCTGAAATTATTCCGCTGGGTGCCTGGGTCGATCACGGCGTTCACTATCTGCTCGACCACGACGCAAAAACGTTCGACTCGATCGGCAAGGTCATCGAGAGCTTCGCCGCGGTGATCGAGCACGGTCTGCAAGCCGTGCCGATGTGGGCGCTGATGGCGTTGTTCGTCGGCATCGGATTGTGGCGAGTAGGCTGGCGCTTCGCACTGTTCACGCTGCTCGCGATGCTGCTGATTTACGGCACCGGCTTCTGGGATCAGATGGTCATCACGCTCGGGCTCACGCTGTCGTCCACCTTCATCAGTCTGCTGCTCGGCGTGCCGCTGGGCATCTGGACCGCGAAGAGCCGCACGGTCGAAATGATCGTGCGTCCCGTGCTCGATCTGATGCAGACCATGCCCGCGTTCGTCTACCTGATTCCGGCTGCGATGCTGTTCGGCCTCGGCCGCGTGCCCGGCATTCTTTCCACCGTGATCTTCGCGATGCCGCCGGCGGTGCGTCTGACGTCGCTCGGCATCAAGCACGTGAATCGCGAAATCGTCGAAGCGGGGCAGGCTTTCGGTTGCACGCCCTGGCAACTGCTGTACAAGGTGCAGTTTCCGAACGCGTTGCCGTCGATCATGACCGGTGTGAACCAGACGATCATGATGGCGCTGTCGATGGTGATCATCGCGTCGATGGTCGGCGCGGGCGGTCTCGGCAACGACGTGCTCGCCAGTATTCAACGGCTCGACATCGGGCTCGGCTTCGAAAGCGGACTGTCGGTGGTGATGCTCGCGATCATTCTCGA
>NZ_DASXHN010000160.1:0-23934 GCF_036488505.1 Paraburkholderia sp. | reverse complement strand
GGTCGGCCTGGCGAAGGTCGTCGATGAAATTGCCGCAGGCATGTACAACCTGGCGGAAATGGCCGCGAACGCGCGCGATAAGATCCAGGCGAGATTCAACGCGCACATTGAAGCGGTCAGGCTTCTCGATAAACTGGCCGGCGTTTGCAATGACACCGACGCTCTGCTCGGCGAGAATTCGCGTCAATCCGCGCCGCCGAGCCTGACTCGCAGGTTCAAGGAAGCCGGCAAATCACTGTTGCCCGATCCGCTGTTCCTTCGCTTGCTGCACAAGAAGTGCATTGGGCGCTTCCCACGGCTGCGCAATCCCGTGACATTCAACGAGCAGATACTGCAGCGCAATCTGCGACCCGATCCTCGCTACGCGGTATTGAGCGACAAGCTTGCCACGCGTGCGTACGTCGAAAGAAAACTGGGCCGTCAATATGTCATTCCATTGATTGCGACACCCGCCGATTTTTCCCGGGAAGTCTACGATAGCCTGCCGGATCAGTTTGTCATGAAGGCGAATCACGGCAGTAGTTTCGTCAAAATAGTCAGAAACAAATCCGAAACTTCATTTGAAGAATTGAAGCAACTTGGGGAGAAATGGCTCTCCACGGATTTCTATTGGGTGGATCGGGAGCGGCATTACCGCGAGATCAAACCGCGCCTTTTCTTCGAGACCCTGCTGCTCGACCGCGACGGACACATTCCGGCTGACTTCAAAATTCACTGTTTCGCGGGAAACCTCGGAAAGCCGGTGATGTATATCCTCGTCATCACCGACCGGTTTGGTAACCACACACGTGGAGATGTGTACGATGCCAGTTGGAACCGCATGGAAATCGCCATTGGGCCGTACAAGCCGAGCGAGCATCGGTTGGTGCGGCCATCGAACCTCGACGCACTTCTGAAAGCGGCTGCGACGCTGGCGAGCGATTTCGAATACGTGCGCGTCGACCTTTATGCCTTTGACGATCGGCTCTACTTCGGCGAATTGACGTTCACCCCCGGCGCCGGTGTATTGCCTTTCACGCCGGATCGCGTCGACTATGAGTGGGGCAAGTTGCTGCGTGCCGCGCGCGGCGCGTGAACTTGATTTATTCGCCGCCAACAGGTGACGACTGCATTCGCCGCACTCAGATACGTTGCTGTTCACGGGCCTCCCCGCGCCACTGCGGGGGACTCACAGCGGCGGTGATCGCCCGCGCACCGTGCAGGGTCGTACGCAAAGCCGCATAAACGGGTGTTGTCCGCTCAAGTTCGAAGCGCCGAACAAGGCGGCCGCCAAAGCCCCCAAGAAATTTAAGGATGCCGGCCGTTGAAACACCATCAAAATCGAGGCTAACTTGCCGTTGCGCCGCCATACGCATCGCTGACCATATCAGCAGGCTGACAGCGCCGCTGTGCGCGTCCTGGCGCCGCGTAGAAAGGAAGTAATGCGCCCTCTGCGTATCCCATAGCAAAGCGGTCGCGGCAACCAGCGTGCCTTTGGCATCGAAAGCGCCAAGCAGCGTGCAAGCTTTGCGAATCATCGCTTCATCGAGCAGGCGCCCCATCGTCGTTTTCTCGTACCGATTGTCAAGCCTGCGGACGGCGAGATTGGCGTTGTAGAAATCCAGAAATGCGTTCACAGAATCGATCGGTGCGACCGTCAGGCATTCTTGCGCCCTGCGCACAGCGGTGCGCGCCGTGCCACGCAATGCGGCAAACGCCGTTGCTTCGTCAGCCGAGCTATCCGAGATAAGCGTGAACGCGACTTTTACGTTAAATCCTTCCAGCCGGAATGCCAGCGCTTCCGCTTCCGAAACCCGAGGGTCCATGATCTGGTGAAAATGTGCATATCCGGGCAGCTGCGCGATGAGCTCGCGCGCTATGCCAACGCGCTGACTCCATTCGCGTTCCCCTGCCCCGCTCTGGTGTGGCTTGATCACCGGTCCGAGCGTCCGGGTAAGCGGGGGCAACGTCGAGATCTGCCAGAGCGCCTTGCGAGTGAACGTGTGAGGCATCTCGCCGACAACCGTATTCCCATGCTTGACTTCAGCCATGCGCCACGCGCCGTTCGTGGCGATTTCGAGCCACCACGGTTCATGAAAAATCGAGCGTTCAGTCAACCCTGACGCGAGTTGGGATTTGGTCGATCCTGCAGGCACGCCCTTCCCCTCGTCTATCGTGTCGGACTGCGGCTGGCGGCTGGGGCGCGCGTGGCGCGATACTATCCTCTCGTCGCCCATCTTTCCGTCTCGAGTACACGAAAGCGCTGGCCCACACCGGTATTCGACGAGCCGTACCTTCCCTCTTCACCGCAAACCATATCGAATCCTGTTCTAATCGGCGCGACGGCGAGCTAGCGGATTACAGATGTAGCGGACCGCGTAGTCCGCGATAGGCGAATACGGGACGAGACAGAGACTGGACAGCACGAGCGTTCCGACTTTCTTTTTCAGGCTCCAGAATGGATTCGCGACGATCGCATACAGATATTCATGTGAATCCCTGAACATCCAACGCCATCGGGTCGTCAACGGCGCCTGATAGACACTCGACCAGAAATACGCCTTTTCATGCGAGAAATCGTGGAAGTTGGGTGGCAACTGTAGTCCCAGGCGGCGCGATGCCATTTCACGCAGTGTTGCCCACCGCGACGTGAATGCTTTGGGTGCCTTGTCGGTCTGCTCCGAGTTGGCGAACGAAGCGCTTCGCGTTTTGCCATGACCTACCCGGTACCCGCCGAGCGCCTTCGGAATGTTCGATACGGGCCCAACCAGCGCTGCGCCATAGATCGCGTAGAAATCTGCGCCATACCGGTTCATGGCCGTTTCCGGGACGGGAAAGATCTTCCTTAACGCACTGACGCTATACGCGTTCCCGGAGGCCGGGGGCGACGGGTAGAGCCACCCGTCCAGCAGAAGCTTCCGACAGTCACCGTCGATACCCGAGTGCGGCACATAGGCGCCCGTACGCCTGCTGGTCTCGTCGATGACGTCCAGCCGGAACTGCACCTTTGCCAGATCGCCCTTCTCAAAGCGCTGCATCACCTCAGTGACCGCACCCGGATAAAGTGCGTCGTCGGAGTCGAGGAAGAGCACGTAGTCCGTCTTTACCAACTGAAGTCCGAGGTTGTACGCGGACACCTGTCCGCCATTGTCCTTGAAAATGGGTGTGATGCGCGCGCCGTAGCCTTCGATGATTGCGCGGGACCCGTCCACCGATCCGTCGTCGATGACGATCACGTGCGTATTCATGTAGTCCTGCGCGAGCGCCGAATCGATCGCCTCTGCCAGAAACCGTTCGTAGTTGTAGTTGCAGATCACAACGGTCATTTCTTTCATGATGACTCACTCACAATGAGAGAACGGCTGGCAGAGGGGCGCCGGTACGCAATACGCGTAACGACGAAGTGATGCGCCCGTGCGTTTGCTTTCGGGACCCACCGTCTGTTCCTGGTGGGTTTTTCAGTGCCGATACCGACTTCTGGAAATGCGGTACGAGCGACTCATCGACATGCACCCCACGCTGGCAGCGGCCTAAGAGACTTTCAGCCCACGGTCTTCCATGTTATCGCGTGTGACCGGTATCTCGCCCGCCAGCATCCTGTCGTTTTTAACCGCGTCGCTCGCAACGCAGCTTGATGTTTAATCTACTCATCCGATCAACACCGGGTCATATAGTGCTTTTTGCGCATTGCATCGGTGGCGCGCATTAATTCGCGCGGCATGATGCAATATCTACCGCTTTGCTCCGATAGTCTTCATTTGCGATGCGTTGCTGCGCACCGGACTCTTAGCGAAATGCAATGCATATTGCGACTTTCTTGAATTAGCTTCGCCCGTTCGCGTTCGCGTATTTGCATGTGCGCGTTGCCTGTAAGGCCATCCACCTATTGACGCGCGGCCACAACTTTCGTTGTCAGGTCGGCCAGCGCCTGGCAGCCCGCGGTTCTTTCTTTGCCTGGTTGAATTCGAGCAGTAGCATGTCGCAAAATCCCTTTGCCGCCGTAGACAACGGGCGAGCGGTCGACGTAATCAGATACGCGCGATAGTCGATGCGCGGCTTGAACGCGGCGATGTGATAGCCAAGATGGGCGAACTCGAGCGCCGACTCGCGAATCACGAGCCCGACGCCCAGACCATGCGCCACCATATGGCAAACCGTCGACGCCCACGGAGTCTCCGCGCGAATGCGCCGCTCGACGCCGCTCGAATCGAACACCGCATCGATCGACGTGCGCGCCTTCACTTTGGCGGCCATCGAAATAAAGTCTTCGCCGGACAGATCGGCCGGCTGCAGCACCGATCGTCCCGTCAGGCGGTGCCCTTTGGGCAGAATGCAGACGATCTCCGAACTGGTGATTTCCTCGCTGCGCAAACCGTCGCGATCCGATGCGCGCAGCGCAATACCGAGATCGATGGTTTGCCGCGACACGGCTTCGATCACGCTATCGCTCGACATCGGCTCCAGCGAGGTCAGCAGTTCCTCGCGCCCCGCGACATAGCGTGTGATGCGCTCGGTTATCCAGCCCTCGGCGAATGCGGGAAATACCCCGACGCGCAAATAGCCGCGCCGCGTGGTGCCGATTTCTCTCGCCACTTCGTTCAGGTAATCGAGGCCGCGATAAACCTGCGTGACCTCGGCGAAGAAGATTTCCGCTTCCGGCGTCGGCACCAGCTTGCCCCGGCGCCGCTCGAAAGCGACGAAACCGGCCTCCTGCTCGAAGCGCTCGATCATCCGGCTCACGGCCGGTTGCGATACGTTCAGGCGCTGCCCGGCGGCGGTGATCGAGCCGTGCGTCATTACTGCGACGAACACTTCCATCTGCTTGGCGTTGAGCCTGGCCACGAGCGTGTCTCCCCGATCGATAGTGCATTGCGGTACGTTGAAAACCCACCGTTCAGCGATCTTATGGCATTACATAGAGTACGATCAAACGAACAAAATTGTAGTGGATGTAATAGTTTTGCCTGCCTATAGTCGCTTCATCGACGCATTTCGCGCCTTTCGAAACGACTGCTTCACGAGGACAGGCCAGTGGACATTGAAGCTCGGAAAGACATCCAGGACCCGGCAGCGTTTTTCACGGAGACCCCGCTCGCCCGCCGGCATCAGGGGCAAGCGTCCCGGCCCGGCACGCAGCGGCCCGCGGGCTTGCGCATTCACGCGCGCCCGAAGAAATCCGACTGGGTCTGGTACGCGATGCTGCTCGTTGCCGTCGTGCTATTCGTCGAACTGGTGGTCGACAACCCGCGCTGGCAATGGGACATCGTCGCGCATTACCTGTTCAACAAGCGCGTGATCAAGGGATTAGGGAATACGCTGATCCTGACCGTGCTGTCGAGCGCGCTCGGCCTGTGTTTCGGCGTCGTGATAGCCGCCTGCCGGATGGCGGATAACGCAGTACTGCGCGCCGCCGGCTACGTGTACATCTGGATCATCCGCGCGACGCCGCCGCTTGCGATGCTGCTGTTCCTGTTTTTTCTGTCGGCGCTGATCCCGCGGCTCTATCTGCCGTTGCCGTTACTTCACGTCAATCTGTTCGACATCGACACCAACCAGGTCATCTCGCGCTTCAGCGCGGCCGTGATCGGCCTCGCGATGTACCTCGGCGGCTATAGCGCGGAAATATTCCGCGGCGGCGTGTCAGCCGTCGATCGCGGACAGCGCGAAGCCTGCAAAGCGATCGGGATGAGCGATTTCCGCATGATGTGGCATGTCGTCATGCCGCAAGCGGTGCGCATTATCATTCCGCCGCTCGCCAACGAACTGATCACGATGTTCAAGAACACGTCGCTCGTCACGGTGATTGGTTACGTCGAACTGCTGACGACCGTGCAGCTGATCTATGCGACCAACTTCGAAACGATTCCGCTGCTGACCGTCGCCTGTATCTGGTATCTGGCGCTGACGAGCCTCGCCATGGCGGCGCAGAGTCTGCTCGAACGTCACTTCAGGAAAGGAGTGCGCACGTGAACGCGATCCTCGAGGACACATCGGCGATGAACGACATCACACCCTTTCTCGACATGCGCGCCGTCACGAAGCAGTTCGGCGACTTCACCGCGCTGGATGCTGCGGACTTCTCGCTGTCCAAAGGCGAAGTCGTCGCGATGATCGGGCCGTCCGGTTCGGGCAAAAGCACACTGCTTCGCTGCATCAATATGCTCGAGTTGATCGACGCCGGCAGCATCACCTTCAAGGGCGAGGTGCTCGGTACGGAAATGCGCGGTACACGCTGCGTGCGCCTGCCGAAGAAAGCGCTCGACCAGCAACGCCGTTACTTCGGCATGGTGTTTCAGGGCTTTCATCTGTTCCCGCACTATTCGGCGCTCGACAACGTGCTGGCCGGCCCGTGCATCGTCGGGCGCAAGCGCAAGCGCGACGTGCTGGAGCGCGGCAAATACCTGCTGTCACGTGTTGGGCTCGCGGACCGGATGCATCACTACCCGGCCGAACTGTCCGGCGGACAGAAGCAGCGCGTCGCGATTGCACGTGCGCTCGCGATGGAACCCGAGGTGATGCTGTTCGACGAGCCGACCAGTGCGCTCGACCCGGAACTGGTCAACGAAGTGCTCAACGTGATCAAGGAACTGGCGCTCGCGGGCACCACGATGATCGTCGTCACGCACGAGATGGAATTTGCGCGCAAGGTGGCGAGCCGCGTGGTGTTGATGGACGCCGGGCGCATCGTCGATGAAGGCACGCCGGCCTACATCTTCGATGGCGGCGGAACCGAACGCTGCAAACGCTTTCTTTCCAGCCTGCGCACCTAGTGCGCGACGGCTAAACGGTAATTGCGAAACTTCGATCGGGATTGTGAAAATGACTGCTACAGAAGGAAAGATCAGAATTGGCCTGTCGATGCGTTATCTGGGTTATCACATGGCCGCATGGCGGCATCCGGATGTGCCGGCGGCAGGCGCGATCGATTTCAATTATTTTCTCGGTACCGCAAAGAAAGCTGAAGAGGCAAAACTCGACATGATTTTCTTTGCCGACGGAATCGGCATCCGCGCAAACGACACGCCCAAAGGATCGCTCGCCCGCGACGCCAAGAATGCCGAGCTGGAACCGCTGACCTTGCTGGCGGCGATCGGCGCGCGCACGTCGCACATCGGCCTCGTCGCGACCGCTTCGACGACGTACAACGAGCCCTTTCATATCGCACGCAAGTATGCGTCGATCGACCATATCAGCGGCGGTCGCGCGGGCTGGAACGTCGTCACGTCGTGGTCGCAGCAGGAAGCGTGGAATTTCAGCCGCGACGAGCATCTCGGCTATGAAGAGCGTTATGAGCGCGCGGACGAATTCGTCGAAGTCGTGAGGAAGCTGTGGGATAGCTGGGAAGATGACGCGTTTATCCGCGACAAGGCGAGCGGTGTGTTCTATGACGAGGCCAAGCTGCATGTGCCGAATCACAAGGGCAAGCACTTCAAGGTGCGCGGCCCGCTGAACTCCGCGCGCACGCCGCAAGGCCGTCCGATCATCGTGCAGGCCGGCGCCGCCGAAGCGGGACGCGAGCTTGCCGCACGCTATGCCGATGTCGTCTATAGCAATGCCAGCAGCATGGAAGGCGCCAAGGCCTACTACGACGATCTCAAAGGCCGGCTGGCGAAATACGGCCGCAGGCCGGATCAACTTTTGATCATGCCCGGCGTCACGCTGTATGTCGGCAAGACCCGCGGCGAAGCGCACGACAAGTTCGATCAGCTGCAAAACCTGATCGATCCACTGAGCGGCCTGGCCATTCTGTACGGCGTGCTCGGCGATCTGTCCGAATACGATCTGGACGGTCCGGTGCCCGATGTCGGCAATCAGCGTGTGCGCAGTATCGCGGAGAATCTGCTCGCGCTGGCGCACAGGGAGAACCTGACGATCCGCCAGATGTACAAGCGCGTGGCCTCGGGCAATAACTGGCAGATCGTCGGCACCGCGCAAGACATCGTCGATGAAATGGAAAGGTGGTTCCGGGCCGGCGCCGCCGATGGCTTCAATATCTGCCCGGCGACGTTGCCGCAAGGTGTCGACGACCTGACACAGTACATCCTTCCCGAGCTGCGCAAACGCGGACTGTTCCGCACCAAATACGAGGCGAGCACACTCAGGGGCAATCTCGGACTGCAGCCGCTGCACTTCGGCGACTAGATTCCGGCGACCCAAAAAGTATCGTGCGCCGCTGCCAACGAGCGGTGCCTTTCCGACGCGAGGCGTTTCACATGAGCACCGACACGACCGACGAACTTTTCCGCAACGCGATGGCGCGTTTCACCAATGGCGTCACGGTGATCACCACCGCTAAAGAGGGCACACCGTTCGGCCTGATCGCGACATCGGTGTGCAGCCTGTCAGCCGATCCGCCGACCGTGCTCGTCTGCGTGAACCGAAGCGCGAGCGCACACGACGTGATCCTGCGTGCGAAGGTGTTTGCCGTCAATTTGCTGTCCGCCGATCAGAAGAACGTCGCGCAACGCTTTGCCCGCGAGAAAGGCCCGGCCCGTTTCGATCCGGTGCAATGGAGAACCGGCAAAAGCGGCGCGCCGTTGCTGAGCGGCAGTGTCGTCTGTCTCGATTGCAAAGTCATCGCGACGCACAACGGCTATTCGCACACGATCTTTGTCGGCGAGATCACCGATTCGTCGACGCACGACGATCCGGCCGCGCACTGTTTGTTGTGGCATCAGCGTCATTTCGCGGCCGCGGCGATGGAAGCGCGATGAGCGTCACAGCACAACGCACGCGGAAGTCCGGTCAACCCCACTCGAATCATTTCCACATCATGACCCAGCCCATCGGCTTTACCCGGATCGTTGCGCGACTCACCGTTGCCGCCGTGCTCTGTCTGAGCGTTGCACCGTGCGTCGTATCACCGGCTTTCGCCGAAGACGCGGCGAATTTCGACGCGATCGCCACCGACCCCGCGCTTTCCGCACTGGTGCCGGCGTTCTATCGTCAGAAGCAACCGATCATGGTTGCGGTCAATCCGGAGATCGCGCCCGTCAAGTTCATCGACGACGACGGCGATGTCGCCGGTTTCGCGCCGGATCTGCTCTCTGCCGCGGCCAAAGTGCTGGGGCTGAAAATCCGGTTCGTGCAGGCCTCGTTCGATTCGTTGATTCCGGGTCTCGCCGCGCATCGCTTCGATGTGTTGCTGTCGCTGGGCGATTTTCCGTCGCGTCATGGCAAGGTGACGTTCATCGACTACCTGAACGTCGGCCAGACGATCGTCGCATCGCCCAAGCGGCAATTGACGCTCAAATCGCTCGATGATCTATGCGGGATGCAGATCGCGCTGCCGCGCGGTACAGCGCCGCTGCAACGGGCCAATGAAGTGAGCAACAAATGCGTGGCGGACGGCAAGAAAGCGATCTCGATCGCCACCTATCCGGACACCAACATGACGCTGATGTCGCTGACCAACGAAGCAAGCCAGGCCGTGTGGGTCGACTCGCCCGCTGCGAACTACAACATCAAGAAGTTTCCAGACAAATACCAGGCGGTGTACTACTACAACCTGTCGTCATACGGAATCGGCTTTGGCGTCGACGACAACGGCAAGCAGCTCGCTCATGCGTTCCAGCAAGCGCTGATCAAGTTGCAGAAGCAAGGGTTTTATCAAAGTGTGATGCAGAAGTGGGGGCTTCCAGCGAAGGATGGACGCCCCACCTTCCCCGTCAACGATCCGCAGATGTGAAGCGTCAGACCGGCAGCGAGCCAGGCCGTGGCTCTTGCTTGTTGTTGCTCCGCGTCGCCGCCCACTCAACGCTGAAAATATATCGCTACGAAGCCGGGGTTCTGATTCGTCGCGCCGGTCGCTGGAATGCCTTGCTCGACCAGCACGGTCTGTAGTGCGGCATTGTGGTAGATCTTGAGGCGGAGGGTCTGTGGATTGGCCGGCTGAGCGCTGTCGAGATAGCCGGCATCGGACAACAACGACGCCGCCTGCGCTGCGGTGAAGCTCTGGTTGACCGTGGTGACGGTGGTCGACGGATTGCCGTCGAACACGTTATCGGAGAAGCTGCCGTCCGCGTTGATCGTCAACGTCGATGACGGCGACGGCGCGCCCTCGGCCTTCGCGCCGCAGTTTTCCCAGCCGTCGAACACGGCACCGCTCGCGCCGAGCGCGCTCCAGTTCGCGGACGGCGTGGCCGACACGCTCCAGCTATTGTCCAGCAGCGCGGCCACGCTCTTGATACCGACGCCCGCGTTGACCCCGGTGACCGTGCCGATGCTATTCGCAGGCGCCGATACACACGCGGTGCCGGCGCCCGTCACGTTGGTGGCCAGATGCGTCGACACCAGCGGATTATTCCCCGCCGCCAGCAGCGGCGCAGCAACCGGACTCACGAGCATTGCATTGGTGGTCGTGGTCGCCGCGATGAGCGACAACGAAACAGCACCCACGCTGCCGAGCGTCGTGCTGTTCTGGTAAACCGAAGCATTCGAAGACGGAGCCGGCGGTGCCCCGCCGCTGTTGCCACCGCCGCCGCCGCCTCCACATGCGGCAATCAGCGCGGTCGCCAATGCGGCGGCGGTGCATCCTGCTGTGCGCGTCATCTCGTTCGCTCCGAACGCGCTGCGTCTCAAGGTTGCGGCAGCAGAGTTGCGGATACCGCGCTCGCGTTCGCAATGAAGACGTTGGTGGCGTCGTCCTGCAACAGATAGCCCTGGCTGACCAACGCATTCGCGGCAGCCGCGACCGCGGCCTGATACTTCGACCGGCTGCCACCATAAAGCGTGGCTAGCGTGGCGCGCGTATCGGTGCCGCCGGCTTGCGCCGCGGCGTTCACCGCGAACGGAATCGCAGCGCCGTTCGAAATGCAGCCGTCGCCGATCGCGTGCCCTGCGCCACGATAATTCCAGCCGGTGTAACTGGCGAGCGGTGCACTCACGTCGGGCACCAGCACGCCGGACGTTTCGTTGCCGTTGGCATCCACTTTCGGCACCAGAATCGTGTACGCCTGCGCCGTGTTGACCACCGGAACCGCATTGCTATAGTTGGTCACGAACAGCTGGTTGTACTCGCCGTTGAACGTCAGTTGCAGCGTGGTGGGGGTCGCCGCCGCTCCGCTCGGCACCGACACGTTGGTGAGTGACGGGAAGCCCAGCGCGGTCTGAGTCGGCGCGACCAGCGTGCCGGCGGCGACCGTCGGATATTGCGATGCGGGCGGCGGCGTGCCCTTGCCGACCCAGTTCACGAGCGCCGGGATCAGCGCGCGTTCCACCGGCGTTTCTTCGACCGGCGAACCCGGCAACTGGCACTGGCTGCCCGCCGCCGGCACCGTGAAGTTGCCGGTCGTCACGCCGCTGCCGCCGCCGTGCTGGGTTCCGGCTACCAGGTAGTAGCGCACGTTAGCGGGCAACTGGATGTCGTTGCCGCGTCCGTCGGTGACGACCAGCGACGCCGCGCCGCCCCACCATTCGAACGAGCCGTCGAGTTGCATGATCTTCGGACAGGTGTTGGTGGCGGTGCACTGTTTCAGGATGCCGTCAGTGGCGCCGCTCACGGGATCGGTCGTCGTCGCGTAAGTGAACGGGAACTGGAAGCCCGGCATGAAGTGATCTTCATGCTGTTTCGACCAGCGGCCGGGTTGCGCGAACGCGGCATTGGTCCACGTGCGGCGAGCGGCCGAAATGATCGGGAACATGCCGTCGAACACCATCTTTCCATTCGTGTCGACGTTGAAGCCTTGGTACAGGAAGTCCTTCATAAAGCGGCCGGACTGCGAGATTCCTTCGCCGATCGCAATATCGAAGTTGGTACTGGTCGAGCAGGTCGACGCGACGCATCCCGCGTGCTTCAGATCGTTGAGTGGATTGGCGACGCCTTGCGCATCGGCCGCGTCGTAGCGCAGGAACGACACCAGATCGCGCAGCGCGGCGAAGCCAATGCCGTCGACGGTCGGCGCAGCGGCCTGGTAGACGAAGCTGTAGATCGTGCCGGCGTCGGGCGCCACCTGCGTGCCGTGCGGACCCGGCACGGTCGCCGGCGGCGTGAAGGTCACGGAATAGTTGCCTTCGTAGACATTGTGGGGGGTACTGACGTAGCTCCACGTCGTCACCGGCTGCGAAGGCGCGGAATATGTTTCGAGGCCGCCCGGAACGCTACCGTATGCCGTGAGCCACGACTGCCGCGCGGTAAACGTGACCGAACTCTTGTCGGACAGGTTGGCCGGCGCGTAGGTCAGCGGAATGGTCGTGGGTGGCCCGCCCGCATAGTCGGGAATGAATTCCTCGCGGCTCAAGCCAGTCATCGGCGTGCCGTCCTTATTGGTCGCCACCGGGAAGGTAGCGCCGAGCAGGCCCGCGCCAGCGGTGCTGCTATTGCCGGTGAGCGGAACATCGCCCTGCCAGCCGCTCCACAAGATCGTATAGCCGTTACGCAGCAGCGACGGAAAACTGGACGACGGGGCCGCGCCCGTATCGAGCGCGCCGCCGCCCACGAACGACGCTGCACCGATCTTGCTGCCGCGATTCACGACGTCATAAAACAGCACGCGTTTGGCGGCCGAAGCGTTTTGCGGACGCAGGATCACCACGTCGGTCGAATAGGCGACGTAGCCATCGGTGCCAACCGGTGCGTTCTTGATATTCACTATGCCCGCATTGAGCGGGTTGTTCGGATCGAGTTCGCCGTGTACGACCGCGGTGATCACCTCGTAGGGACCCGCCGCGCCAGCCGGGGTCGCGCCTCCGAATGCCGGAGCGCTCGACAGGATCTGGAAGCTCTGGATGAAGCCAGCGCCCTTCGCCGTGCCGGACGGCGCTGGCGGCGATACGCTGTCGTGCCCGCATCCTCCAAGCAACGCGATTCCGACACCGACTCCCAGCGATACAGTTAGCGACTGCAGCTTCATGGTCAGGCCTCCGAACAGGGACACGGAAAAGGACTGCGCGTATGGAAGGCACGGACCGATCCTGCGGCGGAAAGCGCCGATACGCTCGAGAATGGTCTGTCAGTATTTCGTAATCGCTGTCTGCGTATATTTATGCCCCGCATCGGTATTTATAATTCGCTCTACACCGTTCTCAACTATCGTTTACTCGTACGGTGGCAACATGCGGGTGGTGATCAATTCGATTTCCGTCTGGAGTGCCGATATGACGACCAAGCTCACGCTCGCAGACCAGCTGCGGGAATCCATCGAGGAAGCCATTGCAACCGGTGACCTGCCGCCGGGCGCACGTCTGGACGAGGCGGAACTGATGGCGCGCTTCGAGGTGTCCCGAACGCCCGTGCGCGAAGCGCTGCTTCAACTGGCCGCGACCGGTATGGTGGAGATGCGGCCGCGGCACGGAGCCGTGGTCGCGAAGATCACGCTGCACAGGCTGATCGAGATGTTCGAGGTCATGGCCGAACTGGAGGCGATGTGCAGCCGCCTTGCCGCCCGGCGCATGAACGCGGAGGAACTGCAGGCGCTCTCCGACGCGCATCTCGCGTGTCGGAAAGCGCGCGACGCGGGCAGCCCGGACGAGTACTACCACCTGAACGAGCGCTTTCACTGTCTGGTCTATCAGGGCAGCCACAACGGTTATTTGCATGACCAGGCGAAGGCGCTGCACAAGCTGCTGCGCCCGTACCGGCGTTTGCAGTTGCGCGTCAAAGGTCGTGTCGCTGCGTCGTTCGACGAGCATCAGGCGGTCGTGGATGCACTGGAAGCGGGCGACGGCGAAGCCGCCGCCGCGGCGTTGAGAGGACATATTCTGGTGCAGGGCGAGCGTTTCGGCGACCTGATTGCCGCACTCGCGCAAGTCAGCGCCGATTAGCCGCGGCGCGTGGCTCGCTCGATAGTCGCTAGCCTCAAATTGGTAGGCGTCCGATTTCGTCGCGGGAACGGGGGATGCGAGGTCATATCCACGGTCGGACATGACCGACCTCTTATTTACCGGAGCTGCCATGACGCAAATCACCACGAATGGATCTGACGATTCCCGAAATGCAGCGCAATCGGGCAACGCTGGCCCGGCGGATGAACCCACGTCAGACGAGGCCGCGCGGCGAGCACTCGATGAAGGCGACAACGAGAAAATCGACAGCGCGCTTGACGAGCTTGACGTTTCAACGACCGAGTCGGGTAAGGATCAGACTTCCAAACCGGATACGGAAGGGTCCAATTCTTCCAGCAAAAATCTTGACGAGCAGAACGAGTGAAAGGTTAGCCACGGGCGCCGGTAGTGCGCGGCGTCCGAACTTACCGCGGCAGCAGGCGACGCACCGGACATCCCGGTCCCAGCACGAATTACTGCGCCTGGAAATCGACAAGCCGACGCCAATATTCATCCTGTCGCCCCTCGGGACTTCCTTCCTGCTGCCACAGAACGTAGGCCCGCTCCCGGAGATGCTCGTCGAGAGCGCGATGCCAGTACTCCTGCGCACGCCCATCAGGGCATCCCTCTTTCTCCCAGAGCAGATACGCGCGTTCCCGGACAGCCTGCTCCAGACCGAGTTTCGTTTCTAAGTTTTTCTCAAGGTCATCGCCGTAGGGAGCCATCTGGCCGCCCCGCTCCCTGTGCATCCTGGCCGTCAGCGTGCGGAGCTCAGCGTCCGGGACAAGCCGGCTGTGCGCTGCCGCTTCCAGCGCCTTGGCCTCGTATTCGGCGTCATCGGGGGCATTGCCCGACTCGCCCAGCGTAATCGGGTACGTGTGCAGCACGGTGCCGCTGCTATCTACGACGTCAACCAGTCGTTCGCTCATGACTGTCTCCCTATGTTTGTCGTTTGATGAGAGGGCCCCATAGTTGACCACCGGACATGTCAGCCAGGCAGCGCTCCTCACCGGCAAGCTTATTGATGAACCGAAGGGCTAGACAATGGTTAGCCCTCCAGCTTCTTCAGTTCATCGACAAGTGCCCGGGTGAGGAATGCAGAGCGCGTCATGCCGCGCTTCTTTGCCCACGCATCGACTTGCAGAAGAAGGCTCTCGAGCAGATTGAATTGAATAGCCACGGATTTCGAGGTAACCCGCGTCAGATCGATGTCGACAAATACCCAGATCCCGTTGCCATCGTCCATCTGGAGCGCCTGCAGTTCCGACGTACTGCAGGTCGGGGCCGCGATGAGCTGCTCGCTGCGGTCATACATCGCTTCCACAGTCGCGCGGGCATTGCGGGTCAGTTCGTCAAATGAATCGCCGCTCGCGTCGGCGGTGGGAAAATCGGGGAAGCTGGCGCGAAAGCCGGTACTACCATTGCGGTGAACATACAGCGGATATTGCATGACCGGCTCCTTCGAGTGGAGCGCCGACAGACGCTCGCTGTGCAACGCCATGCCCGAGGTGCTGGATGTCCAACCGACAGCTGACCAAGTCTGCACGCATGTTTCATTAGACGCTTCGTGTACGAATACGCAATGACTTTCTGGTGTCGTTGCAACGCCATATCGAGGAACGTCGTAGCCACCTACAGAGGGAATTGTTTGGCGAGGGGCGACGCATCGTTAGCGATTGCTCAAACGGGAGTTGAGATTCTTTTGCTACAGAAGGCCTACACTGGAGATAAGACGATTTGCGGAGCAACATCATGGTCGACGCCACCCCCGAAAGCACTTTTCGCGGCCTTCCTTTGACTCCGGAGCAAGACGCCGAAGTCCGGCACTACATAAAGAAGAAAGAGCAGCATGGCGCGCCGTGGGACACACCGGAATTGGCGGCCATGCTTCGAGACATGCTAGAGCCTCCGGGGGATGACGATGGCGCACTCGGCGCCACGGTCGAGGAAACGAAAGCGGCCACGGAGCGCGCGACCGCTTCCGTCGACGACACGATAGACCCCACTGAGGCCTGCGAAGAACGGAACGCTGCGATGGAAACAGAAGGTATGAGGGGACCCAGGCGTTAAGCCTCAGGATATCCGCGAGGAAAACGGCGCGCTTGTTGTCCCGCGACCGTCGATCGCGGATCCGCCAGGTCGGGTATGTGCGATACCGTCATGGAACTGAGCGGATACGTATAGTTTCTGCGGAACTCACAAACCTGATGATGCCGATAGTTGTGAGGGACATAGCGACGACCGTCCCGTCGATTGACCGCGGTTAGAACCGAAGCACCAACGTAGCTTCTTTCCGTAGGGGTCCGGGCGTCCGGCAAGACCGGGAATCGACTGATCTCGCAGCATTCCCGGAGATGGCCGCAGGTTATGAAATCGAATACCGGTTCTGCGCACCACCGACATACAGCTTCTTCGCGATATCGAGGATCTTTTCGCGACCCTGGTCGAAAGCACCGAGTATCGACCGTTCATCGGATCCCACGCCAGGGTGTAGATTTCTGAGGATGGCGTCGTCGACCAGGAAGGTGATTTCGCGCGAGTTGTCGTACCCCCAGAAACACACACAATGCCGGGAGGCATCGTAGATACGGCTCGGATTGGGAAATTGAAGCGCCACGATCAGCTCGTAACGACTGTGGCCGGATAGCGCCATTTGCTGGCGTTGGAGTCGATGGCAGCAAAATTGGCGCGTCTCTTTTCCGCTCGCAGAGCATCCGCTGTGTCGAGTACGTGAGCACGCGTTCTACGTTCGATGGAATACTCGCTCTCGCTGCCAACTGTGACAGACACGGATTTAATCGGCGATCGCATGACGGAGCCCCACAGATGGATGTCGCACGAGGCGACCGGTGTTCCCACTGTATACCCTTTGGATGGCCAACCGCTCTTTTATCTGACGCTGGCAGCGCAAGTGATACGGAAGCTACTGAAGCTTATGAAGCGCTTATGCGGAGCTGAGTCCAGTGCCGGAAAGCTCATGCAGTCGCGGCGGCAGGTGGTGACCAGCCGCTGCGAATGCGGGTAATGCGGATTACGCGCCTCGCGGATGATCAAGAAAGAATCTAAGCATTTCGACACTTGCATCCGGACCAGTAGGGTCGGTGTAACTGCCTCGTGCGTTGCCGCCTGCCCATGCGTGTCCGGCCCCATGGACGGTCCACAACTCGGCATCGACATTGTCGACGGAAACCAGCCTCGAGACGGTGCATGCACGTTGACCCTCGTCGGTCACACGCGCGTCACTGCCGGCGTCGGGCCGTACGTCGAAGCCGTGCAGCAGCCGGCTGGCATTCGCTACGTTAACCGTGGCATCGCCGTCTCCGTGGAAGACAATGAGCGGCCGTTTCGGTGACGAACGCGCATTTTCTTGCGTATGCGATGCGCGACGGGGACGTATGCCGCCTTTCATCGCCGCGAGCGCCGATGGCAGATCTTGCGCGCATCCCGCCGGAAGACCGGAATGCACGCCCGCTGCTGCGTAGAGTTCGGGGTATTCGGCGATCATGATCGCCGCCATGGCGCCCCCCGCCGACATGCCCGCAACATAAACGCGCGCGGGGTCGACGTTGTGGGCGGCAAGGATTTCGCGCGTGATGCCTGCGATCAACGACGGCTCCCCGCGATCACGTTGCTGATGGTCCGGTTTGAACCAGTTCCAGCACTTCGAAGGATTCGCCTGCTGCGGCTGCACCGGATAAGCAACCAGAAACCGATGCCGGTCCGCAAGCGCATTCATTTGTGTGCCTGTTGCGAAATCGTCGGCGTCCTGCGTACAGCCGTGCAGCATCACGAGCAGTGGCAGCGGTTCGCCCATCGCGCCTGCGGGCACATACAGCCGGTATTGACGGCGACCGGCGGCATTCGCATACGCATGCGTACCGAAATACCCACGGTCTTCGACGTCAGCGCAGTTTTCGCGTGCGAAGCGCCCGGCAGCTTCCGTTAGCTTTGCAGAACGGATATCGACGTGCTCCGGTGCGCTGCCCCGCGATGCGGACTCACGCGGCGCGCCGGCATCCCCTCGCAGTGCGCGTTGTATCGCTTCTGTCGCCTCGGCAACGCCGCCGGTGCGCAGCAACGTCATAGCGTCGTGCATCGAGGTCATAAAGCCTTCATTGAGTTTCATTGCTTTTCACTTCCTGATGTTGGGTTAGGCGTCGGAGCTAGTGAATCCTACCGGCGAGCGCCGCCTTGACGGCAGGCGACGCGTGGAACGCTCCGAGCACGAGTACGCTTTCGATAGTCGCCAGCGCAAGTTCCGGGGAAACGTCGGGAGCAATACTGGCCAGCCCGAGCACATGAATGTTCAGACGCTCGTGCGCCGCCTGGACCGCCTCGAGATCTCGTCTCGAGAAATGCTGCAGTCCGAGCACTAGCGAACGACGGGCGACCGTTTCCCGCACGACTCCGGCATGCAGCGCGAGCTGATTGCGAATTGCCGTTCGAATCAGGTCCGTCCGGTTCGAGTAAAAGCCTTCTTCGACCAGAAGGTCGATCTGCCCAAGGTCGACTGGGCCAAGATTGATCGTGATCTTTTCGGAGTCGCCGCCTTTCGTGCGGGCCGTCTCGACTGTCGCTGGTTTGTTCATCGCTCCATCCGGATACCATCCACTTGGATGGTTATACGTTGATCGCGACAGGAGCGCAATAAAGAAAAAGGGGGCCCGTGCGGTGTGGGGCTCTGCGCAGCGATACGTACGCGCGGCCGTCTGCTGCAAACCAGCAATGACCACGGAGGCAGGAACGTGGAAATCGTTGAGCGGGGATCGCAGCGGCTGCCGCACAGGAAGATTTACCCCGGGATCGTCTCGCGCGAGGGCGTCGAAGGGGCACTGTCCACGCGGCGTATGGGCCGAAACACGCCGCCGGGAGCGGAGAATGACCCGGCGTTAGGGCTACTGGGGCGGTGTCCTGCCGCCCGGTGAGCCGCCATTGTTCGGCCGGGATTGGGGCGACCTGCGCTCCGCCCCAGCGTCCTTGCCGTTGCTGTCGTTGACCGAACGGTTTTTTTTCGTCGGCGCAGCATCTGACGCCTGGCGATTCAGGGTTTGCACCTGCAGCAGCTTCAAGAGACGGTCGTCTGCATATGCACTGCCCGAGGCCGCCAGGCAGCTCACGCAAAGCAAGCCAATCAACAGTCCTGATTTGGGTATCGCGGTCATCATCGTCTCCTCGCGAGCGGCAATCGCAAGCCACCTTCTGGTCGCGCCGCCGGTTCCGTCAGCGAACGGTTGATAACCTCCAGCATGAACCGCGCCTTCCCGCGACAACGGTCTACCGGCGCGACGGCCCATAGCACCGCTTCGGCCCGGGCGTAAGGCCGGGCGTGCCGCGTGAATCTTGCGAATATGCAACGCCGGCCGTCAACGAGGAGCCGTCGACCTCCTCCAAACTGGCCGTTCAACGCCTTGGCCATCGTCCCGCTGTGAGTCAGGGTGGGCTCGATCCTGCGCCCTTATAGCGTCGGTAACCGGCCGGCGCATGCTGCTCCGGCATTCGCCGCCAGCTCAGTGTCGCTCCGGTATGGCCAGGCTATTCCTGATGGCAATGCACGGTGAAGTGTTTCAGGACGGCGGGCCCGAACGTATTGGTAAGGGCAACGTCGGCGGCATCGCGACCATATGCCATCAGAACGCGCCCCACGCGCGGCGCGTTGTTGCGGGGGTCGAACGTTTGCCAGCTGCCGCCCACGTAGGCTTCGAACCAGCCCGCGAAATCCATCGGCGCCTCGGCAGGCGGCAGGCCAACGTCGCTGATATAGCCGGTGCAGTAGCGCGCCGGAATATTCATCGCGCGACATAGCGTGACGCCGAGGTGGGCAAAATCCCGGCAGACGCCTTTGCGTTCGCGGTAGACATCGACGGCGGTTTTGGTCGCACGCGCGTGCCCGTAGTCAAATTTGATGTGCCGGTGTACGAAATCACAGATGGCGAGAACCGTCTCCCGGCCCGGCGAACACCGCCCAAAAAGCTTCCATGCGATCTCGACCAGCAGGTCGGTTTCGCAGTAGCGGCTGCCCAGCAGGAAAACCAGCGTGTCGTCGGGCAACTGTTCAACCGGATGGTGCCGGCCGTCGATCGGACGCGTTTCCATGGCCTCTTGCACATTCAACAGCGCTGTCGTGCTTAATTCGATATACCCGGCAGGCGCGACGATCCGGCTGCACAGGTTGCCGAACAGATCGCGATACTGCCTTATCGGCACCGGCGGATCAGTAACGAGTACATCCGCCACCACGATATCCTTCGCATGCGAAAAATGCGTGTTCAGCATCAGCATCATCGGTGTCGGTTCGGGGCACTCGAACGATAGTTCGTATCCGACGCGAAGTTTCATCAAAGCTTCTCCTTCAACCGGTCGCCGGTCGGTGCTGCGGCAGACGTTCCGAAGCGTTGCGCCGAGCAGCCACCGTCCCTCTTAAGATAAGCGCACCGCGCCGCCGAACAGAGGTGCAATCAGTCGAGCGGCCCGAGTAACACGTCGATGGCGGCCTGGCCGGCAATTTCGGCCACCAGGTAGGCCCATCGTTCGGTAAAAGGGCCGTTGCGCAACCTGATGCGGCCTCCCCGCGCGCCGAGCACCTCGAGGTTAGTCCCGCCTTTGATCCGAAAAGTCACGTCATATGTTTCCTGTGCAGACGGAGTCAATTCGACGTGGATCTCGAACCCGCGGTACGTGATGATTCGCTCCATGGAAGCCTCCCCTTCGTCCCCGGAGACTAACATGTGACCCACTTGTAACGTTACTGCGAGCACCGGTCCGGAGAAGGCGTTCGTCCATTTACGCTAACGTTTTCCGGCGTCAGTGGTCCCGAATTGGGTGCGAACTGTCTGGCCACGTCGACGGCACCTTGCAAACGGTCTTTTTGCGCGCGCAGTTTGGATAGACCGGGCTCGCCGCAGCTTCGGTCAGCGAGAGTTGCACGCGGCCGGACCTGCGGGTTTCCTTGGGACCATTCGACAGAACGATCACGCCGTCGCGCATCGGCATGTGCCGGTCGGGCGGCGCCACGTAGATCGTTGCCGGCGGGCTCAGCTGACCGTCCTTGCGCATGCGTGACCGGCAGCGGGGAGTCAGTCCGACGCGGTGGTATCGCTACGCTCAGGCATGACATGGCACGGACGAGGTTCGGGTAAGTGGGCCTGAGAACGGTGCGCGTTGGCCGTACCGTGACGAGACCTTTCGAGCGATGTTCTTATCGGATACCGTCGATGACGCGCGTAGCGGGCGGCATTCTCTGCAGGGCAAACCCATATCTCAATCGTCCTGCGGCTTCCGATAAGTGCCCGGCAAATCATATTCATCGAAAACCTGTTCGACGGCGTCCGAAAATGGTGGCGCTCGATGCCCTGGCGGGTAGCCGTCTTTCACGCGAACCGCCACGATCGTGCGCCGACCGATGTCGGTGCATCGCCACAGCCAGTTGGACGGCCCGGTATAAGCTCGGTGCCAATTTCGAATTCAGAGTGGTTCCACGTATCACTCCGAGGGGCGCAGTCGAGAAGCGCTGCACGCCGTCTCGTTCTCGAACGGCGCTATAGCACGTCAGCACTTTATCCGCTGCACCGCTTGTCCCAACGTACCGTGTCGACGACAGGCCGTGCTCTTGATTCGCCCGCCTCGCTGCGTCGTACCGTCGGACGAGACCGTTCGTGCGGGGGAAAGCCGAAGACGAAGATCGTCGAACGATCGCTCGACCGGACTAACGCCCCGCCTGCATCAGCCCGACTGTTCGTTCGATTTCTTTAGACAGCCCGCCAGGCAGCCGGGTCAGGAAAATCCGCGCGAGCTCGCCGTAGTACCAGAGCGTGCCCGCCTCGCCGGCCGTGAAGCGGTCGAAGACCGCGCGGCCGACCGTGTGCAGATCCATCACGATCGCGCGCGCGTTATAGAGCTTGTCGGAGGCGGACACCAGCAGCACCTCGGCATCCGCGTTCTCGAGATGCGCCAGGTACGCGATCTTGCGCGTGCGCCAGTCCGGCTTCTGCCCCGAGGCATCCGGCACGCCATCCGTACAGCCCTCGACGATCCGCAACACGCGTTCACCAAACAGTTCACGGATGAGCGGCACCGCTTCGGCGCCAACATCCTCGATCGCATCGTGCAGCAGACCCGCAATGGCCTGCTCTTCATCGCCGCCATTTTCGAGCACGAGACTCGCAACTCCCAGCAGGTGCGACGTGTAGGGAATTTGCGTGCCCTTGCGCAGCTGTGTCGCGTGAAGCTGCAGCGCGAGTTCCATTGCACGGACAAACTTCTCGGTAAGCATGCAGGTCCTTTATGGTGAGATGCGGTGTTGCAGGCTACGTCCATGGATCGGCTTCTTCATGCCGGAACGGCGCCCTCGATTCCCTGAGCCAGCGATATGCGTCGCCCTACTCGGGTAGTAACGCCCGATCGCGGCAAGCAGGGTTTCCGGTGTCGCCGGCCGCTCGTCCGTCGTACGCGCCATCGTATTCGGAAGCAAAGCCACGGCATCGCGTTCGACGCAATGCATGTCTGCACGGTCACTGTCAGATAGTCGCGGTCGCGCAGGTCGAATAGTAGCGTGCGGTCGTCGCTCAACTGGACCGTCACCGTGCGGTGCGGTGCGGTGCGGTGCGGTGCGGTGCGGATACGACTTTAACGTGACCGTTCGGACCCGGAGCGCCGGGACGGGCTTCGTCAGCGCTCCGGCTCAGTCATGCCGTCGTCGGTTGCTCCGGCAACGGTCGACAGAAGGAAGCGTTCGCACGCGGCCGACTCACCGCGCCATAGCGCCGCGCGTACCGCATGTTGCGGACCTGCCGTTGGCTCTGTTTTGACGTTGCCCGACGAGCGCGCGCAGCCATGGTCGGGATCGTCACAGACGTCGACGATGTCGAGCAGCGCCGGCTCGACGTGCTTCCCGACTGACTGACTCGCTACGACCTCAGCGATGGTCCTGACCACGATGAAGCTCGACCGATCCGCGTTGTGATTGGCTCGCCAGGAATATGGATTAACCGCCGCGATTCCGGTAACCACAGGGTAATGGCGGCGTGCACAAGAAAAAAGGACCTACGGCTTTCACCGTAAGTCCTTGTTTTCTTTGGTCGGGGCGAGAGGATTTGAACCTCCGACCACCTGCACCCCATGCAGGTACGCTACCAGGCTGCGCTACGCCCCGAACAGCAATAAATTATAGCAGACACTTTATTCGATTAGAACCGCCCGACACAAACAAAGCATGAACTAGTGGCCCAGCAGATCGATCACGTTCTGCAGTTCCTTGCGTAGCTGTTCGACGTCTACCGCGCCCGTCGCAGACGATGCCGTCGTCTGCAACGCCGGCGTACCGGCGCCCTCCGCTTCGCCAGTCATCGTTGCAGACGCATCCGCTTCACCGCCGCGGGGCGAGTCGAGCCGATTGCGCGCACCGTTGATCGTGAAACCCTGCTCATACAGCAACTCGCGTATCCGCCGGATCAGCAGCACCTCGTGATGCTGGTAATACCGACGGTTGCCGCGCCGCTTCACCGGCCTCAACTGGGTGAACTCCTGCTCCCAGTAACGCAGCACATGAGGCTTCACGCCGCATAGTTCGCTGACCTCACCAATCGTGAAGTAGCGCTTTGCCGGAATCGGAGGCAAGACGACTTTTTCGATCGTCGCTGTCATCGTCAGTTAGCCGTGATGGATTGCTCGAAAGCGCGCCAGTCGATCAGCGCGCGAAGCTCGCCTCGGCGCCGTTCTCGACGAGCGCCTTCAGCTTTTGACTTGCATGAAACGTCACCACACGGCGCGCGGCGATGGGGATTGCCTCGCCAGTTTTCGGGTTTCTGCCGGGTCGCTGTGGCTTGTCGCGCAGTTGGAAGTTGCCGAAACCCGATAGCTTCACGCTGTCGCCGCTCTCCAGCGCATCGCGGATCACCTCGAAGAACGCCTCGACCATGTCTTTCGCTTCCCGCTTGTTGAGCCCGACATTGTCGAACAGCAACTCGGCAAGTTCCGCTTTGGTGAGCGTCGGCGTCTCAGTGGAAACGGCGGCCGGTGATGTCGGAATTTCGCGAATCATGGCGCTGCGTTGCGCCGTAAGAAGGGCTTCGAAATCACTCGAGTTCATTTCATTCATATCTATCAAATGGCGCGCCAAGCATAAAACAATGGATGCGGAAACAGCCGCGCAATTGTTAATGCGGGTTATCCGCGCAACCGTGCGCCATATACTCGAGC
>NZ_DASXHN010000153.1:0-28794 GCF_036488505.1 Paraburkholderia sp. | reverse complement strand
GGTCGTTTCGAGCGGTCGTTTCGGGCAGTCGTTTCGGCCAGTCGTTCCGGGCAGTCGTTCCGGGCAGTCGTTCCGGGCAGTCGTTTCGGGCAGTCATTCCGGCGGATGTTTGGGACGGCTGTTTCGGGCAGTTCTCTTCGGCGATAGTTTCAGCCGGCTCGGAGCCGAGGCAGAGAGCGGCGAACGAGTCCTAGCAGCGCAATTGCGCATGCCACTGGACGCTCTGCAACTGTACTCCTGTCCTTTCCATTTTTCTGTATCCAGCGTGCTTCTGGGAACACAGTACGCTTGCAGGCATCGGCTAGCCCAGCCTCTCGAGCCTCCCCATCGTCATGAAGAAGAACGAATTTCGCGCCGAATCCGGCATTGAATCGCGCACCCAGCCCCGCATCGAACCTTATAAGCACCCCGCCGCTGGCTGGGGCGCGCTGAAGTACGTCGCCGTCAACCTGTTCAAGGAAAAGGTCGCCGGCGGCAACTATCGCACGCTGCTCAAGCAGAATCAGCCCGATGGTTTCGACTGTCCCGGTTGCGCGTGGCCGGATCGTGAGCACGCGTCGACGTTCGAATTCTGCGAGAACGGCGTCAAGGCGGTGGCCGCCGAGGCGACCAGCAAGCGCGCGACGCCCGCATTGTTCGAAGAGCACAGCGTCGCCGAATTGATGACGCAATCCGATTTCGAGCTCGAGCAGCACGGCCGCCTGACCGATCCGCTCGTCTACGACGCCGCGCGCGACCGCTACGTGCCGATCGGCTGGAACGACGCGTTCGAGTTGATCGCGCAGCATCTGAAGCGCCTCGACGACCCTAACCGCGCGGCGTTCTACACGTCGGGCCGCGCGAGTAACGAAGCCGCGTTCCTGTACCAGTTGTTCGTGCGCATGTACGGCACCAACAATTTCCCCGACTGTTCGAACATGTGCCACGAGGCGACCAGCCGAGGTCTGCCGCACACGGTCGGCGTCGGCAAGGGCACGGTCACGCTCGACGACTTCGAACACGCGGACACACTGCTGATCTTCGGCCAGAATCCGGCCACCAACCATCCACGAATGCTCGGCGAGCTGCGCGAATGCGCGAAGCGCGGCGCGACCATTGTGTCGATCAACCCGCTGAAGGAACGCGGGCTCGAACGTTTCGCGAGCCCGCAGCATCCGGTCGAAATGCTGACGATGGGCAGCACCAGGATCAGCTCGTTGTTTATCCGCCCGAAAGTCGGTGGCGATTTTGCGCTGATCAAGGGCGTCGCCAAGCGGGTGCTGGAACTCGACGACGAAGCGCTCGCATCGGGTGTCGAGCGTGTGCTCGACGTCGAGTTCATCGCCGAACACACGGTTGGCTTCGAGGCCTTTGCCGACGATCTGCGCACCGAGCGCTGGGACACGATCGTCGCCGAAGCGGGCGTGCCGCTCGACGACGTGCTGAAGCTCGCCGACATCTACGCAAAGGGCCGCGCGGTGATCTCGACGTGGGGAATGGGCCTCACGCAGCACAAGAACTCGCTCGCGACCGTGCAACTGCTGTCGAACCTGATGATGATGCGCGGCAATATCGGTCGGCGCGGCGCGGGGCTGTGTCCGGTGCGCGGCCACTCGAACGTGCAGGGCGACCGCACGGTCGGCATCGAGGAACAACCGACTCAGGCATTTCTCGACAAGCTCGGCGCGGCCTACGATTTCGAACCGCCGCGCGAGCACGGGCTCGACGTCGTCAACACGATCCAGGCGATGCGCGACGGCCGCGTGAAAGTGTTCATCGGGCTCGGCGGCAATTTCTCGATCGCGACCCCGGACACGCCTCGCACGTGGGACGCGATGCGCGCCTGCGATCTGACCGTGCACGTGACGACCAAGCTGAACCGCAGCCACCTCGTGCACGGGCGCGACGCGCTGATTTTGCCGACGCTCGGACGCACCGAGATCGATTTGCAGAACGGCGTCGCACAAGGCGTAAGCGTCGAGGATTCGATGAGCATGGTGCATATCTCGTACGGGATGAATACGCCGGCGTCGGACAATCTGCTGTCGGAAATCGCGATCGTCGCGCACATCGCGCACGCAACGCTCGGCAGCAACAAGGTGGACTGGCTCGCGCACGCGGCAGACTATGCGCTGATTCGCGACGGCATCGCGAAGGTGATCGACGGTTTCGAGAACTACAACGAACGGCTGAAGAAACCCGGTGGCTTTCACCTTGGCGTCGCGTCGCGCGATCGGGTGTGGAAAACGCCGAGCGGCAAGGCGCAATTCATCGCGCACGCGATTGCGCTCGACACGCCGATTCATCAGGCGCGCGAGCAATACGGCGAGCGGCTGATGACGCTGATGACCACGCGTTCGCACGACCAGTACAACACGACGATTTACGGGCTCGACGACCGCTATCGCGGCGTGTACGGACAGCGGCGCGTACTGTTCGCCAATCCGCAGGACCTCGCGATGCTCGGTTTCACGGCGGGTGAGCGCGTCGATATCACGAGCGTCTGGGCGGATGGCGTCGAGCGCCGCGTGGACAGCTTTTTGCTGGTCGAGTACGACATTCCGCGCGGCTGCCTCGGTGCGTATTACCCGGAGACGAATCCGCTGGTGCCGCTGTCGTCGGTGGCGGACGGCGCGGGCACGCCGACCTCGAAGTCGATTCCGGTCTTGTTGACGGCGTCGGCGGTGGACGCGGTGGCGGCTTGAGGTTGCCGGTTGAGGTTTGCCGGTTGAGGTTTGCCGGTCGCAGTTCGACGATCACCGCCTGCCAACGCGTTTGCGCGCGTTTCAGGCGGTTTTCTTCGTCAGATCACGGTGCGTCAGATAGAGCCGCAGATCGAATTCGATCTGGTGGTGGCCCGGCTGCATAAACTCGCACAGACGATAAAAGGCCTTGTTGTGATCGCTCTCTTTTAGATGAGCGAGTTCATGCACGACGATCATCTTCAGAAACTCCGGCGCCGCGGATTTAAATAGCGACGCGACGCGGATTTCCTTCTTCGCTTTCAGCTTGCCGCCCTGCACGCGCGAAACGCTGGTATGCAGACCGAGCGCGTGACGCACGACGTCGAGCTTGCTGTCGTACGTGACCTTGTCGATCTGCTCGCCGCTGCGTAAATGCTCGCGCTTTAACTGCGCGCAGTACTCGTATAGTGCGCGGTCGGTTTGCACGTCGTGCGTGTCCGGGTATTTGCGGGCGAGGTAGGCACCGAGCTGATCGCTAGCGATCAGCGTTTGCACCTTCTGCTGGAGCGGTGCTGGGTAGCCGGTGAGATATTTCAGCGAGGACATGAAAGATGGGCACTGCGGGTATAAGGGCGCATGTTACTCATAGTCCCGCGTATCGACAACCTTGGTGATTTTCCATATCCCGTTCTGCTTGCGCAGAAACGCGACGTTGGTCTTTTTGTCGGTGGATCCGAACGTGACCGGAACGAGCGCTACACCGTTCAATACGATGGCAGGCCGCACGACCGTGTGCGCTTGCCAGTCCACTTCGTTGAAATCCTGGACGTTCGTAAAATACTCTGCGTCACCGGGAAGATTATTGTTCTTGTACTGCGCCCTCAGCAGATCGACCGTCTTCTTCGATACATAGTGGAAGATTTCATTGTCCATCAGCGGATAGCCGTGATCTTGCGCATCGCGTTTGATGAACCAGTCGTAGAACGCCTTGACGGTAGCCTCGGGGGTAGTTCGTTGCGTCGGGGTTTGTGCTGTTGCTGACTGGTTCAAGCTCAGGCCTGAGACGATCATCAATGCAGCGAAAATCACGATATTTTTTTCGTGTGCTTAGTCATGGCGATAGACTTTGCGTAGTCGCGCGGAATAATTGCGGATCAGCCTGATACGGCCGTGCTCGATTGCCTACCGCACGTATCGTGCGCAGCGCCCCTGGATCCCAGGTTCGGCATGCCATTGAAGATGGTTAATAGCGCCATCTTTGTTCCTTTCCGCAGTCTCATTTTCGAAAAGACGAGGTACCTGACTAAAACCGTGGTGCCGGGGATCGGACTCGAACCGACAAGCCGTGAGGCGGCGGATTTTAAGTCCGCTATGTTTACCAATTTCATCACCCCGGCAGGGGCGTCATCGCGCGTGGTAGCGAATTCTACCACTGCGTGGCAAGCGCACCGAACCGACACGTCCGCCGATAGACAGGCGGATTATCGCTCCACTTGCCCGGTCGCACCGCCCCTGCCGCACAGTCATCCCCAAGTCACAAACGTTGCCGATAATCCGCTCACCGAAAACGTTTACAGCGCACCAGACACGATGACGCCGACCATCAAGGATGTCGCCGCCCACGCGGGGTTTTCCATCGCCACGGTGTCGCGCGCGATCAACGCGCCGCACGCCGTGAACCCCATCACGCTCGACAAGGTGCGTCAATCGATCGACGCGCTGAAGTTTCGCCCGAGCCCGCTCGGCCGGCAATTGCGCGGCGAGCGCTCGCGCCTCATCGGCGTGATCCTGCCGACGCTCGCCAATCCGGTGTTCGCCGAATGTCTGCAAGGCATCGACGAGCTCGCGTCCGCGCAAGGCTACCGGCTGATGCTGATGACCACGCAGTATGACGTCGAGCGCGAACGTCATGCGATCGAAACGCTGCGCGAGCATCGCGTCGAAGGTCTGATCCTAACCGTCGCGGATGCCGACACGCATCCCCTGCTCGACGAACTCGACCACACCGGGCTGCTCTACGTGCTGATGCACAACGACACGGTGCGGCGCCCATCGGTATCGGTCAACAACCGCCTCGCCGCCTACGACGGCGTGCGCCGGCTGATCGCCCATGGTCATCGCCGCATCCTGATGCTGGCCGGCTCGTTCGCCGCGTCGGACCGCGCGCGTCTGCGGCATCTCGGCTACACCGAGGCGCTGCAGCAGGCCGGGCTGACGCCCGCGCCGGCGCTCGAAGTCGACTTCAACGCGGATGAACTCGCGCCGTCCGTGCTCGCGCATCTGACCCACGGCGCGAACCGGCCGACCGCGCTCTTTTGCAGTAACGATCTGCTCGCGATGGTCGTGATGCGCGGGTTGCGCCGTGCGCGTCTGAAGATTCCGCAGGACATGTCGATTCTCGGCTTTGATGGCCTCGCCATGGGCGAGCTGCTGTCGCCGCCGCTCGCCAGCGTCTGCGCGCCGAACCGCGACATCGGCTGCGCGGCGTGGCGGCGGCTGCTCGCGCGCATCGGCGGCGATGACGACCGCGGTGGCGAGCGCTCGCTCGCGCAGACGCTGCCGCACAGCGTGCGCGAAGGCGAGACGATCGGCATCAAAGCACATACAGCGTGAAAAGCATCTAACGCCCGCGCCACACGCCACGCACGCCTCGCCGCCGCAACGCCAACGCCAAACCACCACCCGCCCTCTTCTTCACCTGGAGCCCCGCAGTGATCCGCTCAACCACCCGCTTCGCTTCCTCGCTAAAGCCGCTCTGGCAAAAACTCACGCACGCCGCCGCGATCGCGCTGCCGGCTAGCCTGATCGTCGGGGGCGCCGCGTTCGCAACGCTCGCGCCGCAAGCCGCGCAAGCCGACGAAACCGCGATCTGCTACAACTGCCCGCCCGAGTGGGCCGACTGGGCGAGCCAGATCAAGGCGATCCAGCAAAACACCGGCATTCGCGTGCCGTTCGACAACAAGAACTCGGGCCAATCGATCGCGCAGTTGATGGCCGAGCAGAAGAGCCCGGTCGCCGACGTGGTCTATCTCGGCGTGTCGTCGGCCTTCCAGGCGAAGGACAAGGGCGTGATCCAGCCGTACCGACCCGCGCACTGGAGCGACATCCCCGCTGATCTGAAAGACCCGCAAGGCTACTGGTTCGCGATCCATTCAGGCACGCTGGGCTTTTTCGTCAACAAGGACGCACTCGAGGGCAAGCCGGTGCCGCGCTCGTGGGCCGACCTGCTCAAGCCCGAATACAAAGGCATGATCGGCTACCTCGATCCGTCGAGCGCGTTCGTCGGCTATGCGGGCGCGGTCGCGGTGAACCAGGCACTCGGCGGCACGCTCGATAACTTCGAGCCGGGCCTCGACTGGTTCAGGAAGCTGAAGGCCAACGCGCCGATCGTGCCGAAGCAGACCGCGTACGCACGCGTGCTGTCCGGCGAAATTCCGATCCTGCTCGACTACGATTTCGACGCCTATCGCGCGAAGTACAAGGATCAAGCAAACGTCGAATTCGTGATTCCGAAGGAAGGCACGATCTCGGTGCCGTACGTGATGAGCCTCGTGAAGGGCGCGCCGCATGAAGCGAACGGCAAGAAGGTGCTCGACTTCGTGCTGTCCGACGCAGGCCAGAAGCTGTGGGCCGAAGCGTATCTGCGGCCGGTGCGCGCGAGCGCGATGACTCCGGACATCGCCGCGAAATTCCTGCCCGCGAGCGACTACGCGCGCGCCAAGGCGGTCGACTTCGCTAAGATGGCCGACAAGCAATCGAGCTTCGGCGAGCGCTATTTGCAGGTGATGCATTGAACGACCTCACGTTCCCGCTGCGCTGGCGCATCGCGCTGCTCGCGCCTGCGCTCGCGGTGTTCATCGCGTTCTGGCTGCTGCCGATGAGCGCGCTCGCGCAGCTCTCGGCCGGCGGCCACGCATTGTCGACCTATCGCGCGATGCTGACGAATCCCCGCTACATGTCGAGCCTCGGCGCCACCGTTGTGCTGTCGGCGGCGGTCACGGCGGCCACGCTGGTGTTGTCGGTGATCGCGGGTCTGCTGCTCGCGCGCCGCGAGTTTGCATTAAAGCGCACGCTGCTCGCACTGCTGACGTTTCCGCTGGCATTTCCGGGCGTGGTGGTCGGCTTCATGGTCATCATGCTGGCCGGGCGCCAGGGGCTGATTGGCGCGATCTCGCTGAAACTCACCGGCGAGCGCTGGGTGTTCGCGTACTCGATGAGCGGGCTTTTCCTCGGCTATCTGTATTTTTCGATCCCGCGCGTGATCGTCACCGTGATGGCGTCGGCGACCAGGCTGGATGCGTCGCTCGAAGAAGCCGCGCGCTCGCTGGGCGCGTCGCCGTGGCGGATCATGCGCGACATCGTATTGCCCGCGCTGTCGCCGGGTCTGATCGCGGCGGGCGCGGTGTGCTTCGCGACGGCCATGGGCGCGTTCGGCACCGCGTTTACGCTCGCCACCGACATCGACGTGCTGCCGATGACCATCTACACCGAATTCACGCTGAACGCGAACATGGTGACGGCCGCGGGCCTGTCGATCGTGCTCGGCCTCGTCACATGGGGCGTGCTCGCGCTCGCGCGCAGCGCGAGCGGGTCCGGCGTGGCCGCCAGCGCATGAGTAGCGCGTCGCCCGAATCAGGCACTGCCAAGCGGAACGTCAGGCAATCCATGAACTCGATCCCCGCCTCGCCGCCGTCCCCGTTGCCTCCCACGCCCTCCTCACCCTCCCCACCGTCGCGGCCGGCGGCGAAGCCGCGCGCGGGGCGCGCATGGCCGTCCACGCGCGCCTGGCTCGCGGCCGGTCAATGGGTCGTCACGCTGGTGCTGTGCGCGTTCCTGATCGTGCCGGTCGTCATGTCGATCATGGCGGGGCTGACGGTCAACTACTTCAAGGGTGTATCGAGCGGCCTCACGCTGCGCTGGTTGATCGATGTGTGGGCGCAGTATCACGATTCGGTGTGGCTGTCGCTCGAGGTCGCGGCGGCGACGCTCGCCATCACGCTGCTGACCGGCGTGCCCGCCGGCTACGTGCTCGCGCGCAGCAAGACGCGCGTTGCGCGCATCGTCGAGGAATTTCTCGTGCTGCCGATCGCGCTGCCCGGCCTCGCGTCGGCGCTCGCGCTGCTCGTGGTCTACGGCGGCTTTACCGCGTTCCGGATGAGCTCGATGTTTATCGTCGTCGGCCATGTGGTGTTCACGCTGCCGTTCATGGTGCGCGCGGTCGCCGCGGTGTGCGCAAGCAGCAATCTGCGCACGCTCGAAGAAGGCGCGGCGAGTCTTGGCGCGAGCTTCTTCACGCGCTTTCTGACGATCGTGCTGCCGAACGCGCGGCCCGGCATCGTCGCGGGCGCGCTCGCGGTGCTGACGTTGTCGATCGGCGAATTCAACCTCACGTGGATGCTGCACACGCCCGATACCAAGACGCTGCCCGTCGGCCTCGCCGACACCTACGCGTCGTTGCGCATCGAGATCGGCAGCGCGTACACGATCCTGTTTTTCATCATGACGATGCCGCTGCTCGTCGCGATGCAATGGCTCGGCGTCGATGCGACCGGCCAGCGCAGCGCGTCGAAACAGCGGACCGCCTCTGTCGCGACATCCGACCTTACGCAATGAAACTGACCTCGGTTCCCATCACGCTCACGCAGTGCGCGAAGACGTTTCGCGGCACGCGCGTGCTCGAACCGCTCGACCTGACGATCGGCGCGGGCGAAACGCTCGTGCTGCTCGGCCCGTCCGGCTGCGGCAAGACGACGACGCTGCGCCTGATCGCGGGCCTCGAAACGCCCGACCCGGGCGGACGCATCGCGTTCGGCGACGACGACGTGACCGCGCTGCCGATCGAAAAGCGCGCGGTCGGCATGGTGTTCCAGAGCTATGCGTTGTTTCCTAACCTGACGGTGCGCGGCAACATCGGCTACGGGTTGAAGATCCGGCGCACGCCGGCCGCGCTCGCGCGCCAACGGGTCGACGAACTGCTCGGCATGATGCGGCTCGCCGCGCACGCGGACAAACCGATCGATCAATTGTCCGGCGGCCAGCGGCAACGGGTGGCGCTCGCTCGCGCGCTCGCGGTGCAGCCGCGCGTGCTGCTGCTCGACGAACCGCTGACCGCGCTCGACGCGCGTCTGCGCGACACGTTGCGCGGCGAGATGAACGCGCTGCTGCGCGAGCTCGGCATCACGACCGTCTACGTGACGCACGATCAGGCCGAAGCGATGGAGCTCGGCGATCGCATCGTCGTGATGAGCGCGGGGCGCATCGAGCAGATCGGCTCGCCGCGCGACATCTACTATCGGCCGGTCAATCGCACGGTCGCGCAGTTCGTCGGCACGATCAACCGGATCGCCGGCGAGCGGCGCGACGGGATGCTGACGACGACCGGCGGCGCCGTGCCCGTTCCCACGCTGCCCGCGCATTCCGCTGCGCACGCCGCGGCGAGCGCCCCGGCAAACGGCGCGCACGAGATCTTCTTCCGCCCGGAGGACGCGCGGCTCGCCGACCCTGCCAGCGCGCAGTTGCGTGGCCATATCGAAAGCACCGCGTTTCTCGGCGAACGCACCCGTCTGACGATTCGTGGCGCCGCGCCGGAGCCGCTGTTCGTCGATGTCGCGGGCCGGATCGAACTGGCGCGCGGCACGCCGGTCGGCATTTCGATCGAGCGTGACGCGCTGATTGCATTATCTTTGTAACAACGGAGCGCCGGCTCGCGGCGCTTCGACGCCACACCCAAAGGACTCACGATGCTGCTGGCTCAAATTAGCGACCTGCATATCAAGCGGCCCGGCGTGCTCGCCTATCGCCGCGTCGATACCGCCGCCTACCTCACGCGCTGCGTCGCCGCGCTCAATGCGCTGGTGCCGCGCCCGGACGCGGTGATCATGACCGGCGACCTCGTCGACCAAGGCGACCCGCAACAGAACGAACATCTGAAAACGCTGCTGGCGCCGCTGCAAATCCCGTACTTTCCGATGGTCGGAAACCACGACGCACGCGACGCGTTGCGCGCGGCCTTTGCCGAGCGCGCCGAACTGCACGGCGGCGGCGAATTCGTGCAGTACGCGGTCGATATCGGCCGGTTGCGCGTGATGGCGCTCGATTCGCTGATACCGGGCGAAAGCGGCGGCACGCTGTGCGACACGCGCCTCGCATGGCTCGCGCAGCAGCTCGACGCGGCGCGCGGCAAGCCGGTCGTGGTCGCACTGCATCATCCGCCGTTTGTCAGCGGCATCGGGCACATGGACGAAATCCGGCTCGACCAGGCCGCGTCGGACAAACTCGCCGCATTGATCGGCGCGCATCCGAACGTCGAACGCGTGATCTGCGGACACGTGCACCGCTCGATGTTCGTGCGTTTCGGCGGCACGATCGCGAGCGCGATTCCGGCGCCCGCGCATCAGGTCGCGCTCGACCTGCGCGACGATGCGCCGTCGGCGTTCGTGATGGAGCCGCCCGCCTATGCATTGCATCGCTACGATCCGACCACGGGCATCGTCACGCATCTGGCCTATGTCGACACGGCCGATGGCCCGTATCCGTTTTATGACGACGACGGCCTGATCGACTGACGGGGATGCCGGGCGCCGCCGATCGCAGTGATTGCCGCACGACGCTCGGGATCGCTCAGGCGGTATCTGGCGGTATGACCGCCCGGCGCGCCGACCTGCAAGAAGCGCCCTGCTCCGGTATGATCGGCACGCTTGAGGACCGCGCATGGGCCGGTCCGTCGATCCCACCCGTCATGTCCACTTCCGACGCTTCGCCTTCCGCTTCCTCCACCCGGTCGTTGCGCGGCCTGTTGCTGCTGCTGGCGACGATCGCCGGTGTGTCGGTCGCGAACATCTATTACAACCAGCCGCTGCTCGATAACTTCCGCCAGTCGTTTCCGGCCAGCGCGTCGTGGGTCGGCACGGTGCCGGCCGTCACCCAGCTCGGCTACGCGGCCGGCATGCTGCTGCTCGCGCCGCTCGGCGACCGCTTCGACCGGCGTCTGTTGATCCTGTTGCAGATCGCCGGCATGTGCGTCGCGCTGATCGTCGCCGCAACGGCGCCCACGCTGGCGGTGCTGATCGTCGCGAGTCTCGCGATCGGCGTGCTCGCGACGATCGCGCAGCAGGCCGTGCCGTTCTCGGCCGAACTCGCGCCGCCGTCCGAGCGCGGCCATGCGGTCGGCACCGTGATGAGCGGATTGCTGCTCGGCATTCTGCTCGCGCGGACCGCGGCGGGTATCGTCGCGCAGTACTTCGGCTGGCGCTCGGTGTTCGGCGCGTCGGTGGTCGCGCTGCTCGCACTGGCGGTCGTCATCATCCTGCGCTTGCCGAAAAGCCAGCCGACCTCGACGCTGACGTACGGCAAGCTGCTGCTGTCGATGTGGCATCTGCTCATCGAGCATCGCGCGCTGCGCGAGGCGTCGCTGGTCGGCGCGGCGATGTTCGCGGCCTTCAGCATCTTCTGGTCGGTGCTCGCGCTGCTGCTCGCGGGCGCGCCGTTTCATCTCGGGCCGCAGGCGGCAGGGCTGTTCGGGATCGTCGGCGCGGCCGGCGCGATGGCCGCGCCGCTCGCCGGCAAGTTCGCCGACCGGCGCGGACCCCGCGCGATCATCACGTTGGCGCTGGTGCTGGTCATGATTTCGTTTGTGATCTTCGGCGTGTCGGCGAAAAGCATCGCCGGGCTGGTGCTCGGTGTGATCGTTCTCGATGTCGGCGTGCAGGCCGCGCAGATTTCGAACCAGTCGCGCATCTATGCGCTGAAGCCGGACGCGCGCAGTCGCGTCAATACCGTGTACATGGTTGCGTATTTCATCGGTGGCGCGCTCGGCTCGGGGGTCGGCGCAATCGTCTGGCCGCTGTTCGGCTGGATCGGCGTCAGCGTCGCGGGCATCGTTTTCGCGGGATTCGGCGCGTGGATTCATTTGCAGCGGGCGGCGCGCGTCGCGCATTAGTCACGATCGCTGCCCTCGGGCTTCAGCGCTCACGCGCCGTCGCCGCGCGATCGCGCATACTCGTGCAACGCATCGAGCACGCGGTCGAATTCGAACGACTTGTCGTAAAAGTGCCGCACGCCATATTGCTCGCAACGCGCGCGATACGCGGGCAACGCGTGATTGGTCAGCACCGCCGCGAACATCGAATCGATCAAGCCCTCGCGCTGCAGGTACGCGAGCACGGGCACGCCCGAGCCCTGCCTCAGTTGCAGGTCGACGATCACCGCGTCGAAGGTTTCGTCGCCGAGCAGCGCGATCGCCTGATCGGCCGAATCGGCGTAGGCGGCCACTCGCAGCAGACCGGACGAATCGATCTCCTCCATCAGACTGCGGCGAATCAGCGGCGAATCCTCGATCAGCAGCACGCGCAATGGCGCGCGGCTGGCTGACTCGGCAACAGGGTTCGTTTCGCGGTTCATCGGAATGTCTCGATCGCCCGTCATTCGATCAAGCCGTTCTTGATCGCGTAATAGGTGAGGTCCGCGTTGTTCGCGACGCGCATTTTCTCGAGCACCCGCGCGCGGTAGGTGCTCACGGTCTTCACCGACAGATGCAGTTCCTCGGCAATCTCGGTCGGCAGCTGGCCGGCCGCGAGCTTGCAGAAGATCTGGAATTCACGCTCCGACAACGCTTCATGCGGGCGTCCCGCCGCGGGCTTGTCGAGATTGTCGGCGAGCGCATCGGCGACCGCCTCCGACAGATAGCGATGCCCGCGCGCGACCGAGCGAATCGCCCGGACGATTTCCTCCGGCTCGCAGTCCTTGTTCAGATAACCGTTCGCGCCCGCGCGCAGCAGGTTGATCGCGTACTGGCTCTCCGGGTAGCCGGACAGGATCAGCACGCCCTGCTCGGGGCGCAGCTGTTTGATCACGCGCAACGTATCGATGCCGTTCTTGTCCGGCATCGCGATGTCGAGCAGTACGACGTCGAAGGCCTGTTCGCGCACCAGCCCGATCGCTTCCTCGCCGGTGGCGGCCTCGGCGGCCACGCACATGTCCGGCTCGTCGGCGACGAACTGTCTGAAACCGCCTCGGACGATCGCGTGATCGTCAGCTATCAGCACTCGAATCATCGGTTGGGTGTCCGTGCAAAAGGCATCGCGGCATCGCGCCGAAGCAGACATTGTAGTGGCGCGGGCGCAGGCCCGGCGGCAATACAGGGACAGCGCCGCGGGCGCTCGGGGGCACTTGCGCGCACCCGGCCGCACCGCCAGCGCCCGTACGCACCCGGGCGCCCCCGGATACGAGCACGCTGATTCACGCGCCGCACGCGCGCCGCCGACCCGTTGCCCGTGGCGCCTGCGCTCTCTCCATCAGCACGTCATGCGCGCCGGCCCCGCGTCATTCGCGCCCCTCGAGCAGATCCGCCATATCGTCGGCATGCTCCTCCTCGACCGCGAGAATCTCCTCGAACAGCCGCCGCGTGGTCACGTCCTTGTCGCCGAGATAGCGAATGATCTCGCGATACGTGTCGATCGCGATGCGCTCCGCGATCAGGTTCTCGCGGATCATGTCGGTCAGGTCGGTGCCTTCCTTGTATTCCGAATGGGAGCGCGCCTTGATGCCATCGGGCGCGAAGTCGGGCGCGCCGCCCAGTTGCACGATCCGCTCGGCGAGGCGGTCCGCGTGTTCCTGCTCCTCGCTCGCATGCTCGGCGAACTCCGCCGCGACCGCTTCGGAGTTGATCCCCTTGGCCATGAAGTAATGGCGCTTATAGCGCAGCGTGCACACGAGTTCGGTTGCGAGTGCGTCGTTCAGCAGTTTGAGCACCGTGTCGCGGTCCGCGCCATAGCTGGCCGTGACGGGACCGTCCGAGATATGCTTGCGCGCGTCGTCGCGGATCTTCTGCAGGTCCATCGCGAACGTCCCGCTGGATTGAGATGCCGCGCCCTGAGCGCCAGATTGATTCGTCATCGAACTTCTCCTTTATCCGGTATGGGGAATAGTGTTTTATCGGGTACACCGCGTTGCATACGCCGTATCACCGGGGTTCGCACTCGCGCGGCTAGGTTCGGAACACGCCGAGCAGCAACGTGACCACGAACACGACCAGAAAGATATAGAACAGGATCTTCGCGATTTCAGCCGCGCCCGCCGCAATGCCGGTAAAGCCGAACACGGCGGCGATGATCGCAATCACGAAGAAGACAATGGCATAGTGAAGCATGGCGATTCTCCCTTTTGTTGGTGTTGGCTATCAGCAAACCGCTCGTCCGCGATAAACGCTGCGCCCGCGCGGCCTGCCCAACTCGAACGAGCCGCGCTAATCGATCATTTTCTTCGTGACGACGAAGCCCAGCACGAGGAACACCACACACAGCACGACGAATACGAAGAACAGGAACTTCGCGATGGCCGCCGCGCCGGCCGCGATCCCGGTAAAGCCGAGAAGACCGGCGATCACTGCGACGACCGCGAATACCAGTGCCCACTTCAACATGATGGCGCCCTCCGAAACATTGAATGAAGAATCAAGTCCATCCTATCGATGCCGCTCGACGCGCGCATTCCGACGCTCGCCGTTTTTCGTGTGAGAATCCGCTTACATTCGATTACGACCGCGTTACGCGGCGAACCTGATACCGCTGCCCAATCCAAGGAGCCGAACGTGGCGAACCCGCAGAGCCTGCCGGAAGCCGACAACCCGCGAGCCGCGACACGGCTCGGCGAGTGGATGCGCAACCGCAGCTGGGCGATCGCAATGACCGTGGCGATCGTCATCACGGTGGGCGGCCTCGTGATTCTCGAGACCGCGCGCCAACGCATCACCGCCGAATATGAAACCGCGCTCGAAGCGCGCGGCGTGACCGTCCAGCTCAGCACGCTCGCAAGCGAGCTATCGCAGCTCAGCGCGCACCAGAACCAGTTCCTTGTGACCAGAGACGACGCTTCCGCGCACGCGTTCTGCGCGAGCGCCGCGCGCATCCGCGAAAGCGCCGGGCAGCTGGACCAGTTCTACCGCGGCGGCCGCGCGGACAGCGCGGAGCTCGCGAGTTTCACGCAGATCGTCGCGCTGATCGACGCGCGCATCGGCGCGGGCACCGCCGCATTGCAGCACGCGGCGCGCTATCCGCTCGATCTCGGCGCATGCGGCAGCAGCGCCCGTGCCGAGGCGGCCGATGCCTCGCTGATCGACAGCACCCTCACGCTGCTGCGCGACAACGAAGAGCGCCGCGCGCAACACGCACTCGCTGCGAGCCGCGCCGATCAGCGGCTCTCCACGCTGTGCGCGGCGGGGCTGTCGGCATTGAATATCGTGTTGTTCATTCTGCTGTTTCGCAACCTCGGCATTCAGATCGACCGGCAGGCGCGCGCGCAACGTCAGCTGATCACCCAGCAGGGAGAACTCGACCAGCTGGTCACCGAACGCACGCGTCAGCTCGAAGCGCTCGGCTGGCATTTGCAGGCGGTCAGCGAAAACGAAAAAACCCAGCTCGCGCGCGAACTGCACGACGAGCTCGGCGCGATTCTGACCGCCTGCCGGATGGACGTCGCGTGGGCGCGCCGCAAATTGAAGGACAGCGACCCCGAGCTCGCCGACAAGCTCAAGCGCGCGCTCGCGAATCTCGACCAGGGCATTGCGCTAAAGCGCCGCATCATCGAGGACATGCGGCCGACGGTGCTGGCCAATTTCGGGCTCGTGACCGCGCTACGCACGCTCGCCGACGAAGCCGCGCAACGCAACAACTGGACGCTCGAACTGCACCTGCCCGCCGACGATATCCAGCTCGATGAGCAGACCGAAATCGCGCTCTTTCGCGTCGCCCAGGAGTCGCTGACGAACGCGGCGAAGTATGCGCGTGCATCGAAAGTATCGATTGCGCTGCGGGTCGGCGATGGCCAGGTCGCGCTCCACATCGCCGATAACGGCGTCGGCATCATGCCGGCCGATCTGAAGCGCACGCACACCCATGGTTTGCTCGGCATGCGCCAGCGCGTCGCCGCGCACGGCGGGCGCTTCGAAATCCGGCGCGGCGCGCCGAACGGCACCGACATCGACGTCGTGATGCCGAGCGCGAGCAGCGCGACGCCGTCGGTCGACCTGCCGCCATCCGCACCGGCGCCTGCGTCATCGCCGGCATCCACGCGGACATCGACGCCGTCCGCGCCATCCAGAAGCCCCGTGTAGCAATGCCTTGCCGAATCGCTCGAACGACGCTGTAGGACTGCGCCGACGCGAACACCGGAGCACGCCTACAAAAAATACGCTCGGCGGCCGACAGCGCGGCCCCCGCCCTTTTTTTACCATTGACTCAGGCCGGTTCGAAACCGCGATACCGGATCGAGACCTCATCGACTGGCTTAGCCCCGGTCGGACGACATCAACCGATGCATTCTCGACAAGGAGAACTTTCATGACTCGACTGATCGCTTTGCTTTTGGTCGTCGGTACGGCAATGGTGGCCACCGGTTGCAATACGATGGCCGGAGCCGGCCAGGACATTTCGAGCGGCGGCAATGCGCTCACCAATTCGGCTGAAAAGAACAAATAAAAGCTGACACGCACATGGCGGTTCGAAAGCCCGTCGCGGATTCTCCGCGACGGGCTTTTTTTGTGTTCGCCCGCTTTCGGCTTGCACCGCCACCCCTTGCCGGCGCTCACAAAAACAGAGCGGCGATCCACTCACGTGGATCGCCGCGCCGTCCTCCCTGCAGTGCAATGCCCGCAGTTTTTTCGCTATCGCGCGCGCGTCGATGCGCGCACGCGATGCCGCTGCCCGCTATCGCGCCGCGTCATTGCCCCGTCAGCGTATTCGACAGCTCGATGCTCGGCGTGCTGGTGTTGCCGTTCTGCGCGATCAGCAGATGAATCTGCCCCGGCTGAAGCTGGGTGATCGCACCGCCGGTCGGCACCGACGTGATCAGCCAGTCGGCGTTGTTCGACAGCGAGAACGCGGACGACTGGAAGATCGGCGTCTTGCTGCCGGCGGCGGTCGCGATCAACACGTACTGGCCGCCCGATACATAGATCGAATCCTGGCCGCTCGGCGGCACCGCGTTCTTGAACGACACGCCGGCGATCGTCGGCGACACCGACGCGATGCTGGTCGAGTTCGCCTGCATTAGATAGAAGTCGAGATTGGTCGCATTCGCCGACGCATTGAAGCCGCGCACGCGTGCGCTATTGCTCAGCAGGCCCTTGTCGAAGGGGTCGTCGATCAGGCCGATATCGGGCGCGGCCAGCCCCGGCAATGCGAGCACCGTGTATTCGTGACCTTTCGCGGCATCGGGGAACGTGCCGCTCGCCAGCGCGGTCTTCGTGCCGGTCGCTGCATAGCCGACGGTCGTCGAGCCGGTGTTGATATTGGTCAGATTCGTGACGCCCTTATAGGAGATATTGGTTTGCCCCGAAGGCGCGGTGCCGTTGACGAGGAAGTCCACCGCCGGTCCGCTCGGAATCGCGTGGATGAAATGGATCTCGGGATTGGTCAGCCCGAGTTCCTTGCCGGCGTCATCGGAGCCGCCACCGCATGCGCTCAGAATCGATGCGACGGCAGCCACCGCCGCCATGGTTCGGATCATTTTCATTGTGTTCACCTGTCTCGATGTCGGGCTCTGAACCCATCGCCCATTGATATACGGGCTTCCGCCGTGACGCGCGGACACCCCCTCCCATCCATGCGGTACGGTGCGCCGGCTATTCGAGCGGCCCGCCGCGCCGATGTGGACGCTCGCAATCAGCAAAGCGTGTGCCGCGAGGGTCGGAGCATGATATCGGTGGCGGGAAACGACTAGAGCAACGGCGGCCCGCGCGGATTTAGAGTCGTTGTTCGGCGCTCGGCCGCACCGCCGGGTGTGGGGTTGGCGGGGCCCCCTTCCTTACACGATCCGCTGCATGTCTTACCCGCGCTGTTTGCGGTAATCGAACCAGAAAGACAGCCCGACGCTGGCCAGAATCACGATCGTCGCGACCACCGTATAACGCGTGACCGGCTCGCCGAGCAGCACCGCGCCCAGCACGACCGCGACCACCGGATTCACGTACATGCAACTGCTCGCGATGATCGGGCTGGTGTGACGGATCAGATAGCCATACGCGATATAGGCGGCCATCGTGCCGATCAGCATCAGATAGACGAACGCGAGCATCGGCAGGAAATGCAGCGCCAGCATGCGCTCGCCCGACAACCATGCGACCAGCGTCGCGATCGCGCCGCCAAGACCGATCTGTAGCGCGGTGGACAGCACCAGGTCCGACGGCAGCTTCAGTTGCCCGGCCAGATGCGCGCCGCCGGCCCAGAAGAGCGCGCCGCACAGTATGGCGAGGCTGCCGCCCGCCGAACCGGGCGCGCTGTCGCCGTGACTCAGAATCGCGATGCCGGCGAGCCCAAGGCCCACCGCGAACCATTCTCCACGGGCGATCCTGCGCCCGGCGACAGCCGCGATCACGGTCGCGAAAAGCGGCACGGTCGCGACCATTACGGCCGCGGTGCCGGTGCCAACGGTGCGCATTCCGTACGCGAGCATGCCGCTCGACAGACCGACGAGCATCGTGCCGACCAACCCCGCGTTGCGGATTTCGGCGAAGCTTGGCGGGATCGGCTTGCGGCGCACCGCGAACACGAGCAGACCCATGCCGGCGAACAGATTGCGTAGACCGGAGAGCAGCAATGGCGGAAACGAGCCGAGCGCGACATGGATCGTGAGATAGGTCGAACCCCACACCAGATAGACGACGGCCAGTGCGAGCGCGATCTGGCCGTTGCGCGACTGCGGCAAACGAATCGGCCACGCGCGTGAGGTAAAGCCGGGGCGTTGCAGCGACATCGGTTCAGCCTGCCCGTGCCGCGCGGCATGCCGCGCCGGAGTTAAAAACATTGACGCGCACGAGGCGATGCCGTCGCAGCAAGACGGTCTGAGTGGCGGAACTGACGGGCATGTCGGTGGAACGGAAAAACGATGGATGGCCGCGGAAGGCCCATGCGGCTAAAACGGGAGACGGTAATGCGTTAGCGAACCAAGCGGGCGAAACATGGCCAACGCGACGCGCACCGCATTATGCAGTAAGCGCCCCGCGCATCGCTGGGAAGAATCGTAACTTTTTGGTGTGCCTGCAACAGAAAAGCCGGGGATGCCCCCGGCTTTTCTGTGTACGTCGAACTGCGCGACGAAGCCCGCCGCGCGACGGCGGCCACGGTGCGCGCGGCGCGTCACGGCGGAGCGATCCGTGCGGATCGCTCAGGACTTCAATTCGCCATCGCGCCCGATGCCTGGTGCTTCATGCCCATCTCGCCGTTCTTCTTCATCGAATCGTGCTTCATCGTGTCTTTTTTCATGCCGTCCTTCGACATGCTGTCTTTGGACATCGAATCCTTCGCCATGCCGCTCTTGGACATCGCGTCGTTGGACATCGCGCCGCTCGCCTGCGCGAACGCTGTGCCGGCACCCGTCAGCAGCGCGACGGTCAGGGTGGCGATTGCAATCTTTTTCATGGGATAACTCCTTGTAGTGGGTCAATCAGAACCGGCCGGTGCCGGCGTATTTCCGAAGCCGCTGCCGCCAGCGTTCGCATGCGCCGCGCGGGTGGCATCGAGCCGCACGCGCGCCGCTGCCGCGCGCGTCAGGAGCCTCCGAACCAGTTGTAGCCCTGGTCGACCCAATAGCCGCCGGGGTAAGTGTTGGTGACGAACATCTCGACGATGTGCTTCGGATTCTTGTAGCCGAGCTTGGTCGGCATGCGCAGCTTCATCGGGTAGCCGTATTTCGCGGGTAACAGCTCGCCGTCGTACGAGAACGTCAGCAAGGTTTGCGGATGCAATGCGGTCGGCATGTCGATGCTTTCGTAGTAATCGTCCGCGCATTTGAAACCGACGTAACGCGCGGACGTGTCCGCGCCGATGCGCCGCAGAAAATCGCCGAACGGCGTGCCGCCCCAGCGGCCGATCGCGCTCCATCCTTCCACGCAGATATGCCGCGTGATCTGCTCCGCATGCGGCAGCGCATACAGTTCAGGCAGCGTCCACACGCGCTGGCCGGTCACGAGCCCACTCACTTTCAGGCTGTAGCCGGAGCCGTCGACCTGCGGCACCTCATCGACGCCGTAAAACGCGTTGAACGGGAACGGCCGCGTGATCTGCGCCTCGCTGTAGGTCGGCGCGAGCTGCCGCGGATCGAACAGCGAGGCCTGCACGCGATCGTTCAGGCGCGAGACGGCGGTGAGAAAGTGGTTCACCGAAGCGTCGTCCGTTAGCGAGCAGCCGGTCAACATCGACAGTCCGCCGAGCGTCATCAATTGCTTGCCAAACAGGCGGCGCGACGGCATCGCGAGTTCGCGTTTCGCGTCGATCAGGATCGATTCGCGGTCGAGCCGTTGGATCGAACTCCGCGCAGGTTTGCCGGCCGGCGGCTCCGTCGGGTCGGCCGTGTGTTGCTCGAGCGGCTTGGTCATGATTCGAGGTCCGTTAGGTTGGCGTTCCGCTTCGGGCTTGCAAGCCGGAAACTGCGGATCGGCGATGGGGGATTGAGGCCCGGTATGGATGCATGCGCGGCTCAGCGGCCGCGCAGCATCGCGAGCAGCGAGCGCGGCACCAGCGCGACCATCACCAGATGCACGGCGATGAACGCGGCGAGCAGCGACATCGCGCTGAAGTGGACGACGCGCGCGTTGTCGTAGCCGCCCATCAGCTCGCGCAGCAGCGGAAACTGCACCGATTTCCAGATCGCGAGCCCCGACAGCACGAGCACGATCAGATCCGCGATCGCGAACAGGTACGCGAATTTCTGCACCGCGTTGTAGACGCGCAGATCGTCGTGCGCGAGCTTGCCGCGCAACGCGGCGATGAAATCGCGCAGCACCGCGGTCGGCGAGAGCGGCAGGAACTTGCGCACGAACCGCCCGCTCGCGAAGTTGAGCGCGACGTACACGAGGCCGTTGAACGCGAGCAGCCACATCGCCGCGAAATGCCATTGCAGCGCGCCGCCGAGCCAGCCGCCGAGCGTGATCGCAGGCGGAAAGCTGAACCCCGGGAAGATCGGCGATGCATCGTAGATGCGCCAGCCCGACAGCATCATCACGATCGCCGCGAGCGCGTTGAGCCAATGCGTGATGCGCAGCCACAGCGGATGAATGAGGCCACGCTGGTCCGGTGCGGCCGGCACGCTGTTGCGCAATACATCAGGGGTTGCCATGACAGTCTCGCTGAAACGGGGAGAGGGAGTGCCGCGCGCCAGTCATCGGCACGCGGGAAGATCGGCGGCTTGCAGCACGTCGCCGGTCGCATCGTTCTGAACGAACGCGACCACGCCGAAGCGGTCGGCGCGCGCGTTCGTATTCACGTCGACGGGCGCGTCGTCGACATGGACGTCCTGTCGGATCCGCGCATGGCCCGCGACGAGCCGCACCGGGCCGATCCACTGCCGCACGACGCGCTCGTGATGCAGCGTCGCACCGCGATTTTCGCCCGCGCCCACCTGCGAAACGAGCGAGTTTTCATAGACCGCCAGATAGGCGCTCAGTGGCGCCGGGGCCGGCGCGGCATTAGCGCTGAACTGCACGTCGACATTGAACGCGCCGCGTGTGCCTGCGAGCCCCGGCGCGGGCGGCGCCAGCGCCACCATGATGCTCGCCTGCGCGGGCTCGGCGACGAGTTCGTCGATGCGGCGCGCAAAGCTGTCGCGCTGCGACCAGTCGCGCAGCTCGCGGCCCGCGACGAATACTTCCGGGGTGTAGATCGTTTGAGCGCCGGCGAGGCGGGTCAGCGTCTGCTGCCGTTCTGTAAAGATAGGCTGTGAAAAGCGGTCGGTCCAGCCGAGGCTGTTCCAGTAGTCGACGTGCAACGCGAGTGGCACGATGCCGGGCGCGGCGCCCGCGCTCTTCCATTGACCGAGCCAGCGGTCCGCAGGCGGGCAGCTATCGCAGCCTTCGCTGCTGTAAAGCTCGACGAGCGCGACGCGATGCGCGGGGCTGCGAGCGGTGCAGATAGAGTCGGCCGCGTTGGCGGCGACACTGCTGAACAACATCAGCGCCAGCGCGACAGCGGACGCGAAAATGGATCCGAAAGACAGGCTGAAACGCAGAACTGCCGGGCGACGGCGCGCGGTTGACATGACGTGCTCCGATCAGGAATTGCACGTTTGTCGAACCGCGCGGCGAGTTATGACAGGCTGATTCCAGATTTTTCCTACGTCGAGCGGGCCGCGCGAATTCCCGCGCGGGTCAGCCGCCGGTCACCTGCAACTCAGTCGTAGCTGACCACCACCGTCACCCGCGTGTCCGCGCTCGCGCGTTTGGCCGTGAGCGACAGCACGCCACCGGTGCGGCTCACTTCGTAGTGACCATCGCGGGCCGCCACGACGCGGCCGCTGCCGTCGACGAAACCCGCCGCCACCAGATCGCGCGCCGCTTCGCTGCCGTTGATTTCGACCGCGACATCCGCGCCGCCGCCGACGCCCGGCTGTGCGCTGAACGTCACCGTGCGCACCCGCGCCTGCCCCGTCACGCTTGCGCTGCCTATCCCCGCTTGCCGGCCTGCGGGCGTCGCGTCCGCGCTGAACGCCAGCTGCGGCGCGACGATCATGCCGACGAACCGGATCACCCCGCCGGTCGCCGCCGCTGCCGCCAGCGGCGCGGCCAGCAACGCCGCGGCTGCAACGGCCGCCGCTGCTCGACCCCACCTCCGCCCCCGCCTCGTTTCCGCTTTCATGCGCACCTCTCCTGTCGATCGGCTCGAGTCGTCTCGTGCCATTCACGCGCTGCCCGCGCAAATCGTCGCGCTGGACAGCGGCCTTCGCTGCTTACTGAATAACGGCAGATCTTTCGACTGGCTTGAACGCATCGACTCAACAGCTCTGTTGCGTCGCTTCACACGCGACGCAGCAGACGGGTTTGCGGCGAGGCTCGGCTTCGCCGGTAAAAGCGCATCTGAGCGCGTGCTAACATCTAACTTCGATTTCGTGCTTTCTAGCGCTGCGCAGCGCCTGCTGTCGCGGCATCGCACGCGAGTGCTTCGCCCAGCGCGCCGGACGCACTCCCGCGACTTTTTTCCGCACTCGTTCAACGTTCTTTCAACGCACCTGCCCGAGTTCCCGTGATTCCAATGCGCCGACCGACTTTCCACGCCGTTACCCGCTTGCGCCGCTGCCGCGCGAGCGGCTGCGCGCATGCGAGCGTCGCCTCACGCGCCACCGGCGAAACGGCCCCAACGCTCCCGCTTCCCGCCGCCCGGCGCCCGTTCTGACGTTGCCCATCGATGACCCGGGCCGCGCCAGCGGGCTCCGGGCTCATCTGATGCGTCACCGGTATATCTCTCATTTGCGCGCCGCTGCCGCGCGCGGCATTCAATGCACACCGATACGGAGCACTCACCATGAAAAAGACTCGCACCTGTTTCCTGACCGAACTTGACGTGGCCCGCCTCGAAAAGCACGCAGCGGCGGATGCGAAGCGGCAGGAGATGCTCGATGACGTGCTCGAACGCGCGGTGATCGTCGACTCCCACGACATCCCCGCCGACGTCGTCACGATGAATTCGCAGGCGACGCTCGTCGACGAGGCGAGCGGCGAACAGATGACATGGACCGTCGTCTATCCGCCTGACGCCGATTTCGCGCATGGCCGGCTGAACGTGTTCTCGCCGGCCGGTATCGCGCTGCTCGGCGCCAAACGCGGCGAGCGCATCCGCTTTACACCGCCGAGTGGCACGCAACAGGAACTCAAGCTCGCGCGGATCCTGTACCAGCCCGAAGCCGCCGACGATTTTTCGTTGTAGGACGACGCGCGGCGCCACGGCTTCGCAGCGCGCGATTGCGATTCGACATACCAAAAGAATCGGACCGATTCAACGCCGGCCTAACGGATCGCCTGCACGAATCTGACAGGTTGCCAAGCGGCCGGCGGCCGGTGTATCGTGTGCGCTGCTAACGCGGGGGTCCTGCGTTGCACGGAGCTTGGGAGGTCCGTGCCGCGTGGGTGAGAAATACCCTTTGAACCTGATCTGGATAATGCCAGCGCAGGGAAGCGTACGGATTTCGCACCCCAGCTTTGCGGCCTCACCCCTCCTGCGATTTCCGACTACTTCCATCTCGTCTCCTGCTTAGCGGCCCCCACCAGGGACCAGCGAAGTGCTTTGCATTGGACCGGCGTCGGTGCATTGCACCTGCTGGTCGAGCGCAACGAATTGCATGGAGATACCGCATGAACGCCAATCCGAAGTTCCTTTCCGCCGAAGCCCATGTAGACGAGGCGGCCGTCGCGCCGTTGCCGAATTCGCGCAAGGTCTACGTCAGTGGCTCGCGACCCGACATTCGCGTGCCGATGCGCGAAATCTCCCAGGCCGATACGCCCGACAGCTTCGGCGGCGAAAAGAACCCGCCGATCTACGTGTACGACACGTCGGGCCCGTACTCCGACCCGGACGCGAAGATCGACATCCGCGCGGGTCTGCCGGCACTGCGTGAGGCGTGGATCGAGGAGCGCGGCGACACCGAGCCGCTGACCGGTCTGTCGAGCAGCTTCAGCCGCGAGCGCGCGGCCGACCCCGCCACCGAGCAACTGCGCTTTCCCGGCCTGCACCGCACGCCGCGCCGTGCGCTCGCCGGCAAAAACGTCACGCAGATGCACTACGCGAAGCAAGGCATCGTGACGCCGGAAATGGAATACATCGCGATTCGCGAGAACCAGCGCCGCGCCGAGTATCTGGAGAGCCTGAAGGCGAGCGGCCCGAACGGCGCGAAGCTCGCCGCGATGATGGGCCGCCAGCACCCCGGTCAGGCGTTCGGCGCAAGCGCATTCGGCCCGAACGGTCTCGCGTCGATCACGCCGGAATTCGTGCGTGAAGAAGTCGCGCGCGGCCGCGCGATCATCCCGAACAACATCAATCACCCGGAAAGCGAGCCGATGATCATCGGCCGCAACTTCCTCGTGAAGATCAATGCAAACATCGGCAACTCGGCGGTGACCTCGTCGATCGGCGAGGAAGTCGACAAGATGACGTGGGCGATCCGCTGGGGCGGCGACACGGTGATGGACCTGTCGACAGGCAAGCACATCCATGAAACGCGCGAGTGGATCATCCGTAACAGCCCGGTGCCGATCGGCACGGTGCCGATCTATCAGGCGCTCGAAAAGGTCAACGGCCGCGCCGAAGACCTGACGTGGGAAATCTTCCGCGACACGCTGATCGAGCAGGCCGAGCAAGGCGTCGATTACTTCACGATCCATGCGGGCGTGCGACTGCAATACGTGCCGCTTACCGCGAACCGGATGACCGGCATCGTGTCGCGCGGCGGCTCGATCATGGCGAAGTGGTGCCTCGCGCATCACAAGGAAAGCTTCCTGTACGAGCACTTCGAAGACATCTGCGACATCATGAAGGCGTATGACGTGGCCTTCTCGCTCGGCGACGGTCTGCGCCCCGGCTCGATCTACGATGCGAACGACGAAGCGCAGCTTGGCGAGCTCAAGACGCTCGGCGAGCTCACGCAAATCGCATGGAAGCACGACGTGCAGGTGATGATCGAAGGTCCGGGCCATGTGCCGATGCAGCTGATCAAGGAGAACATGGATCTGCAGCTCGACTGGTGCGACGAAGCGCCGTTCTACACGCTCGGCCCGCTCACCACCGATATCGCGCCGGGCTACGACCACATCACGTCGGGCATTGGCGCCGCGATGATCGGCTGGTTCGGCACCGCGATGCTGTGCTACGTGACGCCGAAGGAACACCTCGGGCTGCCGAACAAGGACGACGTGAAGACCGGCATCATCACGTACAAGCTCGCCGCGCACGCGGCCGACCTCGCGAAGGGTCATCCGGGCGCGCAGGTGCGCGACAACGCATTGAGCAAGGCGCGCTTCGAATTCCGCTGGGACGACCAGTTCAATCTCGGTCTCGATCCGGACAAGGCGCGCGAATTCCACGACGAAACGCTGCCGAAGGATTCGGCCAAGGTCGCGCACTTCTGCTCGATGTGCGGCCCGCACTTCTGCTCGATGAAGATCACCCAGGACGTGCGCGAGTTCGCGGCGCAACACGGCGTGACCCACGACGAAGCGCTGAAGAAAGGGATGGAAGTGAAGTCGATCGAGTTCATCAAGCAGGGCGCCGAGATCTATCAGCGGCGATAAGCGGGCTGGACGTCGTGCGGCGCGTGCTGTCAATCGGCGCACATCGCACCACGCCTCGCTCACAGCATCGAAGCCCGCCTGAACGGCGGGCTTTTTTATTCGGCCGCGCAGGGCAGGCACGGCATATGCTTGGTACTGACCACGGCAGTTGATCATTTTGATACAAAGCTCGCACACCATTAACAAGGCCATACAACCGGATACGGGCCGCGCCGCTAGCATCGAATGCAGGGAGGGATGCATGTCCCACTTCCATGACTTCTACCAACTACACATGGAGTCAGCATCATGAAAACGATCCGTCAAATCAGTAGGCTTGCGGCCGCGGCCACGCTGGTCGCAACGCTTGCGGCGTGCGGCGGCATGTCTACGCGCACCCGCGATACCGCGATCGGCGCGGGGGTCGGCGGCGCCGCGGGCGCTGCGATCGGCGGCTCAGGACTGTCGACGCTCGGTGGCGCGGCAGTGGGCGGCGTGATCGGCAATCAGGTCGGCAAGTAAGGCCGATCGCTCACGGCCGCGCACGGCATAGGGCGCGCCTCCAACCACGAGCGATATCGGTATTCGCCGCGCGCGCGGCGGCATCGGAAGCACCGCGCGCGGCGTCGCGAGACCGTTGCAATGCACGGAAATACGCCGTTACGGTTTTGCCCTGGTCTCCTCGCGGTAACAGCGTAAGCTCATGGCATCAACGCTGCCGTGGGCGGCGTAGGTTTACCGAGGAGCGCGCGATGAAGCCCCGCGTCGTCAATGCTGTCCGCGCGGCACGCCTGTGGCCGCCGCTCGTTTCTCCGCGCTCGAACTCGCGCATTCTCACGTGGCGTTTCACTTGGCGTCAGTCCAGGCGGGCGCGCATCAATTCGATCGTCCGTCGGCCTGCTCGCCTGGTCGCGATGCTCGGCGGCCTTGCCGGCGCGCTCTCGCTGTCCGGCTGCTATTACCCTGCCGGCTACTATCCGTCCGCCTACTACGCGCCGTATAACGCGACGGCTACGACCGCACAGTCGAGCGGGCCAGTCGATCCATCCGCCCCGTCGGACCCTTCGAACCAGTCGGGCACGCAAGCGCAAATCGCACCGTCGAACCCGCCACCCGGCTATGTGGTCGCCGCGCCGCCGCCCGCGTATGTGGCGCCCTATCCCGCGTACTATCCGCCGCCCGTCTATCCGTACCCGGCGTATTACGGGTATCCGGCCTACTACGGGCCGTCGATCGGGATCGGCATCGGCTTCGGCGGCTATTGGGGCGGCGGCGGAGGCCACCACCACTGGCATTGAAAGCCGCGGCTGCGGCCCGCCTGGGAGTCGGCCTGGAAGCTGGGCTGGAAGCCGGCCTGGCAGTTGGCCTGTCACCCGTTTGCGGCGGCCCGTAGTTTCCCGGCTTGACGCGCCCGCATTCCGATCTATCCTGTGTGGTGCCACATGCAGCATCCGCTTAACAGGCGGCGTCCGCTCCGTTGAGGTTTCCCCGGCGCGGATCCCCTGCCACAGCGACGCGCCCCGTCATGCGCAGTCCCACCGCGTCGAACCGAACAACAACGAAGGAGACGTGATGTTCCATCAACTACTCACTCCGGTCGGCAACTCCCTATTGCCATCGTTTCTGGTCGCTGCGCTGCCGATTCTCGCCGTGCTCGCGCTGCTAGGCTGGGCCCGCCGGCCCGCCTGGCAGGCTTCGCTCGCGGGACTGGTGATCGGTCTGATCGTCGCGATCACCATCTGGCGTTTTCCGGTCGGGCTCGCGCTGAACTCGGTCGCGGCCGGCGCGGTGTTCGCGTGCTGGCCGGTCATGTGGATCGTGTTCACCGCGATCCTGCTGTACAACATCGCGCAGCGCTCCGGGCGTTTCGCGGCCTTTCGGCAGTGGATGATCGATAACCTGCCCAACGACCGGCGCATCGTGCTGGTCGTGGTCGGCTTTTCGTTCGGCGCGCTGCTCGAGGGGATTTCCGGCTTCGGCACGCCGGTCGCGATCACGAGCTCGCTGCTGATCATGCTCGGCTTTCCGACGCTCGAGGCGCTCACCTTCACGCTGATCTTCAACACCGCGCCGGTCGCATTCGGCGCGCTGGGTGTGCCGATCACCGTGCTCGGCGCGGTCACGCACCTGCCTTCGGACTCGCTCGCCAAGATGGTCGGCCGGCAACTGCCGTTCTTCGCGGTGCTGCTGCCCTTCTACGTGATCGCCGTGTACGCGGGCTTTCGCAATATGCTGCGAATCTGGCCGGTGCTGGTGGTGTCGGGCGTGAGCTTCGCGCTCACGCAGTTCGTCGTATCGAACTTCGTCAACTACAGCCTGACCGACGTGTTGTCTTCGCTGGTTTCGCTGATTCTCACCGTCGCTTTCCTGCGCGTGTGGAAACCGGCCGTCGATCCGAAATTCGCGATCAACGTGGATCGTGCCGGCGAGGTGCGCGGCAAGATCGGCGGCGGGCAGGGCTGGTATCCGTGGATCATCGTGTCGGTCGTCGTGATCATCTGGACCGTCGCGAGGATTTTCACGATCGGCGATGTGAAGATCCCATGGCCGGGTCTCGACAAGGCGGTGTTCATCACGCTGTACAACACGCCGTACGGCGCGATCTGGGACTTCCAGCCGCTCGCGACCGGCACCGCGATTCTGGTCGCCGCGATCATCACCGCGTTGATCGTGCGCCTGTCGGCCGCCGAATTCGGCAAGGCGATCGCCGACACATGGGTGCAAACGCGCATCGCGATTCTGACCGTGGCGACGATCGTCGGCCTCGCTTATCTGATGAACTACTCGGGGCTCACCTATACGCTCGGTTTGGGCGTCGCGTCGGTCGGCCCGGTGTTCCCGCTGGTGTCGGCGTTCCTCGGCTGGGTCGCGGTGTTCCTGTCGGGCAGCGACACGTCGGGCAATGCGCTATTCGGCAATCTGCAGGTGGTCGCGGCCAATCAGCTGAATCTGAACCCCATCCTGATGGCCGCGACGAACTCGTCGGGCGGCGTCATGGGCAAGATGATCTCGCCGCAAAACATCTCCACGGGCGTGGCCACCACGGAACTCAAAGGCAAGGAAGGCGTGGTTTTCGCGAAAACCTTCAAGCACTCGATTCTGTTGACA
>NZ_DASXHN010000145.1:0-14095 GCF_036488505.1 Paraburkholderia sp. | reverse complement strand
CGGGTGCCATCATGCACAAACAGATCTACGTGAACCTCGCGGTCGATAACGTCGAACGCTCGAAGGCCTTTTTTACCGCGCTCGGCTTCAGTGTCGAGCCGCGCTTTAGCAACGACCAGGCGGTGTCTCTGATCCTCGGCGAAAACATCTACGCGATGCTGCTCGTCAAGGACATGTTCAAGGGTTTCACGCCGAAGCCGCTCGCCGATGCGAAAGAGAGCACCGAAGTGCTCGTGTGTCTGTCGTGCGAGAGCCGCGAGGAAGTGGACTCGCTGGTCGCGAAGGCACTCGCCGCCGGGGGTGCCGCGCCGCGCCCGCCGCAGGACCACGGCTTTATGTACGGGCACGCGTTCGAGGATCTCGACGGCCATATCTGGGAGCTCGCGTACATGGACCCGAACGCGCAGCCCGTCGCCAGCTAAGGTCCAGCGCATGACGACCGAGGCCACCCATCGTGCGATCGCGGCTGTCTGGCGGATCGAATCCGCGAAGGTCATCGCTCACGTCGCGCGAATCGTGCGTGACGTCGGGCTCGCGGAAGAGCTCGCGCAAGACGCGCTGGTGGCCGCGCTCGAGCATTGGCCCGAGGCCGGCGTCCCCGACAACCCCGGAGCATGGCTGATGACGACCGCGAAAAACCGCGCGCTCGACCGCCTGCGCCAGGAAGCGCTGCATGCGCGCAAGCGCGAGCAGCTTGGGCACGATCTCGATGCGATCGAAGCGCACGTGGTGCCGGATTTCGTCGATGCCCTCGATGCCGCGCGTGCCGACGACATCGGCGACGACCTGCTGCGGCTGATTTTCACCGCATGCCATCCGGTGCTGTCGACCGATGCGCGCGTCGCGCTGACGCTGCGTCTGCTAGGCGGGCTGGCCACCGATGAAATCGCGCGCGCGTTTCTCGTGCCCGAGTCGACCATCGCGCAGCGGATCGTGCGCGCGAAGCGCACGCTGTCGGCGGCGCGCGTGCCGTTCGAAGTGCCGCAGGCGGACGCGCGCGCGCCGCGCCTCGCGTCGGTGTTGCAGGTGATCTATCTGATTTTCAACGAAGGCTATTCGGCGACGGCCGGCGACGACTGGATGCGCCCCGCGCTGTGCGAGGAAGCGCTGCGGCTCGGGCGCGTGCTGGCCGGACTCGCGCCCGGCGAAAGCGAAGTGCTCGGTCTGGTCGCGCTGATGGAGATTCAGGCGTCGCGCACGCACGCGCGCATCGACGCTCGAGGGCGCCCCGTCCTATTGCTCGATCAGGATCGCAGCCGCTGGGATCCGCTGCTGATTCGCCGTGGACTGGCCGCACTGGAGAGCGCGCATGCGCTCGGTGGCGCGAGCGGTCCCTACGCGCTGCAAGCGGCGCTCGCCGCGTGTCATGCGCGCGCCCATCGCGCAGAAGATACCGACTGGGCGCAGATCGTCGCGCTATACGATGCGCTCGCGCAAGTCGCACCGTCGCCGGTGGTCGAGTTGAACCGCGCGGTCGCGGTCGGAATGGCGTTCGGGCCCGCCGCGGCTCTGGAGATCGTCGATGCGCTTGCCGCCGATGCGGCGCTCGCGACTTATCACTGGCTACCGAGCGTGCGTGGCGATCTGCTGGTCAAGCTCGGACGCATCGATGAAGCGCGCGTCGAGTTCGAGCGCGCCGCGGCGATGACGCGCAATACGCGCGAGCGGGTGTTGTTGCTGGAGCGCGCCCGGGGGCTCGCGCATTGAGCGTTGGGTCGGCGTCGGCCGCGCCGAGCGTATCAACAAAGGCGTGCGACCTGTGTGTCGTAGCGAGCAGCGCAACAAGCGGCGCCACGAGCAGCGCGTTAGCGAATCAACTGCCGCACCCCCAGCGCGATGATCAATCCGCCGCACACCCGATCGATCCACGCCTTGCCGCGCCGATACGCGGACGCGATCCGCGCATGCGACAGCGTCAGCGCAACGAACCCGTACCAGCTGCTCGCGACGACGAACACCATGCCGAGCATCGCCGCGAACGTGCCGGTGCTCACGTGCGCGGGCGCCGCCGATGAGAACACCGCCGCGAAAAACGCCATCGATTTGGGATTCGCGATATTGGTCGCGAAGCCCTGCGCGAACGCCTGGCGAAATCCGCCCGACGGCGCTTTAGCAAGGACCACCTGCCGCGCCGCTGACGCGTTGAAGATCAACCGGCCGCCGAACCACAGCAGATAGCACGCGCCCACGATTCTGACCACGAGCGCGAGCCACGGAAAGGCGGCGAACACAATGCCGACGCCGAGAATCGCGCAGCTCGCCCAGAACAGATTGACGAGCACGATGCCGGCGACCATCGCGAGCGCTTCGATGCGCGTCGCGGACGCCGCCTTGTGCGCGACTGCGACGAAGTTCGGGCCCGGGCTCACCACGCCCGCGATATACACGGAGAACACGCCGAGAACGGCGGAGCCATCGATCACAACACACTCCTTGGCTTGAAACGGGAAGCGCCGGGATAACGGCGAATGCAGCGAAAGCGACGATCGCGCGACAGCCCCGCGTTCATAGTCCGAAAAACGCCGCGCCCGCGGTCAGCACACCACCCGCCGCGACGACGTATGCCAGATTGCGCATCCAGTTCTTGCGCGTGAGCAGCGTGATCGCGCACAGCGCAATCGCCACCTGAATCAGCAGCGTCGCTTGCGCCCAGCGATGATGGCCGTGCAGCAGCGCTTCGCTGCGCGTATCGGCGGCGACTACGTCCTTCTCGATCGCTTCGGCGTTTGCGCGGATCGGCTCTTTCTCGTGCGTGTATTTTTCGACGTCGGCGGCGAATTTCGCGTGCGCATCGCTATTGGGCGGCGCCAGCGCCGCGCCGAGTTCGGCGAGGTTTTGCTTTTCGCCCTTCGCCTGATAGTAGGCCCACTGGTTCGCCGCTTCGGTCTTCTTGATCGCCGCTTCGTTCTTGTAGAACAGCGCGAGGTTTTCGCTATTGCCGCTCTGGTACGCGCACAGCGCGCCGATCGTCGCGAGGATCGCCGTCATCACAGCCATGCGGCTCGCGAACGGATCCGCGTCGTGATGCGCGGCGTGACCGGCGTGTTCGACCGCATGATCGTGCAGACCGTGCACTTCATATTCTTCAGACATCAGATTCTCCGAGGCGATGCTTTCTTGTCGTCACCGGGCGCGGCGGGAGCCCCGGCGGCCTCAATCTTAACGTGCCGCATGCGGCGGCAGATCGCGGGATGCGTGATTGCGCGAGGCTAGTCGATGCGAATCACGACGCGTCCGCGCGTGCCAGCCGCCACCGCGTCGTAGGCCTCACGCGCACGAGCCAGCGCAAACTCCTGCGCTATCGCCGGCGCGCTCAGCTTGCCGTTGTCGAAGCCTTCGACGAGCGCGGTCATCAGCGGCGCCGAGTCCGCCACGCCGAGCTTCGCGCTGTCGACGCCGAGCAGTTGCGTTTCGTTGTGATAGAAGTCGATCAGATCGAACTCGACGCGGCGTTTGCCGGTGCCGCTGATTTCGAGCACGCGGCCGCGCCGTTTCGCGACACTCAACGCGGTCTCGAATGCGACGCCGCCCACCGTGTCGTAGACGACTTCTGCGCCCGCACCGCCGGTCAGCTCGCGCAGGCGTTCGCTCGCGTGTTCGTCGAACGGCACGTAGTCGTCGATCAGACGCGCTGCTGGCGTCGCCGGATCCAGCGGGCGGCGGTCCACCGCGATCACGCGCGCGCCGCGCGCTTTGGCGATCTGCACGACCGCGCCGCCGACACCGCCGCCCGCGCCGAGCACCGCAATCGTTTCGCCCGCGCGCAATTGCGCATAGTCGACGGTGCCCAGCCATGCGACCACGAAGTTCACGCCGATCGCCGATGCCGCGGCGTGACTCAGTGCGGCGGGCTTGCGCGACAGCGCGCCGAGCGGCAGCTGGATGTATTCGGCATGCGTGCCGTCGCGCGTGAAACCGATGTCGCCGCCGGTGCCCCACACTTCGGCGCCGAGCCATGCTTGCGGACCGGCGGTGACGACGCCGCTGAAATCGCGGCCCGGCGTGCGCGGCAGCACCGTGTGCGCGAAATGGCCAGAGACGTTTTTGACGTCGCTCGGATTGACGGAGGCCGCCTTCACGCGGACGACCGCATGCTCCGCGTCGGCTTGCGGCGTCGGCAGGTCGACGTATTCCAGCACGTCGGGGCTGCCGAAAGATTTGAACTGGATTGCTTTCATCGTGGGTCGCTCCGTGGGTGGACCGCGTCGTATGCGGATAGCGCTAAGTCTAGATGACCGGCGAGAAAGCGTCAGCGGATCGTGGGCGACGGGTCGCGGGTTCAGGGAGCCTACCGGTGATGCCCCATCACCATCAGCAGCAGCGATAACGTGAGCACCGAACCGACCGTCGACAGCAATATCGTGCGCGACGTGATGTGCGCCTCGCGCTCATAGAACTCGGCGAGCATGAAAGGACCGGTGCCGGTCGGCAGTGCGGCGAGCACGACCGCCATTTCGACCAGCGCCGGCGCGAGGCCGAAAACGCGCGCGGCGAGCCACCAGGCCAGCGCCGGCTGCACGACCAGCTTGACGCCGGTCAGCAGCAGCGAGATACCGCCCGCGCTGCGCACGCCGTTGGTTCCGGCTTCGGTGGGCCGCTTTTCCGCAAGGAACAAGCCGAGGCTCACGAGCGCGCACGGACTGGCGGCGCCGGCCAGCAGCTTCAGGAACGTTTCCGCGCTGGCGGGCAACGTGACGTGCAGACTCGCGACAGCCGCGCCCGCGAGCGGCGACACGATCAGCGGATTGCGCGCGAGCGAGCGCAGCACCTTGAAGACGAGCTTGTGCGGGCTGCGCTCGGTTTGCAGGCCGATTTCGATCAGCACGATCGCGAGCGCGAACAGCACGCACGCGACGAGAATCGTCGCGATCGTCGTCGGCGTCAGGCTCGCCTGACCGAACGCAATTACGCCCAGCGGAAAGCCGATGTAGCCGGTGTTCGGATACGACGCGGCGATCGCGTCAACGCTTGCATCGGCGAGATGCCGGCCGTTGAACAGGCGCCACGCGAGGATCAGCGCGAAGACGGCCGCGCATGCGATCGAAAACGTCGCGACGAACGCCGGCTGATAGAGCTGATGCCAGGTCGCGTGCGCCGTCGTGTCGAACAACAGCGCTGGCAGTGCGAGCCACACCACGAAACGATTGAGTTCGGACGCGGCATTCGGTCCGAGCACGCCCCGCCGACGGCACGCGAAGCCCGCGAAAATAAGGCCGAAAACGGGAAGCAGGATTTCGAGGGTGGCTAACATCGGTGCGAGCGGTGTGAAAGCGGCGGGCGAAAAAGCAGTGTGCGCAAAGCTTGCGAAAGCGGCTGCTGAAGGAGCCGGAACGCGGCGAAACGGCCGAGCCGCCAGCGTAGTGAATTGGGTTGATACAATCCAATACTGTTTGGAGGCTTCAACAATACCTTTTTTGCATCGTTGCTTCCTGGAGGCGCCGTGATCGATGTCAAACCGCTGCGCTACTTCGTGACGCTGGCCGAGACGCGTCACTTTGGCCGGGCGGCCGCGCGGCTCAATCTGTCGCAGCCGCCGTTGAGCCGGCAGCTCGCCGCGCTCGAGGCGAACCTGGGCGTCACGCTGATCGAGCGTAGCCCACGCAGCGTCACGCTGACCGCGGCCGGCGAACGTTTCTACGCGGATGCGAAGGCGATCCTCGCGGCGGTCGAACAGGCGGTGAGTAACGCGCGGGCCGCCGCGCACGGCGACGCAGGCAAGCTCGCGATCGGCTTCACGATGTGCTCCGCGTACAGCGTCGTGCCCGGCTATGCGCGGGCCTTCGGTGCCGTCTATCCGGAGGTGGAACTGAAACTGCGCGAGGTCGTATCGAACGATCTGACCGAACAACTGCTCGCCGGGCACATCGACGCGGCGATCATGTTCCCGGCCGTGACCGACAAGGCGCTCGCGACGCGCACGGTGCTGAGCGAGCCGTTGTGTGTCGCGCTATCGCGCGGCCATCCGCGCGCTCGGGCGCGCCGGCTGAAAATCGCGCAGTTGGCCGGCGAGCCGTTCGTGCTCGCATCGGAGCAAGTCGCGCCGAGCCTGCGCGCGACGATCATCGAGCATTGCCGCGTGGGCGGCTTCGAGCCCGACATCCGTTTCGAGGTGCAATTGCAGCAGACGGTACTGAGTCTCGTCGATGAAGGCGTGGGCGTCGCGCTGGTGCCTTCGTCGATGCGCAAGGCGCAGCTTGCGGGCGTGGTGTTCCGGCCGCTAGTGGATGCGCCGCTGATCCAGCAGGTGTTGGCGTGGTCGCCGGCGAACCGGAATCCCTGTTTGAAGAGGTTTTTGGAGTTGGCGTGACAACAACCACAGCGCCATTCAAAGGCTGACAGATGAACCCGCGACGACTGCATCGTCATCGGGATAACGCAGCGCGTCTCGCTTGATAAGTCTGCGAATCCAGAATGTCCATAACGTGAGAACCGCATATACGCCATAGCGCAACAGCGTGGACGCGAGCAGCGCTCGCGGTTGGTCCGGCCAGTGCCAGACGATCGCGCAGCGCAGGATGTTCTCGGCAATCATGCCCAAGCCCCACACGAGCGTCATCAGCCGGACATACGCGGCAAGCGTCGGGCGTTCTCGCCAATGCCGCTCGAAACTTTCGGCGCTGCGATGATCCTCGCGCGACATCGTCGAGCGTGCCAGATAAAACACCCATGGCCTGTGCAACGCGAGCGACACGAGGAACGAGATGCCGATCAGGCCGGAGACCATCGGATCGTCGATCGATTGCAAATGCGTGCTGCCGCCGATAGACCGAGCCACGAGCGAAAGCACGATGCCGGTAAGCACGAGCGCGCTGAGCGCGTCGAAATGGCAATAGCGCAGTAGATCCCAACTCATCCAGGCGATCAGCGGCAGCGCCGACGCGGCGAGCGCGCCGGACTGTCCCCAGTGCGCAAACGTGAGCCGGTAGACGAGCCACGGCAGCGCGACATTGATGAGCAACGCACTGAGGTAGCGCAGACGGGATCTCATCGGCAGCGCGATGGCGAAGGTGGCAAAAAGAACTGTGCCGCACGGGCTGTCAACGGGGCGCAGGTGGTGCCGGCGCGCTCGTGCCAACGTGTTTGGCCAGTGTAGGCGAAGCGTTGTTCGCATGCGATGGTTGGCGGCGCGCAGCGACTTGCTGGCGGGATTGCGCGCGCCTCGGGCGCGAGCCGCCGGCGCTACGCGATGTCAGCGTGAGCGCGCCGCATCGGGGATATCGGTGCCCCGCGCATTGCAGCGAATACGTCGTTTTATGCCACCGCCCTGCGCCGCGCGATCAATTCCGCCAGCTTTTCCACCTGCTGCCCGTGCGCATCGAAATTGCCCGCGTCGAGCCACTGCGTATAGCACTCGCGCAGCGCCGGCCATTCGCCGTCGATGATTGAAAACCAGGCGGTATCGCGATTGCGCTCGCGATACACGATCGCCTGGCGGAAGATGCCCTCGAACGTAAAGCCGTAACGCAACGCCGCGTTGCGCGACGGCTCGTTCAGCGAATCGCATTTCCATTCGAAACGCCGATAACCGAGTTTGTCGAATACCTCGCTCATCAGCAGGAACATCGCATCGGTCGCGATGCGCGTGCGCTTCAGACGCGGCGAATACGTGACGTGACCGACTTCGATCACGCCGTTCGCCGGATCGATGCGCATCAGCGCGAGCGTGCCGACCGGCTTGCCGGTCGCGAGGTCGATCACCGCGTAGTGCAGCGGGTCCTTCGACGCGGCCATGCGCGTCAGGTGCTCGCGATACGCGCCAGCACTATCGAACGGGCCGACCGCGAGATAGGTCCAGTCGCGGTCGTCGGCGGCCGAGCCATACGCGTCGAACAGATCCGCCGCGTGGCGCTCGACGTCGACCGGCTCGATCCGGCAATAACGGCCCGCCAGCGGCTCGCGGCCGGGCGCTTTGGCACCCCGCCAGTCAGGCACGGGCGCGCCGATCGGCTGGCCATACACGTTACGTCTTTGTTCCATGTCTGTTCTCCAGTGTCATACGCTTTAGCGCAGTCGGTTGATACAGGCCGATGCGGCGGGATGCCGACGGTTGTCGATGGCAGAACGATACGGCAAGCGTGGTATGTTCCAAAGAGCCACGACAAGCCTGATCGATAGGTCCAGAAAATATGATCGAAATCATCGGGGCCCTCGTCCATGCGGACGACGCCGCCGCAGCAAACGGCGCCGCGCGGCCCGCGCCACTGCAAAAGCAGTTGCTCGAGCGCCTGCAGCAGGCGATTCTCGCGGGCCGTTTGCCCGCGGGCTCGCTGCTGCCGTCGTCGCGGCTGCTCGCGGCGGAGATGGGCGTGTCGCGCAACACGGTCGTGATCGCTTACGAGCATCTGGCCGCGGTCGGTTATGTGATCGCCGATCGCCAGGGTACGCGCGTGAGTCCGCTATCGAGCCCGGCGGCGCGCGGCGAGCCGGCGGCGGCGTGCGCCGCGACCGAAATCGTGTACGCGGCGCGCGTCGGCCAGTTCGCCGCGGCGCAGGCCACCGTCGACAACGCCTACGCGCTGACTCCCGGCACGCCCGCGCTCGACCGCTTTCCGCTCGCCGCGTGGCGGCGCGCGCTCGAACGGGCGATGCAGCGTGCGTGGCCGCAGGCGCTCGGCTATGGCACGCCGGCCGGCGAGCCTGCATTGCGCGACGCGATCGCCGCGCATCTGCGGATGGCGCGCGGCGTGCGCTGCGACGGCTCGCAGGTGGTGATCACCGAGGGCGCGCAGGAGGCGCTAAACCTGTGCGTGCGGCTGTTCACGAATCCGGGCGATATCGCATGGGTCGAGGATCCCGGCTATCGCGGCGCGAAGGCCGCGTTCAACGCGGGCGATCTGCGCACGCTGGCGGTGCCGGTCGACACCGAGGGCATCGCCGTGCCGGACGACGCGTGGCGCACGCATCCACCGAGGCTGGTTTATACGTCGCCCGCGCATCAGTATCCGACCGGTGCGGTCTTGTCGGTGGCGCGACGGCTCGCGCTGATCGCGCAGGCGCGGCGCTGTGGCGCTTGGTTGATCGAAGACGATTACGACGGCGAAGTGCGCCACACCGGCGAGCCGATTGCGAGCATGCAGGGGCTCGTCGACGATGCGCCGGTGCTGTACGTCGGCTCGTTCAGCAAAACGATGTTTCCGGCGCTGCGCATCGGCTTTGTAGTGCTGCCGCGCGCGATCGCCGCGTCTACCGCTGTTGCGTTGCAAGAGATGCTGCGCGGTGGTCATCGGCTGGAGCAAGTGGCGCTCGCGCATTTCATCGAAAGTGGCGAGTTCGGGCGGCACCTGGGGCGCATGCGGCGGCTGTACCGCGAACGCCAGCAGACGCTGCGCGATGCGCTGTCCCGGCATTTTCCGGAGGCGCGGATCGTCGGCGGTGATTGCGGGATGCATTTGACACTGCTGTTGCCATCGACAATCGTCGACCGGACGCTCGCCGAGCGCGCGCAGGCGCTGGGGCTCAATCCGCGAGCGCTGTCGGGGTTTGCGCTGGGCGCGTCGCAGCAAACCAACGGGCTCGTGATCGGGTATGGCAATACGGCGGCGGAACGGTTGGCGCCCGCAGTGAAGCTCTTGGCAGAGTTGGCGCGGGACATTGCCGGGATGAGTGACTTTTGCCGTACGGTTACTTGACTATCGATCGGAGCGATGCGTCGCTTTGCGCGGTTGGTGCGGACCCGAGGGGTGATCGTCGGCGACGTCTCCAGGAACGTCGGAATCAAAATCGGCGGATCGGGCAGTGCAGTGACCGTGCAGGGCCTGGGCATTCGTGCCGAAATCTTCTTGTGAACGAAAACCTTGGGGTGAGGGGGCGCCTGGGAAGGCGCCCGATGCGGCGGGGAACGAAATAGCTGCTCTTCGCGAGAACGTTCCGACGGATGAGCGGTTAGGGGGAAGCGGCGGGCGGTTGTCGACCCGCTTCTGCCGTTCGACCCTGCGCTACCTCAACGGCAGTGTTCAGGGGGTGCGACCGTCATTTATGCCTTCAAGTCACACCGCAGGTCAACGTAAGAACGGGTATCGCCGTTCAAGCCCGTTGCAGACTGAATTCCGTTAGTGCGCTCGCCAGAATGTTCACGGCCTGCTCTGTAACGGCGTTGTAAAGAGACGCCCGCAAACCGCCAATTGAACGGTGGCCTTCCAGTCCAACGATGCCCCGCTCACGAGCCGCCTCGATAAACGCATCGTCGAGCCGCGAATCGCCAAATGTAAAAGCCACGTTCATCTGCGAACGCCAGCGACGATCCGCGTGAATCGTCACGCCCCCCTCCAATGCGTCTAGCGTGTCGTACAGCCGCAGCGCCTTTCTTTCATTGATGCTTTTCATCGCGTGCAGACCGCCTATATCGAAGCGCAACCAGCGCGTAATCAACGTCAGCACATAGATCGCGAACACGGGCGGCGTGTTGTAATTGGAACCATGCGTCACGTGGGTGCGAAAGTCGAGGATTGCCGGCAATCCGTCAGGGATACGGTCAAGCAGCGAACGCTTGACTACCGCCACCGTCACCCCAGCTGGACCGAGATTCTTCTGGGCATGGGCATAGATCATCGAGTATGCGTCTGGTCGAATCGGCTTCGACAGAAAATCGGACGACATGTCCGCAATCAGCGGCACCTGCGTAGCCTCTTCGCAAACCGGAAATTGCAAACCTTCCACGGTCTCATTCGACACGTAGTGCAAGTAGGCAGCGGAGCTGGAAATGTCCAGTTCGTTGAAAGCGGGCAATTGACGGTAGCCAGTCGCGTGGCCGTCCCACGCAACTTTTCTCCTGGTCACCTTGGCCGCCTCCGATGTCGCCCGGCCGCTCCAGTAGCCCGACGTTACGTATTCGGGCGGCGCGAACCCTTCCCCGGCAAAATTCATCGGTACCATCGCGAACTGCAAACTACTGCCTCCCTGCTGGAAGGTAATGGCGTAGTCGTCGGAAATGCCGAGCAGAGCACGCAAATTCAATTCGGCTTCGTCCAGTATCGAACGGAACCAGTCTGAACGATGGCTCATGCCGAGTACGGAGATGCCCGTTTCCGGCAAAGCGTCGATCGCGACGCGCGTCTGCTCCAACACCGTTTCGGGGAGCGCTCCGGGACCACCGGAGAAATTCAGTGCATTGGACTTCACTACGCCTCCAAGGGCAGCCGTTGATTGATCATGCGTGCGCAGCCGCGCGGCGCAACATTTCATGGAAGGCGTCAGCGATCCGCCGAATTTGTGGAATCTTGTAAGGAAAGACGTTTGGGTCGTCCATGTCGTGCACGACCATGCCCGTCGCGATCTCGAATATGAGCAGGCGCCCATCGCTCGTTTCGGCGCAATCGAATCCCACGTAGTCGAGACCGGTCAATTCGGCGACGTTGTGAAGCGCGTCGCGGTGACGCACCACAAATTCGGTGTCAAAGCCCGCCATCAGGCGCGCTTCTTCTTCTCTCCGATCGGGATGGGCCAACATCTCCGCATAAGGGTAGTGAACCATCCATTCTTTCGAGATGCCCATATGGCACACGAATGGCTTTCCCTCGATCATCACGATCCGGTATTTGCGAAACAGGCCGTCGGCGCTGCTGTAGTCGATGAAGGGCGCCATGTAGTATTCCGTCGCAGCCGACTCAGCCAGGTAACGGCCGAGCTCCTGTTTATCGGATACTTTTGCCAACCCTTGTCCGGCGTGCGATCCTATTGGCCGGATGATGAACGGATAGTTTCTGTCCAGCACATCGGATAAATTGAATGCACCCAAGGCCGCTTCGCTGACCTGCTCGCGGGACAACCGCACCGTGTGGGCCATACAGATACCAGGGGCAGCGCCCAGCAGAGCATAGGCGGCGTCGCGCATTGTCTTCGCAACGTGTTCGGCCCGGTTTAGCACGCGGCAGGCCGTCCCGCTGGTCAGTAACGTAATTTGGGCAAGAACACCGGCGGTTTCATCCGACGCACATGCCGCCACGAAAATAACGTCGTGCTCGGGCAAGTCTGAGTCCCCCAGAGGCCGCGCATCGGCATACAGGACTTCTATCTGCAGGTCGGCGTTTTCAAGCAGGCATTCAAAGGGCGTGTTCGCCATCAGATCGCCCGGAGCCTTGAGTACCAGCACCTTCAAGGGAGACTGGGTCGTCTGGGCACTCTTTAACCGATAACGCCTGGTTATTTGAAACGCTTGCTGTTGGACCGCGAGAGCAGCCTCTTTCTGGTATTTCAATTGGAGCACGAGCGACAGGTCGAGCAGAGCGTATGGGTCGTCATGACGCTTTACGTGCTCAAGCAGCATTTCGCCCAGCGGCGTCAGATCGTTTCCAGCGGTCGCTGCACGGAGCAACGTAGCCAGTCCGAGTGGCTGATGCATCCATGGATGGCCGGCATCACCCGTTAATTGAGTTAGAACAGTATTCATGAATGGCACGTTTCAGTGGAGTGAAACCCCCGGACGCGAAAGAATGCGTTTGCCGGTGTTGGTTTTAATGAAGCCCATCCAGGTCATTCACGGTGACCGTGAGCCGGGATGCGGGCACCCACCGGTGTTTCGCCGATGTAACCGACCTCTTCGTCGAACCATCCTTGTGGCATCGGCTCGCCAGTCGTTGCTTCACGCTCCGGGGGAATTGCAGCAGCACTCGACTTGTTGACTACGAGGGACAACCTGGCCGAGCTGGCGCGTCGATTTGCAACTGACATGTATCTCTTCCTTCGATAAAAACAGCAGCCTTGTAATCCGCAACGTGTCTGGCAAGCTGAATTGATTCTATGGCGCAACCCATGATACGGGCCCGAAGCTTAGCCAAAACGAGGGAACAAAGAGGCAATTGGCCCTCTGTTCAGAGGTCTGTGAGGCGACGACTGGTCAGCGGCAACTGTTTTCCATCCTCGAACTCCAGCATCGCTCGCGCCCCGCGGTGTGGATCGCGCAGGTCGGAGTGCGGCCGGCGAATACTGAACGAGCCGGTGGATCTTCGGCTTTCCGGGGGACTTCCCGTACGGTCCAAACAGTTGTGAAGGGCGACCGCGCGTCGGGGATTTTCAGAGCGCAAAAGTCCGTTGCCAAGGCTGAGCCGACGTTAAAATGCCCGCTCGGGAGCTCGAATGAACGACCGAAACCGGGCCGAACTCAGCCCGATGATGACCGGCTCAGATCGACCCACTTGCGCCGTTCGAGGTACTATCGCGCCAACGGCAGCTTTCAAAGATGCTACGGCCGTTGAGGCGGTGGTATCGGCCGCAGAATACGCGGCCTTATGAGCGCGTCCCACCATTTGTTTCGCCCGGCGCCACGCCGAACCTCTGCCCGTGCTGTCGTGCGTAGTTGGTCCACAGTGGATGCTTAGGTTTAGAGGCGTGGTTTGGCTCAACCTCCGCAGGAACCGGATCTGCGGCGACCGCCCGCGCGCATCGACGGCGCAAAGCCTCTTGCTCCCGGAGGGGAACGGCGAAGGGTTTCTTCGGATGCACAGGCGACAAAATGGCGAAAGTTGCTTGGGTCGTCCCTTAACGCTTTGCTCCCTCCGACATGAATGGGCCAGCTTTGACGTTTGGGCCGGATTTTCTAACTCGAGGGCTGCCGCTTAGCATTCGCACCAGTTACGGATCGTTTCGTACCTGATCACGATGCCACGCTCGAGCAACAACTCCTCGATGTAGCGCAGAACCGGACGTACCAGCGAACCGCGCAGCTTATGACGATAGCAGGAAATCGGCGGCCGCGATAAAGCGATTTCGTCTTGTTCATCGCTTCACTCTACCGCTCCGTCTCCGGCAACTTGCAGTGCCCTCTCGACCTCGCTTTGCAAGAACCTTTGCGTGCGCGAAATAACCGCAATCGCGCAACATCGATCCGATAAAACGTCCGTAGAGATATTAACGAGCGCCTGACGCAGCAGGCGCTCGCGCTTTTTTCTACGTCACATGCAGCTTACGTTGCCATTGGTGACCGTGCACGACTGGTTGGCGCCCGCCTTGTACGAAGACAGACCAAGCCATTGGAACGTGTCGCTGACGCCGGCAGGAATATCTGCCTTGATGTACGACGACGCTGCGTTTACATCGCCCCCGTTATAGGCAACGGTTGCCGGATACGGGAATACCGGGCGGCTCTTCACTACAGTCTTGT
>NZ_DASXHN010000097.1:0-1814 GCF_036488505.1 Paraburkholderia sp. | reverse complement strand
TGATGCTGTCGCATCGCAACGTGCGGTTTATCGCCGCAATTTCCAGCACGTTGCGGCGTGTGACGCCCGACGACGTGGTGTACGCGGTACTGCCGATTACGCACATCTACGGGCTGGCGTCGGTGTGTCTTGGCAGTTTGTACGCCGGCGCGACGCTCAGGCTCGCGCCGCGTTTCGCGCCGGAAGCCGTGCGACGGGCACTGGCCGACGAAAACGTATCGATCTTCCAGGGCGTGCCGGCCATGCACGCGAAACTCGTCGAACAGGCACAGGCGAGCGGTACGCCGTGGCGCGCACCCGCGTTGCGCTTCGCCTATTCCGGCGGCTCTCCTCTCGATGCCGCGCTGAAGGCGCGCGTCGAAAGCTTGTACAAGGTGCCGCTGCACAACGGTTATGGCATGACGGAAAGCAGTCCGACCATATCGCAGACCATGCTCGACGCACCGCGCGACGACTGCTCCGCAGGCGACCCGATACCCGGTATCGAACTGCGTTTTATCGCACTGGATGGTGTGGATGTGGCGCCGGGCGAGGTCGGCGAATTGTGGGTGCGTGGGCCGAACGTGATGCTCGGTTATTACCGCAATGAAGCGCAGACGCGCGCGACGGTCACGGAAGACGGCTGGCTCCGAACTGGCGATCTCGCGCGTCAGGCGGCGGATGGTGCGCTGTATATCGTGGGGCGCAGCAAGGAGCTGATCATCCGTTCGGGCTTTAACGTGTATCCGGCTGAAGTCGAGAACGTGCTGAACTCACACCCGGACGTGCTGCAATCGGCGGTGATCGGGCGGCCGGTCGAGGGCAACGAGGAAGTGATCGCGTTCGTCGAACTGCTGCCGTCGGTGCATGCGCTGCCTGACGATATCGTCAAATGGTGCGAAGCGCGGCTCGCACCGTATAAGCGTCCCGCAGAGATCCGCGTGCTGGCTGCGCTGCCGGCGGCATCGACGGGAAAGGTGTTGAAACACAAGCTCCGGGACGCGCTTTAATCATGAACTCTCCCACCGCTAAGCGTCTGTCGACGCTGTAGCGGGGGTTTCGCGGGTCATAGACTTTGACTTGGCGCGTTGCCGCGCCAGCGGTTTCGGTCTCGCCGCTACGCCCGTTCCAGGCGTATGCGCATCGATCAGAACGACCGACGCTGCGTTTTGGTCGCGCTGCGCCGTATGTCCGCAGTGCGGGCATACATGCACACGTTGCGCGAGCGTCTTGGGCGCTATCTCCCAGCACGCGGCGCAGCGTTGCGACGGCTTTAACTGGCGCGTGTTCGACACATGCAGCCGCGTACCAGCCTCTACCGCTTTGTACGCGAGCATGTGGTGCGCCATGCTCAACCCGGCCGACAGAATCTCGCGATTCAGCCCGGCCTTTTGCTTGACCATCCGACCGGGCTTGTCCTGCGTGCCGGCGGCCGAACGGCTCATGTTCTGTGTGCGCAGTTCTTCCGTGGCGATGACCGCGCAGGACGCGACCATGCGCGAGGTCGTCTGATGAAGGAACTCGCGGCGAAGATTGCCGATGCGCTCATGCACCTTCGCAACCTGCTTGCCCAAGCGCTGATAGCGAATGGATCCGCGTTTCTTGCGCGCCTGCTGCCGCTGTAGGTCCGCCATGCGCGGCATCTCATTGCGCACGAATCGCGGATTGGCGATCGTCTCGCCGTTGTCGAACGTCGCCCAGTCGTTGAGCCCGAAGTCGACGCCTCGATGAGCGTCGCCGGTACGTGCACGGGCGCATACGTCTTCCGATACGCGCAGCGTGACGCTCGCGAACCACTCGCCGTTCTTGCGCGTGATCGTCAGATCGTTGGGCTT
>NZ_DASXHN010000073.1:0-3034 GCF_036488505.1 Paraburkholderia sp. | reverse complement strand
ACCTTTTCCCACTCCGCGGCTTCCTGGATCAGGCTGTAATCGGTCAGCGGATTGTTGACCACCCAGCCGTTCGGCAGCCGCACCTCGTAGCCGCCGTTGGCCTGCGCGACCGAAATCCACGGCAAACCGACATCCGAGCGCCGACGGCACAGCAGCGAGGCGAGCCGCAGGCAGAACAGCAGCGGCCATTCGACGTCGCGCGTTTGCGCGAGCTTGCCGAGTTTGCCCGCATGGCCCAGCACGAGCGCGGCGAGGCGCGCCTGGTCGGTGCGCGAAAAACCCGGCATGTCGGCGTTGCTCGCGATATACGCGGAATGCTTGTGATACGCGCTGTGCGAAATCGACAGACCGATCTCGTGCAGCGCCGCCGCCCAGCCGATGAACATGCGGTTTTCCGCGCGGCTATCTTCGTTCGCCGCGTCGCCAGGCCCGTCGCCCGGCGCGGTGAACTGATCGTAAAAGCTCATCGACAGCTCAGCGATGCGGGCCGCCTGCGCGCGATCGACGCCGTAGCGGCGCATGAAGCCTTCGACCGTCACCGTACGCATGTCTTCGTGCTGCGAACGGCCGAGCAGGTCGTACATCACGCCCAGGCGCAGCGCACCGTCGGTGGTGTCGACGTAATCGACGCCCAGTTCGTCGAACACCGCGATCATGATCGACAGGCCGCCCGCCAGCACCGGCACGCGGTCGCTCTTGAGCGCCACCAGTTTCAGCCGGTTCGCATTCTCGGCCTTGATCAACGCGCGCTTCAGACGTTCGAGGCCGCCGCGCGAAATGCCGTGCGTGATGCCCGCGTCGTTGAAGCCGTTCGCCTCGACCAGTTCGGCAAGCGCGCGGGCGGTGCCGGACGAGCCGATCGCCTGCTCCCAGCCGGTTTTCTTGTATTCGGCGGAAATGATCTGGATTTCGCGGCGCGCCGCGAGTTCGGCCTGGCGCATCGTGTATTCGTCGACGTTGCCGGCCGGGAAGAACGTGCGGCTATGGCTCACGCAGCCGATATAGAGGCTCTCCATCTGGATCGGGGTGTAGTGCGAGCCGATGATGAACTCGGTCGAACCGCCGCCGATGTCGACGACGAGCCGCTTGCCCGCGCTCGCCGGCACCGAATGCGCGGCGCCCGCGTAAATCAGACGCGCTTCCTCCCGCCCCGCGATCACCTCGATCGGAAACCCGAGCGCGGCCTGCGCCTCGCCGAGAAATTCGCCGGCGTTCTTCGCGATGCGCAACGTATTGGTCGCGACCGCGCGCACGTGATCGGGATGAAAATCGCGCAGACGCTCGCCGAAACGCTTCAACGCATCCCAGCCGCGCACCTGCGACGCGCGGTCGAGCATCTTGTCGCGCGATAGACCGGCGGCGAGGCGCACCGGCTCGCGCAACGCGTCGACCTGATAGATCTGGCTGCCCGCGTCGGTTTCTTCGACCCGGCCGACGATCAGCCGGAAGCTGTTCGAACCCAGATCGACGGCGGCGAGGAGTTGAGGGGTAGTCACCATCGGGTAAGCAGACTCCATGCGCGCTAGCGCGGCGGCAGCAGGCGTGGCGGCGGGGTTGGGAAGCGCCGCTCGGCTGCCCGGCGCCGGCGGCGCACGATGCGCGTCGCGGCCGGCCGCACTGTTCAAAGACGCCATTCTAAGCGTAGCGGGTCTCACGGTGTCACCTCGCGGCGGTGGGGAGCCTCGCTATGGTCGCATACGTCGCGCGTCGTATTGACGACAGGCGGCGATTGCGGCATAAAACCTAAAATACCCTGAATGTCATTGCGACGTCATCAAACTGTGAGAATTTCCGAAGGCCTTTCCGTCTCCATTCCAGACATTCCAATCTCGCTGCCGATGTCCGTCCGCTACCCCCTATTGAATCGCGAGCTGGGCATCCTGGGTTTCAACGAGCGTGTGTTGGCGCAAGCCGCCGACCCCGCCGTCCCGTTGCTGGAACGCCTGCGCTTCATCTGCATCACCAGCAGCAATCTCGACGAATTCTTCGAAGTACGCATGGCTGGTCTTCAGGAACAGATGCGCGACAATCCCGGCGCGCTGTCGCCCGACGGCATGTCGTTGCAGCACGTCTACGACCTCGTGGTCGAGCGCGCGCAGAAACTCGTGCACCGGCAGTACACGATGCTGCACGACACCGTCCTCAGCGCGCTCGAACAGGAAGGCATCTATTTCCACGGCACCGAAGCATGGAGCGATGCGCAGACCGAATGGGCGCGCGCTTACTTCTTCGACGAACTGCTGCCGGTGCTCACGCCGATCGGCCTGGACCCCGCGCATCCGTTTCCGCGCGTGCTCAACAAGAGCCTGAATTTCGTCGTCGAGCTCGAAGGCAAGGACGCGTTCGGCCGCCAGGCGATGATGGGCATCGTGCAGGCACCGCGCGCGCTGCCGCGGCTCGTGCGCATGCCGCAGGATCTGTCGGGCTATCCGCATGGCTTCGTGCTGCTGAGTTCGCTGATGCAGCACTTCGTCGGCGAACTGTTTCCCAATCTCGTCGTACGCAGCTGCAACCAGTTTCGCATCACGCGCAATAGCGAGCTGTTCGTCGACGAAGACGAAATCACCAATCTGCGCGTCGCGCTGCAGGGCGAACTGCCGGCGCGACATCTGGGCAACGCGGTGCGGCTCGAAGTGTCGGCGGAAACACCGGTGCATGTGGTGCGGCGTCTGCTCGACGAAAGCGGTCTGTCGGACAAGGACTGCTACTACGTGGACGGTCCCGTCAATCTGGTGCGGCTGATGCAGTTGCCGGAGATGGTCGACCGGCCCGACCTGAAGTTCGTGCCGCATATTCCGTCGACGCCGGCGCGCATTGCCAATGCGGCGAGCATGTTCGACGTGATCGATCAGGGCGACGTGCTGCTGCATCATCCGTACGAGAGCTTTCAGCCGGTGCTGGAGCTGCTGCTGCAGGCCGCCAAAGATCCGAACGTGGTCGCGATCAAGCAGACCATCTACCGCACCGGCACCGACTCGCCGCTGATGGACGCGCTGATGCAGGCCGCGCGCAACGGCAAGGAAGTCACGGTGGT
>NZ_DASXHN010000064.1:0-5241 GCF_036488505.1 Paraburkholderia sp. | reverse complement strand
CAGACGTTCGACGTCGGCCGCCGGCAGCAATCCGAACGTGAAGCCAGCGACCGGCACGCGCAGTTCGATCAGCACCTCCAGTTGCGCGCGGAAGTCTGGGGCGTAGCGATCGAGCGGCTTGCCCGGCGGCAGACCGAGGTCAGCGCGCACGGGATCGATCGCCGCGAGCGCGCGGCGCACGGTCGCGTCGTCGGGCGAAGCGGGATCGAGCACGAACAGGTTCACGCCGAACGGGCGATCGGTCAGCGCGCGAATCGCCGCGACTTCGCTCGCGATCTTTTCGGGCGGCAGCGCCGCGCCCGCGAGAAAACCGAGGCCGCCCGCGTTCGAGACCGCCGCCACCAGCGCGGGCGTGGTCGCGCCGCCTGCCATCGGCGCCTGCACGACCGGCACTCGCATTTGAAAACGCTCGGCAAACGGCGACACAAAACTGCCTTCAGTCATGATGGTTTCCTTTGCCGGCGCAACGCCGGCGCTATTCCCGCCCAACGGCTCGCAAACGTATTCACCACATGTTCGCAGTACGCTTGCAGTAGTTTCAGATCCGCTTGGAGCGCGGTTGCGCTGCAATTGCGGCGAGCGCTAGCCGTCATCCCAAACTCTAGCCATGCGCGCGTCGACGGAGAAATGAATTATCGAGAATGTTTCAATCGCCTGACGAGAATCGGCCGGCACCCCGCAGCGCGAAGGCGCGCGCCGCGCCACTGCACGTCGCTTCTTTTGATGGCAAACTAACCGCCGCTTCAGGGCCTACTCGTCTCTGGCGTTTCGCATACCCCGACCTCGCGCGGCGCTCGCGCGAGTCAATGGAGAACAGCATGAGCACCACTTCCCGATGGATCGACATCCCCGCCGGCAACGACAGTTTCGGCGGCTACCTCGCGTTGCCAAAAGCTGGCAACGGACCGGCCGTGATCATCATTCAGGAAATCTTCGGCGTGAACAGCCATATCCGCTCGGTGGCGGATCAGTACGCGCAGGACGGCTATGTCGCGCTCGCGCCGGACGTGTTCTGGCGGGTTCAGCCGCGCGTCGAATTGACGTATGACGGCAAGGACCGCGAAAAGGCGCTCGAACTGATGCAGAAGACCAATGTCGATGACGCGGTCGCCGACATCGGTGCCGCTGCTGCCGCGTTGCGCGGCTTGCCGGAAGTGACCGGCAAGATCGCGGCGATCGGCTACTGCTTTGGCGGCCGGCTCGCGTATCTGGCGGCCGCGGCCGGCTCGGTCGATGCCGCCATCGCTTATTACGGCGGCGGCATCCATATGCATCTCGACAAGGCCGCGAACGTCAAGGTGCCGATGCAGTTTCACTACGGCGAGCTCGACAAGCATATTCCGCCGTCGGACATCGGCCAGATCCAGGAGCGTTTCGCAGGCCGCGCGGACGTGCAGTTCAACATCTACCCGAACGCCGACCACGGCTTCAATTGCTCGGACCGCGCATCGTACAACCAGCATGCATCCGCATTGGCGCATGGCCGCACGCTGACGTTCCTCGGCGAGCGGATGTAATTCGCGGCGCCAGGCGCGAGCTTCGCTTCGCATCCACGCGACGCCCGCACCGCTCGCCTCTGTCGACTGCCGCATTTGAAGTGCGCGGCCGAATCGATGCGAGTCACGCGGACGCGTAACTCGGGTAGGCTCTGAAAGACGGCGTGTCGATGACACGCCGTCTTTTTCCATTTGCGACGACCGCGCCGCTATCACATTGCCTGACGAAAAGCGTTCGTCGCGCGACGCGAACCGCGTCGCGACCGGCACAGCAGCCCGCCGGCTCAGCGCAGACGCAAACCAATAGCGAGGACCATCCGCCGTGCACTCAGACTATCTCGCTCACGACGCCATTGGCCTCGCCGAACTCGTTCGCACACGCGAGGTCAGCGCGCGCGAACTGATCGATGTCGCGATCTCGCGCACCGAAGCAGTCAATCCGGCGATCAACGCTGTGGTGCTGAAGGATTACGATGCGGCGCGCCAGCGCGCGTCGCGCGACGACGCCATTCGCAACGGCACCGGCGCCACCAACGGCACGAGCAACCTGAACGGCACGGACCCCGCCGCCGCGCACGCGGCGCTCGCGGGCGTTCCGTTTCTGATCAAGGACCTCGGCGCGCCGGTCGCCGGCTTGCCGATGGCCATGGGCAGCCGTCACTATCGACACTTCGTTCCGACCCAGGACGCACCGGTCGTCACGCTTGCGAAGGCGGCGGGGCTGAACATCTTCGCGAAGACCAGCACGTCCGAACTCGGTCAGATGCCCTATACGGAGCCCGAACTATTCGGCCCGTGCCGCAATCCGTGGAATCTCGATCACACGCCAGGCGGTTCGAGTGGCGGCGCCGCGGCGGCGGTTGCGGCTGGCATCGTGCCGGTCGCGCATGCGTCGGACGGCGGCGGCTCGATCCGCATCCCGGCTTCGTGCTGCGGACTATTCGGCCTGAAGCCTTCGCGCGGACGCGTGCCGCGCGCCGCGCCGCCGGGCCCCGGCGAACTCGGCATCGACCTCGCGGTTTCTCGCAGCGTGCGCGACAGCGCGTTGCTGCTCGATCTGCTGGCGGGCAACGCCGAGCGGCCCACGGGCGCGCCCGGCACGTTTCTCGGCGCGACCCGGGAGCCGTGCAAGCCACTCACCATCGCGTATATCACCGAGCCGATGCTCGCGCCGTCGCTCTCCGCCGATGCGCGCGCCGCGCTCGACGACGCCGCGCAACTCGCGGCATCGCTTGGCCATCGTCTGGAACCGGTGTCGCTCGGCGTCGATTTCGCCGCGGTCCGGCATGCGTTTCTGACGCTGTGGTCGGTGAGCGCGGAAGACCTCGTGCTCAACGCGGAGCGCATCACCGGCCACAAGCCAGTGCGCAATGAATTCGAGATTTCGACGTGGGCGATGGCGCACATTGGCCGCAAGATCGGCGAGCAGGGACTGCCGGCCGCGCTCGACGAACAGCGCCGCATCACGGCGCGTCTGACCGACCTGTTGAACCGCTACGACGTGCTGCTTTGCGCGACGCTGGCCGGCGCGCCCATCAAGATCGGTGAGATGCAGCCGACTTCCGTGGAGCGCATGCAGATGCGTGCGATCACCGCGATGCCGCTCGAACCGCTAATCAGGAAGCTGCTGCTCGAAGCGTCGAACAAGGCGTTCGCGTGGGCCGGATGCACGGAGCTGTTCAATCTGAGCGGGCAGCCGGCGATGTCGGTGCCGCTCTACTGGAACGCGCGCGGGCTGCCGATCGGCGTGCAATTCGCCGCGCGCACCGGCGGCGAAGCGACGCTGCTCAGACTTGCCGCGCAACTCGAAACGACACGGCCGTGGTTCGACCGGCGGCCACCGTTGATGACCGTGCGGCGGTAAGAACAGCGCAGGCGCTCTGCCACGGGCTTTGCCGTATCCGATCGGATCACGCACCGGTCAGCGGCGCAAGCACCCCGCTGGAGACGAAACGGCGAAAACGCCAGACGGAAATGGCAGGCGAAACCGTGAGCCGAAGCGGCGGACGGCGAGGGCGAGGGCGAGGGCGAGGGTAAGGACGACGGCGGACGGCGGACGGCACCGCATGCTATCCCGCGGACCGCACGCGAGATAGCAGCCCGGCTCGGCACTGAATACGCCGCGATGTGGCGGCGCATTCCCCACCAGCCGGAAAACGCTCGACGTCGGCGTCAGGCTTTCTTGTTATAGGCGCTGCACCAACCCTTAGCCGCCACCTGCTTGCCCGCGAACATCGGACAGCCGGCGTAGGCGTCACCCGCCTTGCCCTGGAAGAAGCTGCAGTTGCCGCATTCCTCGCCCGGCGCGTATTTGGCGAACTTCGCCTTGTCGACTTTGCTGGCGTCCGTGCGGTAGCCGAGCGCCTGTGCGGTCGGGTCGGTTTCGGAGACTTTCGGTGCATCGGCGAGCGCCTGGCGCGACAGCGCAAACGTCGAGGCAACACCGATGCTGGTGATCAAAAACGTACGACGGGACGATCTCATGGGGACTCACTCCATTTATATGGAAACAACGCCGTTCTGATGACAGCGTGCCCCAAGCATAGCAATGAAGCCGCCGCACGTGAGCGTCCAATGATGGAGATAAGCGAAACGCACGAGCGCGGCGCCGGCGCGGCGCGCGCGACGTGAGTTTGCGCGCGCCTGCCGCGGTCAGGTGCGCCCGGTGAGTTCGCACACCCGCTGCGCGATCGCGAGCGACGCCGTCAGTCCCGGCGACTCGATACCGAACAGGTTGACGAGCCCGCGCACGCCATGCGCGGCCGGGCCCTGGATCACGAAGTCCGCGGCGGGCTCGCCAGGGCCGGACAGCTTCGGACGAATGCCCGCATACGCGGGCTGCAACGCGTCGTCGGGTAGCGCGGGCCAATACGCGCGAATCGCCGCATAAAACGAATCCGCGCGCCTCGGATCGACGTCGTAGTTGATCGCGTCGACCCATTCGACATCGGGACCGAAACGCGCCTGACCGCCGAGATCGATCGTCAGATGAACGCCGAGACCCGCGTCGTTCGGCATCGGATAGATCAACCGGCTGAACGGCGCGCGCCCCGAGATGCTGAAGTAGTTGCCACGCGCGAAATAAAGCGGCGGCACGTGCCGCGCGTCGAGCCCGCGAATCTTGCGCGCGAGCGCATTCGCGTGCAGCCCCGCGCTGTTGATCACGCACGCGGCACTGATCGTGGTCGGCGCATCGCCGCCGACCGTGACGATGAAGCGGCCGTTGTGCGCCTCGATGGCCTCGACCGGCGCATGAAACGCGCAGATTGCGCCGTCGTGCTCGGCATCGCCCTGCAGCGCGAGCATGTATTGATGACTATCGACGATCCCCGTCTGCGGCGAGAACACCGCCTCCACGCATTCGAGCGCCGGCTCGAGCGCTTGCGCCTGATCGCCGGTGACGCGCATCAGGTCGAGCACGCCGTTGTCGCGCCCCTTGGCCACGATGGTTTCGAGCTGAGGAATCTGGTTGCGCGACGTCGCGACGAGCAGCTTGCCGCAGCGCGAATGCGGCACGTTGCGCGCCACGCAATAGTCGTACAGCATCTCGCGGCCGCGCACGCACAGCGTGGCCTTCAAGGAACCGCGCGGATAGTAGATGCCCGCATGAATCACCTCGCTGTTGCGCGAGCTCGTGCCCACTCCAATCGCGCCGGCGGCTTCCAGCACGATCACCTCGCGCCCGCGCGCCGCCAGCGCGCGCGCCACCGCGAGGCCGATCACGCCGGCGCCGATCACTACGCAT
>NZ_DASXHN010000060.1:0-32716 GCF_036488505.1 Paraburkholderia sp. | reverse complement strand
AGCGAAGCACCAGACTGCCGAGACCCAGCAGCGCCATCAGCATGCCAAGCCCGACCATCACCCGGAACGCCCAGAACACCACGGGCGAGAACGGCCGGTCCTCAGGCGGAAACGCTTTAAGCCCCTTGATCGAGCCGTTCCATGTGTGCGTGAGAATGAGTGCGCCGAGGTGAGGGATCTCGATCGCGTAGTCGGTCCTTTCCTCGCGCATGTTCGGCAAGCCGAACAGGATCAGCGGCTGGCCGGGCCGGGCGTCCCAATCGCCTTCCAGCGCGGCGATTTTGGCGGGCTGATGCTTGAGCGTATTGATGCCGTGCGCGTCGCCGACCAGCATCTGGATCGGCGCGACGATGCAGGCCATCCACAACGCCATCGACACCATCAGCCGCGCGCATGGGTTGCGCGAATCGCGCAGCAGATGCCATGCGCCGACCGCGCCGACCAGGAACGCGACGCTCAGATACGCGGCCAGCACCATATGGACGAGCCGGAACGGAAACGATGGATTGAAAATGATGCGCAGCCAGTCGGCCGGGAAAAAGCGGCCGTCGACCAACGCATAGCCTTGCGGCGTCTGCATCCATGAATTGACCGCGAGGATCCAGAACGCGCTCATCAGCGTGCCGATCGCGACCAGCAGAGTCGCGAGAAAGTGCAGGCGCGGACCGACGCGGTGCATGCCGAACAGCATCACGCCGAGAAAGCCGGACTCGAGAAAGAAAGCGGTCAGCACTTCGTAGCCCATCAGCGGGCCGACGATCGGACCTGCCCGAAACGCGAAGCGCGCCCAGTTGGTGCCGAATTCATACGACATCACGAGCCCCGACACCACGCCGATGCCGAACACCACCGCGAAGATCGTCAGCCAGTAGCGGTACACGGCCAGATACACCGGTTTGCGCGTGATGAGCCACGAGCCTTCGAGCACGGCGAGGTAGCTCGCGAGCCCGATCGACATCGCCGGAAAGATGATGTGAAACGCAATCGTGAAGCCGAACTGCGCTCGCGCCAGCGTCACGGCATCAATGGGAACGGACATCATGGCACCTCGTCGGGGCGCACCCGTCGGGCGGAGCGCGTCGTGCCGCGGGCAGCGGCGATCGCGCCGGGGCTCGGGGCAGCCCCGGCGGTGAGACGACACTACTGTGAGCAAGCGCGTGGCCTGGCGCGCGGCACGCTTGTCGGCGTATTTGCGCGCACGTTTGACGGCAAACGCGGGTGTGGCCGTGTCAAAAGTGCAACGGCGCGCGCAGCGGTCACAGCGCGGGCTGCGAGTGTGCGGCGCGCGCGATGCGGGGACCGCCGTGCTTCGCGATGCTTCGCTTCGCGCGGTATGTGCCTTGCTCGCTCGGTGCATCGATAGAACAAGGAGCCGTCATGAACGACACAACGAGCAAGCCGGATTCGCCGCCAACGGCGCAGCGCGCGGATGCGGATCGCCCCGGTCACGAGCGCGAGCCGCAACAGCAGCAGCGCGAATCGCAACAACAGGACGGGCAGGAATCCGCCGGGGGTTCCGGCCCGCGCGCGCCCGGCGGCAACAGGCTGAACGACATCGCCGATGAGGACATCGACAAGGTCGTGCCGCGCGATGGTGACGACACGAAGCTGCGCGATCACACGCTCGGCGACGCGGACGAGCCCGACGCGGCCGGCAATCTGCCGGGCCCGCTATAGCGGAAGACGAGGAACTCCCCATGCGATTTTTTGCCCTCGCCAGCGACTACGACAACACACTCGCCTCCGACGGACGCGTGGCCGACTCCACCTGGGCCGCGCTCGAACGGCTGCGCGCGTCAGGCCGACACGCGATCCTCGTGAGCGGTCGCGAACTCGACGACCTGCTCAGCATCTGTCCGCGCATCGAGCTGTTTTCGCGCGTGGTCGCGGAAAACGGCGGCGTGCTGTATTGCCCGGCCGATGGCGGGCGGCGTCTGCTGGCACCGGCGCCGCCCGAGGATTTCGTCGCCGAATTGCGGCGGCGCGCACCGGCTGCGTTCAGCGTGAGCGAAACGCTGGTCGCGACGATGAAGCCGCACGAGCATGTCGCGCTCGACGTAATCCGCGATCTCGGTCTGGAACTGCAGATCGTCTTCAACGGCGACGCGGTGATGATCGTGTCGCCCGGCGTATCGAAGAAGAGCGGTCTGAACGCGGCGCTTGCCGATCTCGAACTGTCGCCGTTGAACGTGGCCGGTGTCGGCGACGCGGAAAACGACCACGCGCTGCTCGATGGATGTGGTGTTGGGGTGGCGGTGGCGAACGCGTTACCCGAACTGAAAAAGCACGCCGATCACGTGACGCGCGCGGCGGCGGGGGCGGGCGTCGCCGAACTGATCGACATGCTGATCGCCGACGATCTGCGCGACATCGCCGCCGCGTCGCCGCGCAACCGCATTATGCTCGGCACGCGCCACGACGCGCCCGATGGCGAGCCCGCCTGGCTATCCACCCACGGCACGGTCGCGCTGCTGGTCGGCGCATCCGGCTGCGGGAAGTCGACTGCGACCGCGGGGCTGCTCGAACGGCTCGCGGGCGCGGGCTGTGAGTTGTGCATCGTCGATCCGGAAGGCGACTACAGCAACGACGATATGACGATCGTGCTCGGCGACGCGCGCGCGGCACCGTCGATCGACGAGGTCGTTCAACTGCTGCGCCGTCCCGGGCGCCCGGCCGTGGCGGTCAATCTGCTGCGCGTGCCGATTGCCGATCGTCCGGGGTTCTGCGCGAATCTGCTGCTGCAGGTGCAGCGCCTGCGCACGCAAACCGGCCGGCCTCACTGGCTCGTGTTCGAGGAAGCGCATCATCTGTTTCCAGCCGTATGGGCGAGCGCGAGCCAGGCGATTCCCGAAGCGCTCGAAACAGCGCTGGCCGTCACGGTGTCGCCCGAGCAGCTTGCGCCCGCGTTGTTGCGCCAGGTTGACATGGTGCTGTCGATGGGCCGCGACGCCCGCGCCGCATTGCAGCGCTTTGCGTCCGCAAGCGGACATGCGCCGCCTGCGGACGATGGGGCGGCTGATCGAGCCGGTGACCAAGCCGCCGATGGAGCCGCCGATGGCTCCGCGGCTGGCGACGCGCAACTGGCTAAAGGCGACGCGTTGTTGTGGCGCGTCGACGCTGGCGCCGCGCCGGAACTCGTCAGCCTGCAACCTGGCAGCAAGGAGCGCAGCCGGCATCGCCGCAAGTACGCGGAAGGCTTGCTGATTCCGGAGCGCAGCTTCTATTTTCGCGGCGAGCATAACGCGCTGAATCTGCGCGCGCACAACCTCGTGCTATTCGTCGAAATCGCCGAGGGCGTCGATGCCGGGACCTGGCAGTTTCACCGCCAGCGGGGCGATTATTCGCGCTGGTTCGAACAGGAAATCGGCGATGCGGATCTCGCCGCCGACGCGCGGCGTATCGAGCAGGACGCGACGCTCGATGCCGCGGAAAGTCTCGCGCGGATTCGCGCCGCGATCCACGACCGTTATACGCAGCCGGAAAATCCGTCATTGCCCGCGGTGTTGACGGGCGCGCCGCAAAACCGCGGATGAGCGAGCGTCAAAGTTCCCCGATCGACGATCCGCAATGAAGCGGTTGGACACCGGGGAAGCGGCGTCGGACCCACCGGCTGCGCGCATTGACAACCACGAGCGCGGTCGACGTAGCACGCTTGCCGGGCACGCGCAATGCGCGCGCTCCGGCAACGCGAGCGAAGGAGCCGACCATGCGCGTACAGACGATAGAGATAGCGGACTTCGTCGTGACCTCCACGGTCATCCGCGATTCGGAGAGGGCGTTTCAGTGGGTCGTGCGCGTGACCGAGCGCAGCGGCGAGCGTCATATGGTCTTCGAGCGCCGCGGCAGGTGCGGCCCCGTGTCGCGGGGCGACGCGCTTGAGATTGCCGCCCAGGCGGCGCGCGGCATTGCGTCGGGACTGGCGCGGCCGGCCGATGGCGGCTGGGCCACGCAAGCGGCTGCTGGATAACTGCGCAGACAATACCGCCTGGCGCGAGCCCGCGCCTCCCACATCGGGCGCGAACCGTCGACGCGCCGTCACGAACGGCGCGATGGCGAACCCGTCTGGCTTTCATGGAGTGATAGTCGATGAAACTCAAACCTGTCGAGCGGCAAACCATCGTGATCACCGGCGCGACGAGCGGCATTGGCCTCGCGACCGCGCGACTCGCCGCGCGCCGCGGCGCGCGTCTGTTCCTGATCGCGCGAAGCGAAGGCGATTTGCGTGAGCTGGCCGCCGAGCTGGCCAAGCGCGGCGCCCAGGTGGACTACGCGGTGGCCGACGTCGCCGACCTGCCGCAATTGAAGGTTGCGGTCGAACGCGCTGTCGAGCGCTTTGGCGGCTTCGATACGTGGGTCAACAACGCGGGCGTGTCGGTATACGGCCGCCTCGCCGATGTGCCGGTCGACGATCAGCGGCAATTGTTCGAGACCAACTTCTGGGGCGTCGTGAATGGATCGCTGGCGGCGCTGCCGTATCTGAAGCGGCGCGGCGGTGCGCTGATCAATGTGGGCAGCGAACTGTCCGACCTGGCGGTGCCGTTGCAAGGCGCGTATGTGGCGTCCAAGCACGCGGTCAAGGGCTACACCAATGCGCTGCGTCTGGAGCTGATGGACGAGGGCGCGCCGGTCTCCGTCACGCTGATCAAGCCGGCCGGCATTCATACGCAGTTCGTCGAGCACGCACGCAATTACCTCGATTTCGAACCGAAGCTGCCGGCGCCCGAATACGCACCGGATGTCGTCGCGAAGGCGATCCTGCATGCGGCCCAGTACCCGCAGCGCGATGTGTTCGTCGGCGGCGCGTCGCGGGGGATGTCGGCGTTCGCGCGGCAGACACCTTCGCTATTCGATCGCGTGGTGAGCGCAATCGGCGTCTCCTTGCAGCACACCGATGACCCGCCCTCGCGAGCCGACGGGCTCGAATCCGGCGCGGGCGGCTTGAAAGAGCGCTCGCCCCGCCCGCGCCGCGTGCATGACTCGAGTGCTTATACCGCGGCCGCGCAGCATCCCTACCGGACGATCGGGCTCGCGCTCGGAGTGGGCGCGGTATGGCTCGCCGCGGCGGCTTCACGGCGCGGCCGCGCGAGCCCTCCGTGATGGCGTTCGGGAGGGCATCCGCGAGGATGCCCTCCAAGGCCTGCTTAAAAGCAGTCGATCAAACAGTCGATCAATCAGTATTCGTCCCGCAATGCGCGGCGCGACCTTGGCAGGCAACGGCGCAGTGCAAGTACGACGGTCGTCGCGAGCAACGCGGTCGCGAGTGGGAAAGTGCCCGCGGTGTTGACGGCAATCTCCATCGGCCGTTCGCCGAGCAGTTGCATCCGGCGGCGCGTCATCTGCGCGCCCAGCGTGCGCAACTCCTGCTTCAACGCGCGCTCCGCGGCTGGCAGCAGCACGGCTTCCTCATCGGCGACGTGATGCGCGACCTCGCGTATCAATTGATGAAATAGCCCGTCGTACGCGGCGTTTTCCGGGCCCATCGCTCTCAGTTTCGCGATCGTCGCGCGCATTTCGTCGTGCTCAGGACGGCTTTTCGCGAGCGTTTCGTCGCCGGGCAGGGCACTGCTCAGCGCCGGGTAGAAGATCTCTTCCTCCAGTTGCGCGTGGATTTCCAGCGCGGCGCACACGCCGTTGACGATCGCGCGTTTGCGCCACCACGGCGTGGACGCGTGGTATCGATGCGAGGCGGCGAGCACGTGCATATGATCGAGGCGGATCATTGCGGTGATCGACGGCGATAGCGATGCAGCGTTATCCGGCATGTCGGTTCTCCTGGGAGCGGTATGCGCGCGAATGCCGCATAAGCCGTTCCCGCTCCGCACGCCCGGCGCAGCCCTCGGCGGGCGCACTGGACGTGGGTGATCATGCAGTGGTGCTCAGCGCAACGCGATGCGACCGATGGTGTGATGACGCGCGGCTTGCCTACGCGCCGGTGTTGGCGCGATGAGGCTAATGCCGGCCGGGCGCGGGTTTTTTCGCGCCACGGCCGGTCGAGTTGGTGCTTATGAGGCGGACTTGGCCTGCGGGTTGCCGACCTGTTCCGCGAACTCGGTGAGTTTCTGATCGGTGGCCTTTTCTTCCTGAAGCGTTTCCTGCAGCAGCTTCACACCGTCGTTGAATCCGAGTTGCTTGCCGAGCGCGCACAGCGTGCCGTACGCGGCGATTTCATAGTGCTCGACTTTCTGCGCGGCGCCGATCAGACCCGCATCGAGCACCGGGCCCTTTTCGATTTCGTCGAGCAGCTCGTCGGCTTCCTCGATAAGACCTTCCATCGCCGCGCATTTGACGCGCTTGAGCTTCAGACCGCACTTTTCGACCACCTGATCGATCCGTTCGATCTGTCCTTGCGTTTCCTCCAGGTGGGTCTGGAAAGCCTTCGACAATTGCTCGTTGGTCGCCGCTCTGGAAAGCTTGCCGAGCGCTTTCGTCAACTGCTTCTCGGCGCTGTAGATGTCGGATAGCGAATGAACGAATAGGTCGTTGACTGTTTTACGGCTCATGGGATGCTCCTTGGTTGAAAAGAAAGCGGAATGCCACTGGCGCAGTGGTCGACGGACTACGCGCAACGCACGTGCCATTGCGCGCATGATGTGGTCGGTGTCGCGGCGGGCTTCGGCGCGGCAAAAAGTCGGGGCGGCGCCGCACGACGCGCGCTGAAACGTGCTCCCGATGCTGTTGGACTTGCGACGCTTACAAGCGCCCTTTACAACGTTCACCGCTACGGCTTTCGACACGGGCAGCACCCGTATCGGCCGATCGCGGCAGCCGGCACCAGCGCTCGGACCGATAGCGCGACGCGGGTATCGCGCTTGCACCATCGGTTGCGCGGGCGGTCGAGCCGCTCTATCACGCGCACGGAGATGACGGACATGCAGGATGGCGAAGTGGGAAAACAACTTCACGCGATCGATACGCAAGACGGGGTTGGTTGCGAGGGGCGACACCGATACGGGGCTCGCCGCTTGGGCGATGAAATGCGCGGCCGCACCCTCGGGCTTTGTCGCGCAGCAATCATTTCATTGCTGATCGCCGCGCTTGCGGGCTGTTCGACGATGGATCGGCGTGAGCCGGCGCAGCCCGCCGCGACAGAGCGGAACTGCACGGTGGCCGGTCAGTTTTGCAACACCTTTTTCGGGCCCTAGTACACGCGCTCGGCGCGTTTTCGAACGCCGCGCTGGCGCCTGCGCGCAAGCGGACGCGCCGACACGGGCGGGGATCGCTGCGCAGCGGCTGCGGATCCCGGCTGGGCGTTTTACCGTTTCGCTTCGTCGCGGTCGGCCGCCGAGCGGCCCAAGAACTGGGTCACTGTCTCCGGCAGGTGTTCAAGCAGCCACTTCGCCATCTCGACCTCCTGCGGCAGAATCTGTTCGCAGATCCGGCGTGTTTCGATGTCGCCGGCCGCGTTGGCCGCCGCGATGAGCGTCGTATAGGCCGCAATTTCGACGTGCTCGAACACATAGCCGGCCATGCCGCCTTTGATGACTTCATCGCTGACCGCCATCCCGCCGGCGCCTTGCATGAACGCCGACATCCGCGCGGACAGATCTTTCATCGCCGATGGGCTGCTGCCGAGCCGATCGAGGCACGTCTCCAGCAACTGCTGCTGCGAAAGCGTTTCCTCGATATGCCGGTCGATGCGCTCCCTGAGCAGCGGATAGTTCTCGAGTCGCTTCGACTGTGCCGTCAACATCGTTTCGGCCTGCTTTTCCATCGCATACGCGTCGCGCAGCCAGTCGACGACATGTTCCTGTGGCGTAGTCATGTAACTCTCCAGATGTGTACACGCGAGAGGTCACTCGATGTCATTGGTCGGGGGGACCTGACCGCCCAGTTCGGCTCCGGTGGTCGGATCGCCCGACGGATCGGAGCGCAGACGCGTGGCCATCGAAGTCAGTGCGGTTTCCTGCTGTTGCTCCAGTCCCACCGACGCAGTGCCGTCACCGCCGTCCACCGCGGGTTCGCCGGTCTGCACCGACAAGCCGGTGCCGCTGTTCCACGGCGCATCGATCATCGCGCCGTCATGCGACATCTTGTAGTACACGTTCGCGAATTCTTCGCGCGGCGGCATCTTGCCCGGAGGGAAGTTCGGCGAAATCGCATACAGCGCTTTCTCGAACGACTTCTGATGCGCGACCTCGCGGGTCATCAGAAAGCCCAGCGCTTCGCGTATGCCGGCGTCGTCGGTCACGTTGATCAGCCGTTCATAGACGATCTTCGCGCGCGCTTCCGCGGCGATGTTCGAGCGCAGGTCCGCGGTCGGTTCACCGATCGTGTCGATGTAGGCGGCCGTCCATGGCACGCCGCCGGAGTTGGTCAGCGGCGGCCCGCCGCCGTACAGCAGCTGGGTCACGTGACTATCGTTGCCGGCGCCGTTCAGCCTGCGATAAAGCTCGGCCTGCTGCTCGACCGCTTCGGCGAGTTCACCTTTGGCGCCGCGATTGAGCATCGCGACGATCGAACCGATGATCTCCAGGTGGCTCAACTCTTCGGTCGCAATGTCGAACAGCATGTCCTTGCGGCCCGGATCCTCTTCCGCAACAGCCTGAGTGAAGTAGCGCATCGCGGCGGCCAGTTCACCCTGCGGGCCGCCAAACTGTTCGAGCATCAGATTCGCAAGACCGGGATTGGTCGTGCCGACTCGAACTGTGTATTGAAGCCGTTTGTTGTGCATGAACATAGTGATCTCCATTGACGTTGAGTACATCGGATCGCGCATGCGGTGTGCCGCCGCTGGAGTACGCGGTGCGCCGCTACGGATGCGCACGTAGCGTTCCTGATGCACTGCAAACTGCAATCGACGAGCGTTTCCGTCCTCGCGGTTCGGTTCGGCGAGCGCCACGCCCTCGCTGACGGCGGTTGTCCGTGGCATAGCGTTACGGACACCGTGCCGCGGTTGGAGCGCGCCGATGCGTTGGATACGCTGGAAATCGAGGCCAAACGCGCGTTGCGCAACGCAACGTGCCTACTACGGGAGAATCGACATGTCCGCGAAGGCAGGAGAACACGCGCAGAAAACCGGCGATTTCCGCTGTGAAAAGTGCCACCATACCGTTCATGTGGGCGAGGGAAAGAAGATCCCGAAGTGCCCGCATTGCGGTAACGATACGTACTCGAGCCGGGTCCACGAGCCCGGCAACAAGTCGTCATAGCAAAGGGGAACCGATGCTTACGCAAAAGACCGAAGACATCGTCAAAGCCACCGCGCCGGTGCTCGCTCAACACGGCTATTCGATCATTCAACGCTTCTATACGAGACTGTTCGACGCGCGTCCGGAACTGAAAAGCGTGTTCAATATTGCGCATCAGCAGCAGGGCCAGCAACAGGTCCACGAGCCCAAAATTCGCTATGAGGTATTCGGCCCCGATCTTTTCGCCGAATGACGCGCACGGGGCGAAGACTGGCTATCGCGGTGGCACGCGAAATGCGCGCGAGACTGGCCGAGCGGTAACACGGTGCGCCGTGTGACACGCAGCGATCCAGTCGACCTCGGAGCCAGATATGCAGAACGCCGAAGCGAATCCCAGCCAGAGCCAGCAGAACGAGATGGCCGCGAAGAGTCCCGCAAAGACGCCCGCGGCCGGTAGCGCGTCGCCTGACGCGGCGACGCAGGCCAAAGAGTTTGGCAGCTCCAAACATGCGACGTCCGCCGAGGGATCCACCGCCAGGAAGACCTCGCCATTGCCGCCGATCGAGGTCGATCCGTATGCGTCGGATTCCGGCGATCCGGTGGTCCGTGCGAATAGCCGCATCGTGTCGGTGGACAACGCCGGCATGGCCGCTTCCGACGACACCGTCGACACCGACGGCAAGACGCTCGAAGCTCGCAAGGACGAATCGCCGTGGCACGACAACGTGATTACGTCGAATGCGACGCTTGAAAACAACGTGCCGGTGCCAGCCGTGGGCCTCGGGGGATTGGATAGCCGGCCGGGCGGGCACCATCCGCTGATTCAGCCGCGCAACGGATACCGGGTCGTTTTCGGCGGCACGACGTACGAGGAGCAACTTAACGGCTCACGTGCGGAACACATCTTCCGTTTCGAGCCGGTGAACGGATAGGCACCGCGACGCGCACGCACAGCGGGCGACGATCGCCGGGACGCACATCGAGTCGCGCGAAGGAGCGCCGCATGAAAGTGCATCACCTCAACTGCATTTCGAGCTGCCCGCTATGCGGCAAGCTGTTCAACGGCCATCCCGATGCGCTGCTGCGCCGCGGCCATCTGGCGTGTCATTGCCTGCTCGTCGAAAGTCCCGATGGGCTCGTGCTGGTCGACACGGGTTTCGGCTTGCGCGATGTCGCCGATCCGTATTCGCGGCTCAGCAAATTCTTTCTGTTGCTGCTGAAGCCTGAATTCCGCAGGGAGATGACCGCGATCAGGCAGATCGAACGGCTCGGCTTTCGCGCGAGCGACGTGCGGCATATCGTGATGACGCACCTCGACTTCGATCATGCCGGCGGTCTCGACGACTTTCCGGATGCCACCGTGCATATGTTGGCCACTGAACGGGATTACGCGGCAAAACAGAAAACGTGGCTCGACCGGCAACGCTTCAGGCCGCAGCAGTGGTCCTATCAGCAGATGTGGCAAGTGCACTCGCCGCGCTACGGCGATCGTTGGGAAGGCTTCACGCAGGTATGTCCTGTCGCGCAACTGGCCAACGAGATAGCGCTGATACCACTGGCCGGTCATACCTACGGGCATGCGGGAGTCGCGGTTCGCCGCGACGGAGGATGGCTGCTGCTGGCGGGCGATGCGTACTTCGACAAGCGCGAACTCGACCCGGTCAATCCGCGTTGCGCGCCTGGCCTGCGGTTTTATCAATGGATGCTGGAAAAGGACCGCGACGCGCGACTGCAGAACCAGCAGCGATTGCGCGATCTGACGCAGCGCGCGGGCGCCGCCGTGACGGTGTGTTGCAGCCACGACGTCGACGAGTTCGAACGGCTCGCGGGCCGTTCGGCCGCGCTGCCCGCGGAACGGCTGGTGATGCAGGCGTAGACGCGCGCCGCACGCCATCTCGAAGTTGCGCCTATTACGCGTCTTATTTACAACGGGTGCGGCGATGCTCACGCAATTGACGATTCATCCCGCGCATGGGGCGCATCTGGCCGCACTGTGTCGTGCATTGCGCGATAGCGACGTGCGGGTTTCCGGTCAGATCACGCAGCGCGGCGAACATGTCGTCGAAGTGCGCATCGTCACCGACGGCGCACCCGCGGTCAGTTCGCTCTGCCGGCTGCTGGTCGAGGCCGAGTTGGCCGAGACGGTGTTGGTCGAACGGTTGGACGTCGACGACGCGTAACCGGGCTCGCGGTCCGGCTCACGCCCCGTCGTCGTTGCCGGCGCTACCGCCCGCGCGTTGATCGCGCGACTTTGCGACGAAAGGCCGTGTTTCAAGCACCGTCTGCACCGTTTGGCCGCTTTGCCAGCTGTTCGCGCCGGGCTGCACGACCGGATCCGCGATATCGGCGCGCTGCGCGCGCCGCTCGGCCGTCGACACACCGACGCGGGCATCGCGCTCGGCGACCATGCGTTCATCGACCTGCCCGTCAGCGGTAAAACCCATCATCAGTTGCGGCACGCCGTACGGGAAATCGTGCCGGTCGATCTGCCAGTAGTGAAACGTCTTGCCGTACGTCGACAGGAGATCCTCGAAGTACGCATGCTCGGCGAGTTCGGGAATGCCGGGCGCCACCAGAACTCCCGATTTGACCTCGTAGTGGTGGCTGTGCCACAGCCGCTTTTCGTCGTCGGGCAACTGCCGGAAGCGCTCCTCGCTGATGATGTACTCGATACCGATCAGCCTGGCGTCCGCGCGGTTGGCGTCGTAGATCACGCATTGATGAAAATCGTGCCGCAGATGGGTGCAAAAATGGCAAGCCTCGACCTGCCGACCCATGTCGTCGGCGTACATATGAAAGCCGTTCAGATAGGTGCTCATCGCGTCGAGCGGGTACTTGTGCTGCAATTGGGCCGCCGCCGCGTCGAGCACCCGATGCTTGAGCGAATGCCCGGTGCCCACCGCCGTTGTCGCGGCCGCCTTGCGCGTCGCCGTCAGGCCCAACGCGGACAGCGCGCCTAGCAGAAGCCCCTGGGAAAACGTCAGTCCCCGGATGCGCGGTCGCGCCGCGCGGGTTGCTTCGTCTGTGTCACTCACGGAATATCTCCTGCAACAGTCGGACGCTCACGTGAACGATCCGCGCAAAAACCGGTGACATCATCCCGCGTGCCCGATGCGATTCCGGCCGCGGCGCCCAGCATCGGCTTCCCGCGTTCAGGCATCGGCCGTGCTGGATGGCGGGCGTGCGCACGCTTGATGCGCCAAGTTTCGCGATTCGTTGCTGGCGCCCCGACGCCAACCATCGACGAAGCGATCTGTTCATGACACATCGACACTGCAAGGAGCGAATCATGACGAGCAAGCCACAAGAGCCCGGCACGCCGCAAGCGGACAAGGCCGAGGAAAGCGGCGCCGGCAATGAAGGGACATTCGAAACCGATATCTCGGAAACGGGAGAGGACGGCACGACCGTACGGCAGGCCGAAGTCAGGGAAGGTGATTTGTCCGAGACCAAGCCGCCGCAGCAGAAAGGCGGCCAGTGATTTGCCGTCCGTGCGATGCAGGCGCGGCTCGAACGATGCGAAGCGGTTAGCGATCGAACAAGCCATGCGTCGCGTTCAGCGCGGATGCGCTGTCCGTTGCCGGCGACTTACGGACAGCACGCACTCGAGAATCAGTTTCTATACTGACGATGTCCTCTCTGGTCCCTATGAGGATGCGTTCTCTAAAATGCGCTTGCGGCGGCCTTGTCGGATGAAGACGGGCCGCCTTTTTTTGCGGCTATCGTCCCCGGCGATCGGACGGACGCAGCAAGGCCGCGGTCAACAGGCCCGCGCCGAGCGCGACATAAACCGCAGCGAGCGAGCCGCGCGACAGATGCGCATCGAAGCCCGGTGTGAGCCGCGCGGGCACCACCTTGTAGTCGACGACATAGGCGGTCGCCGCCGTCGCGGCCGCGGCTGTCGCGGTTGCGCCCGGCCGACGCCGGGGTGTGCTGCCCACCATGCGGTCGACGAGCGCCTCGAACAGCACCGCCCAGAAGATCGCGGACGCCTGATGGATCGCGAAGCCGGTCGCGGTGTAACGGAGGCTGAAATCACGCTGATGCAGTGCCTTGCGGGGCCACAGGCAATGGGTGACCGCGTTGATCGGTGCGAACGCGCTGCCCGATTCCAGAGCCGATCGCGCCGCGGCCGTCGCAGCGGAGAATAGTCCCGCCAGCGCGCCGGACGCTAGCGCCGGTCGAAGCGCCGCGCGCAAGGCCTGTGGCGATGCGGCGAAATCATGATGCGCAGCTTTCATAGTTGACGCTCCGGTTGACGTGCGGCGAGGCATGCGGTCGGCTCCCCGCCAAGGGATGCGTGACCAGCAGCATCGCGCGTTCCGCGCGCGACAGAGCGCGACAGAGGACGCGTGCGGCTTCATGCACACAGTGCGGCTCAGGCCAGATCGCGCTTGACGAACCTCGCCATGAACGTACGCGTCGTGCCATCGGGAAACAGCACCGCGACCTGTTCATCAGTCGCGAACACGACGTGGCCCGTGCCGTATTTGCGCACGCGTACGGCGTCACCCCGGCCGAAGCGCGGCTTCTGGCCGGTGTTGCGCGGCAGCTTGCCGACAGGCGCGGTGCGTTGCACCTCCAGCGTCGCTTCAAGTGGATTCAGGCAGTTGTCGCATGTGCCGCAGCGCTCGAATCCGCGAGCATCGTCGAAATACTCGAGCAGCACGCGCCAGCGGCATCCTCCGGTCTGCGCGTAGTCGATCATCTGCTGCAACGCGTCACGGTCGCGCGCGGCGAGTTGCGCATAACGCTCGACCGCGGCGTCGATCGCGCTGACCTTGCCGTCACTGCTACCGTTGCCGCCGTTGCTGCCGTTGCTGCCGTTGCTGCCGTCGTGATGCTCGCGATCGCGGCCCTCGCGCAGCCGGTAGCGCTGCTGCCGGTCGCGCGATACGTGCCGCGAGTCGGTCAGCATCTTCAGCGCGACCGAGAGCTTGTTGCGGCCCAGGTCCGGCACTGCGTCGAGCAGTTCCCGCGCTGTCATGCCCTGCGCGGCGGTTCGCGCGCGGTCGGCGAGCGTGTCGCAGATCCTGCGCAGCAGTGCCGCGTCCGGATAGCGGCCCAACGCAAGAAACTGCTGCACGCGGCGATCGTTCAGATCGAACAGCAGTTCGCAGCGCGCGGCGTTGCCGTCGCGTCCCGCGCGCCCGGTCTCCTGATAGTACGCATCGAGGCTGCCCGGCATCTGGTAGTGAACGACGAAGCGGATGTCGGGGATATCGACGCCCATCCCGAAGGCATTGGTCGCGATCATCACGCGCACGTCACCGGACACGAAACGCTCCTGCGCGGCGCGGCGCTCGCGCGTGGACATCCGTCCGTGGTAGCAGGCTGCCGACTGTTGCCACTCGCTCATCATCGCGGACAGATGCTCGGCTTCGCGCACCGTCGCCGTGTAGACGATGCCTCTGCCTGTTTCCGTCGTCAGCAGTTGGTGCAGCGCGGCAGCCTTCGCTTCCCTCGCTCGGGTCGACGCGCGCTGACGCCCGCCCGCGACCGACATCTGCGCGACGCGATAGTGAAGATTGTCCCGATAGACGCCCGTGTTGACGATGCGCGGCTCGGTGAGCCCGAGTGAGCGGACGATGTCCGCGCGGATATCGGGCGTCGCTGTCGCGGTCAGCGCGAGGATCGGCGGTCTGCCGAGCGCTTTCACCGCGTCGACGATACGCAGGAACGCCGGGCGGAAATCGTGTCCCCATTGCGACACGCAGTGCGCCTCGTCGACAACCACGAGCTCGATACGGTGGCCGGATCGCGCGCCCAATGCGTCGATCAGCTCGGGCTTCGTCAACTGTTCGGGGGTGACGAAAACGATGCCCCGACGGGCGGTGCGCAAGCTGTCGTAGGTCTCGCGTAGCTCGGCGGCGGGGACCGTGCTGTTGATTTGCAGCGGGTCGAGCCCGGCTTCGCGCAGCTTGTCGTACTGGTCTTTCATCAGCGCGATCAGCGGCGACACGACCAGCGTCCACCCCTCCAGATGCAGCGCGGGCAACTGGTAGCACAGCGACTTGCCGGAGCCGGTCGGCATCACCGCCAGCGTGTCGCGTCCTTCGAGCACGCTGCGGATGATCTCGTGCTGGCCGGGGCGCAGTCGGGTGATGCCGAACACGTCGCGCAGCGTCTTGCGCATCGCGTTCAGGCGGGTAGTCGTGGTGCCGGCGGTTCGGGGGGCGGTGGTCATGGAGTGCGGTGTGGGAGCGTTGCGGGGGCCGAGCCGAAACGGCAGCCAGGTGAACGATCGGCCGAGTCTGATCGCGGTGGGCGTCCAATCGCGATGAGCCTGCGGCTTAGCAAGGGCCGTTCCGGCGGCGCGAATCGCGCGGTAGCCGCCGCCGCTGACGCGGCTTACCGGTAGGCGCAGATCCCGCACCGGCCAGGAATGCTCCATGCTCATACGTCATGACGTGACATTTATTGGACGGGTGGACTCATGAGCAAAGAGAAAAAGAGCGACGCGTATCCGTATGCGTCGGGCGGATGGGGATCGGTGAAAGCCGTCGCGACCATCCTGTTGCAGGAAAAAGCACCGCTGACCGACAGCCGGGTGTTGATGCATCAGAACAAACCGGACGGTTTCATGTGCGTAAGCTGTTCATGGGCCAAGCCCGCGTCGCCGCACGCGTTCGAGTTCTGCGAAAGCGGGGCGAAAGCCACCGCGTGGGACATCACCGCCAAGCGCGTGACGCCCGATTTCTTCCAGGTGCATACGGTCACCGAACTGTTGAGCTGGCACGATCACGACCTCGAGGAAGCGGGCCGTCTCACCGAGCCGATGCGCTACGATGCGGCCACGGACCGCTATGTCCCGGTGTCGTGGCAGGAAGCATTCGACGCGATCGGCGCGCAGTTGCGCGGATTCGATCCCAACAGCGTCGTGTTCTACAGTTCTGGCCGCGCGTCGCTGGAAACCTCGTACATGCTGCAACTGTTCGCGCGCATGTACGGCACCAACAATCTGCCCGACAGTTCGAACATGTGCCATGAAAGCACCAGCGTCGGACTGAAGGAAGCAATCGGTGTGGGCGTCGGCACGATCGGGCTCGACGATTTCGAGAAGACCGATCTGATGTTTTTCTTCGGCCAGAACGTCGGCACCAATAGCCCGCGCATGCTGCATCAGTTGCAGGACGCGCGCAAACGCGGCGTGCCGATCATCACGTTCAATCCGTTGCGCGAACCGGGGCTGCTCGATTTCGCGAATCCGCAGTCGCCGCTCGACATGCTCACGCCTCGCGAGACACAGATCAGCACGCAATACCATCAGGTGAAGACCGGCGGCGATACCGCGGCGATTCTCGGCATCTGCAAGCTCGTGATCGAGGCGGATGACCGCGCGCTCAGCGCGGGCCAGCCGCGTGTGGTCGATGCCGAGTTCATCCGTGAGCACACCAATGGCTTCGAAGAGTTTGCCCAGTACGCGCGCGACGCGAAGTGGGACGACATCGTGCGCGTAAGTGGTTTGTCGCGCGAAGCAATCGAGGCGGCAGCCGACGAATATATGCGGGCCAATGCGGTGATCGCCCACTACGGAATGGGCCTTACGCAGCATCGGATGGGCGTGCAGAACGTTCGCATGCTGTGCAATATGCTGCTGCTGCGCGGCAACGTCGGCAAGCCCGGGGCGGGACCGTCGCCGGTGCGCGGGCATTCGAACGTACAGGGGCAGCGTACGGTCGGCATTACGGAAAAGCCGGAACTCGCGCCGCTCGATCAACTGGCGAAGCAGTTCTCGTTCGAGCCGCCGCGCGAAAAAGGCATGAACATCGTCGAAGCCTGCGAGGCGATGATCGCCGGCAAGGTGAAGGCGGTCCTCAATCTGGGCGGCAACCTGGTTCGCTCCGTGCCGGACCGTGGGCGCACGGAGCCCGCCTGGGCGGCGCTGGAACTCACCATCAACGTGGCGACGAAGCTCAATCGCAGTCATCTGATCCACGGTAAGAGTTCGTATGTGCTGCCTTGCCTGAGCCGGATCGAGATCGACCGGCAGGTGGGCGTCCAGCAGGCGGTGTCGATGGAGGACAGCACGGCGCGTTTCCATGGCTCGCGCGGGGTGGTGGAACCGGCCGCCGAGACGATACGCTCGGAGCCGTTCATCGTTGCGGGTATTGCCAAAGCGACGCTCGGCGAACGCTCGACGGTCGACTGGGATGCATGGCGCGACGACTACTCGCGCGTGCGTGCCGAAATGGCGAAGACATGGCCGAAGATGTTCGGCGATTTCGAGACCCTGATGTGGACACCGGGCGGCCTGACACGGCCGCTGCCCGCACGCGAACGCAAATGGAAAACCAAGAGCGGCAAGGCCGAATTCATGGTGCCCGAGGCGATCGGCGAAGACCCCGATATGCCCGAGCGCGAGCCCGGCTCTCTGCGGTTGATGACCTTGCGCAGCGACAGCCAGTTCAATACGACCATCTATGCGCTGGACGACCGCTTCCGGGGCATCGAGGGCTCGCGCATGGTGATTCTGATGAATCGCGCCGACATGGCCTCACGCGGACTCGCGGAGGGCGAGCGGATCAGTCTGGAGACGATTGCCGACGACGGTGTGGTGCGCCGTGTCGACGGCTTGCGCGTCGTGCCGTTCAACGTGCCCGAGGGATGCATCGGCGGCTACTACCCCGAATGCAATCCGCTGTTGCCGCTGTGGCATTACGCGAAGGAAAGCAAGGTGCCGGGGGCGAAGTCGATTCCGGTGCGCATCGCGGCGAATCCGCTCGCAACGTCCACGGCGGGCGCCGCTTGATGTGCTTGCGGTGACCTCGGGGGCGGCTGTCCGCTGCCCGGGGGATACGTACGGACCACGATGCGGGGAAGCGTTTTTATACTGACACGTCCCCCTGTTCCGGGACAGCGTGTCAGAAGCGCTTACGGCGATCATGCCGCGTGCCGGCTGGTCGCCTTTTTTTTGCGACGTCACTGGCCCGCGGCATGCTCACTTGTACAGACGAAGCGGCCGCGAGCCCGCACATCTGCGTCACTCGCGCTGTCCATAAACAGAACCTTAAGGAGCAGACAATGAGCGCAGCGATGCCTTCCTTGCAACATGTCCCTGCCGACGACGATGGCACGGACCTGCCGGAGATTCCGCGCGAGCCCGAGCCGCCGACCACCAAAGATCTGCCTGATCTGCCGAAGCCGCAGGAAGTCGGGGAGGACGGCTAGCCGAGCCATTGCGTGCCAAGGGCGCTTTGTCGACGGACAATTGAGCCACACCCCCAGGGCCCCATGCTCCGATGCATCGGTGCCCAAAAGCCATGAGCACCGCCGGCCGCCGGTCAAGGTGCTATGCACCCGCCGCGAGCGCAGGCTCAACCAGGAGTCAATATGACCGATGTTCGAACGATCGACATCTACCGCTACGACCCGGATGTCGATGCGCATCCGCGCGCACAGCAATACGAAATCGAGCTGGGCCATGACGAGCGCATGCTGCTCGACGTGCTCGGCCGGATCAAGGCGATGGACGAATCGCTAGCCTATCGGCGTTCATGCCGCGAAGGCATCTGCGGCTCGGATGCGATGAATATCAACGGCAAGAATGGGCTCGCGTGCCTGACGAATATGCAGACGTTGCCGAAACACATCGTGTTGCGGCCGTTGCCGGGCTTGCCGGTGATCCGCGACCTGATCGTCGATATGACGCCATTCTTCAATCAGTATCACTCGATCAAGCCATGGCTCGTGAACGACGATCCGCCGCCGGAGCGCGAACGCTTGCAGTCGCCGGAAGAACGCGATCAGCTCGACGGGCTGTACGAGTGCATTCTGTGCGCTTGCTGCTCGTCGTCGTGCCCATCGTTCTGGTGGAATCCGGATCGCTTCGTGGGCCCGGCTGGGCTGTTGCAAGCTTATCGCTTCATCGCGGATTCGCGCGACAACGATACGTCCGCGCGGCTTACGAATCTCGAGGATGCGTACCGGCTGTTTCGCTGCCGCACGATCATGAACTGCGTGGACGTGTGCCCGAAGGGGTTGAATCCCGCGCGTGCAATCGGCGAAATACGGTCGATGCTGACACGCCGCACTGTATAGCTCCGCGGTATGCCGGTAGCGGCCCGCAATTGCCGCCGATACGGGTATGCATGCGCCGCCTGCGGGGCAGCATGTGCCGCTGTTCCCGCTGAGCGCGTGAAAACGGGGATGGACTTGCGCGAGTCGATGCCCGAATGGCATCGCGCTACAACCTGCCCAATTCTCGCGCGGTCACGTCGATTGCCGCCTTCGCCTTCGATACGATCTCGTCGATTTCCGGCCGGCTGATCACGAGCGGCGGCGACAACAGCATCCGGTCGCCGCTCGCGCGCATGATCAGATTGCCGTCGAAGCAGAAATCGCGGCACAGGGTGCCCACTTCGCCACCATTCGCGAAACGCATGCGCGTGCGCGGCGCGTCGGCGAGTTGCAGACCGGCGACGAGGCCCGCGCCACTGATCTCACCGACAATCGGATGATCGGCAAACGTATCGCGCAGCTTGTTCTGAAAGTACGGACCCGTATCCGTTTTCACACGCTCGACGATTTTTTCGTCGCGCAGCAGCTTCAGATTGGCGAGCGCGACAGCCGCCGCGACCGGATGCCCGGAGTAAGTGAAACCATGATTGAAGTCGCCGTTGTCGGTCAATGCGTGCGCGATGCGATCGTGCAAACCAACGGCGCCCATCGGCACATAACCGCTCGTTAGCCCCTTCGCGAGCGTGATCAAGTCCGGTTCGAAGCCGAAGTGCTGATGCGCGAACCATTCGCCGGTACGGCCAAAGCCGCCGATGACTTCGTCCGCGACGAGCAGAACATCGTATTTGCGGCAGATGCGCTGAATTTCTGGCCAGTAGCTTGCAGCCGGGAAGATGACGCCGCCCGCTCCCTGGAAAGGCTCACCGATAAACGCGGCGACGTTGTCCGCGCCGAGTTCGAGGATCTTCGCTTCGAGTTGGCGCGCGCGAGCCAGCGCGAATTCTTCCGGCGTCTGAGCGCTGGTGGCCTCGCCGAAGAAATACGGCTGATCGATATGCACGATGTTCTCGACTTTCGACGGCATCTGCTCGTGCATATAACCCATCCCGCCGAGCGTGCCGCCCGCAATCGTCGAACCGTGATAAGCGTTCTTGCGGGCAATCACGAACTTCTTTTCAGGCCTGCGTTGCGTCGCCCAATATCGATGGGCAATGCGCAGCACCGTGTCGTTGCCCTCCGAGCCGCTATTGCAGTAGAAGAAGTGATTGAACGGCTCGGGCGCCAGCTTCGCGAGCAGCGCCGACAGTTCGATTACCGGGGCATGCGTGGTCTTGAAGAACGTGTTGTAGTACGGCAGTTCCCGCATCTGCCGATACGCGGCATCGGCCAGCTCCTGGCGGCCATAGCCTACGTTCACGCACCACAGCCCGGCCATCCCGTCGATGATCTGGTTGCCGTCCGAATCCCATAGGTACACCCCGTGCGCGTTCACGATCACACGGCTGCCGTTGCGATTGAGCGAACCCATATCCGAGAATGGGTGGATATGATGCGCGGCATCGAGTGCGCGATAGTCGGCGGTGCTGTGCGATACGTTGAGTGGTGCTTGCGCGCTGTCGGATTCATTGGCGGTCTTTTCCGGCGTGTGCGCGTATGCGATTGCTTCGTTGCAGTCCATCGTATTCTCCGTTTCCGTTTCCGTTTCCGTTCTGCTTTACGGATCGCACTCAAACGTGCAGCAGTAAATGGCGGCGCTCCCATGAGCTGATCACGCGGAAGAACGCCTCGTATTCGGTCTCTTTCAACGCGAGATAGGCTTTGACGAATTTGTCGCCGAGTACTTCGGCGAGCGGTTCGCACGCTTTCATCAACGTCAGGCCGTCTTCGAGATTGCGCGGTAATTGATAGGGCAGCGCATAAGCGTCGCTCGCCAGCGGCTCGGTGGCGGCCAGCCGCTGCGTGATGCCGAGATACCCCGCGGCCAGCGTCGCCGCAATCGCCAGATACGGGTTGCAGTCCACGCCCGGAATGCGATTTTCAATACGGCGCGCGGCTGGCCCCGAATGCGGGACCCTGAAGCCCACCGTGCGATTGTCGTACCCCCACGCGACGTTGATCGGCGCGGCCATGAAGCGCGACAGCCGCCGGTATGAGTTGATGTATGGCGCGAAGATCGGCATCAACGCGGGCGTGTACTTCTGCAAACCGGCGATATAGCTCGTAAAAAACGACGTGGGCTCGCCGTCGGCTGCGGTAAACAGATTGCGGCCGCTTTGCGCATCGACGAGACTCTGATGCATATGCATCGCCGAGCCGGGTTCGCCTTCCATCGGCTTCGCCATGAAGGTCGCGTACATCTTGTGACGCAATGCCGCTTCGCGCACCGTGCGCTTGAACAGAAACACGCTGTCCGCGAGTTTCAGCGGATCGCCATGCATGAAGTTGATTTCCATCTGCGCGGCGCCGACTTCATGAATCAATGTGTCGACTTCGAGGTCCTGCACGTCGCAGTACTCGTAGATGTCCTCGAATAGCGGATCGAATTCGTTGACGGCTTCGATCGAATACGCCTGGCGGCCGGTTTCCGCGCGACCGGTGCGGCCGATCGGCGGTTGCAGCGGCAGGTCGGGGTCGCGGTTCATATCGACCAGATAGAACTCGAGTTCCGGCGCGATGACCGGTTTCCAGCCCCGCGCGTCGTAAAGAGCGAGCACGCGGCGCAGCACGCAGCGCGGCGAGATTTCGACCGGCGTGCCGTCGAAATGAACGCAATCGTGAATCACCTGCGCGGTGGGGTCCACCGCCCACGGGATCATTCTGATCGTGTCCGGGTCGGGCACGCACACCATATCGGGATCGGTCACGCCGGTGAGCGAGCCGCTTTCCGGGTATTCGCCGGTGACGGTCTGAATCATCACCGCTTGCGGCAGACGCATCGATTCGCCGGCCCCGAACTTGCTGCGCGGAATAATCTTGCCGCGCGCGATGCCGGCCATGTCGGGAATGATCGCTTCGATTTCGGTGACGTGATGTTTTTTCAGAAACTCATCGATGTCATGCATGATTGTTCTCGCTGTTTTGACGCGCGAATGATTCGCGCGCGGCATCGGCGCCAAAGCGAACGCAACAGCGCGCCGCGCGTATCAGGCGAAAAGGCGGTTCCAATTCAAGTCGTCGCCCGGCCAAGGCCGCGCAACACGCATAGGCGGCAGAAGCCATCGCGTGCACCGCGCGGGCGCAAGCGAACAGATCGCCACGCACGCGCGTGCGACGCAAACGGGCAAAGCAACGAATTGAACAGCGAAGAGAAGAGAGGCGCTACGGCAGCAGCGAAGCGACGTCGTCTTTGCGCACGGCGATGAATGCGCGCGAGACGGTGTTGCGGCGCCGAAGGGAACGGCGCGACGGGACTGTGGAGACGGACAGAAAGCGGCGGAACGCAAGGCTGCCGTTGCTGCCGTCGGCGCTGGCGCGGTCAGTGCGCATACCGCGCGCGTGACTGCGATTCCAGCTGACCAAGGGGCCTCGGACTCTCACGATGACACTCTGACGTTGTTGAGGGTTTTGCGCGGCCTGATTCAGATCAGTAAAAGACGTTGAAGAAACAGGCTGCGCGGCGGTCGTCGTGAGGGTGCGCGAAACGGATTCGCGACACCGCAAAACAGGGAACAGTACTCAATCCAGCATCTGTTTCATTGTTTTATCGGTGCAACCACGGCGAACACCTGATAGCAAGCATATACGAGCCAGTAATGCCGTCAATTTATTTTCATGACTTCGCCCCCGCGCATAGAACCTGATACGTGTGTCTATTCGGGCCTTATTCCGCGACTCGCGCACGGGCCGTGTATTCGCGGTGGTTGCGTTGGTCTTCGAGCATCAGTTCATCGATTCCATCGAACTGGCGACGCGAAACGTGCACGCGAGACTCGGCTCGCAGCCCGGCGCCTCACGCATCCTGCGCTGGGTCATACGGCACGACGCGTTCATGTTCGTCCGCATGATTGCGCGCGACGATCGCGCGCGCGGCGCTCGCATTGTCGAGATTGAACGGTTGATGCGGAACGCCTGGCGCAATGAACAGGAAATCGCCCGGCTCGGTGATGATCGACTCGCGCAAGCCAGGCCCGTAGCGCGTTTCGATCCGGCCTTCCAGCTGGTAGATGGCGGTTTCGTAATCGGGGTGGAAGTGCGGCTCCGCGTGGCCGCCCGGCGGCACCACGACCATATACATCGACAGGCCCGTCGTGCCCGCCGTGCTGGCCGAAATGCCGACGAAGTAGGGCAGCCGCTGCATCGTCGCCATTTCGCGCTCGGGGCGCACCTTGACGACGCGTGCTCGCGCGTCCTGCGTAACGTTTGACATGGTCACTCCTGTAAGGATCGCCGCGTCGCGCGGTGCACGCAGGCCGAACTGGCAGTCTAGACGATACGTGCGGCAACGTCGGACCTGATGCAGCGCAATTGGATCGTGCGCCGCAAAGCTCGAGCCGCGTTGCTAGAATCGTCTTAATGCCCATACAAACGCGACGGAGACAGTGTATGACCACCCTTCACCCGATCAGCCGTTACCCGGTGCCCGAGCCCCCGGAGTGGCCCGATGACATCAGCGCCCGCATCCTGGAAGTACAGGAAAAAGCGGGTTTCGTGCCGAACGTGTTTCTGACGCTTGCGCATCGGCCCGACGAATTCCGCGCGTTTTTCGCCTATCACGACGCGTTGATGTTGAAAGAGGGCGGCCTGACCAAAGGCGAGCGCGAGATGATCGTGGTCGCGACGAGCGCGGTGAACGATTGCCTGTACTGCGTGGTTGCGCACGGCGCGATTCTGCGCATCTATGAAAAGTCGCCGTTGCTTGCCGATCAGGTCACGGTCAACCATCGCAAGGCCGATATCACCGAGCGTCAGAAAGCGATGCTCGATTTCGCGCTGAAGGTGTGCCGCGCGTCCGGCACGGTCGGCGAAGACGATTTCCAGACGCTGCGCGGCCATGGCTTCAGCGATGAAGACATCTGGGACATCGCGGCGATCACCGCGTTTTTCGGCCTGTCGAACCGGATGGCGAATGTAATCTCGATGCGCCCGAACGACGAGTTCTACCTGATGGGCCGGGTGCCGAAAGCCGCCGCGGATGCGCCGAAAAATTAGCGTTGACTGCACGTCGTCGCGAACTTGCGTCGCTTCGCATCAGCCCCGCGCCGGTTCGGCGCGGGGCGCGCGGGTGCTCACCGCCGTGTCGTCGATCGGAAAGTGCAGCATCGCGGCCAGTAGACCGGCGATGACCGTCGCGTCCCACAGCAACGCATACGAGCCGGTCAGATCGAACACGAGGCCGCCCAGCCACGCGCCGAGAAACGAGCCGATCTGATGGCTCAGGAAGCACACGCCGAAAAGCGTGCCGAGATGGCGCGTGCCGAATACTTTGGCGACGAGTCCGCTCGTCAGCGGCACGGTGCCGAGCCAGGTGAGTCCCATCACGGCAGCGAAAATCACGACGGAGGTCGCGCTTTTCGGCAACAGGAAAAACGCGCCGATCGTCACGCTGCGAACCAGATAAAGCCAGCCGAGCACATGATGCTGGCGGAACCGGCCGCCCAGCCAGCCGCACGCCCAACTGCCCGCCATATTGAACAGACCAATCAGCGCGAGCGCGGTGGCGCCAAGCCCGATCGGCATATGGCACAGCGTTAGGTATTCGGGCAGATGCGTTGCGATGAACGCGAGCTGGAAGCCGCAGGTGAAAAAGCCGAGAGTCAGCAACCGATAGCCGCGATGACGCGTGGCTTGCGCGAGTACCGCGCGCAGCGGCATCGCTTTGTCTTGCGCGAGGTGTTCAGCGTGGCCCGTCGCGCGCACCGGATTGCGGCGGTCGAGCACGATGCCGAGCGGCGCGACCAGCAACATCACGAACGCGAGCACCACGAGCGATGTCGCGATACCGCCATGCAGCCGGATCGCCTGCACCAGCGGCACCATCAGCACCTGTCCCGCGGAGCCGCCGGCGCTCACCAGTCCCATCGCGACACTGCGTTTTTCCGGCGATGCGATGCGGCCGACCGCCGGCAGTACCACGCCGAACGTCGTGCAACTCACGCCGATGCCGACCAGCAGCCCCATGCCGACGATCAGCAGCGCGCCGCCTGGCGCGACGGCTGCGAGTCCGAGGCCGGCCGCGAAGGTCGTTGCGCCGAAGGCGACGACCGGCGCCGAGCCGTAGCGGTCGGCGGCCGCGCCCGCGAACGGTTGCGCGAAACCCCATACCAGATTGTGCAGTGCGATCGCGAACGCGATCTGCGTGACCGGCACGCCGCGGTCGAACGAGAACGGGCCGATAAAGAGGCCAAAGGTCTGCCGGATGCCCATCGCGGCGCTCAGAATCAGCGCGCCGGCGACGATCACGAGCGTGGTCGTCGCGGGATGGAGTGCGGGGGCGTAGCGCTTGCCGGGGGCGGTCGACATGATGGTTTCTCCTTGGCCATCATGGTCTCAGTCCGCCGCGCGGGCGGCAAAAGAAAAGTTTTTGACGACGGGTGAGCACCGCTCACCTGGCGGCTTCCGATCGGCTGTCGCGTTCGGCTCGATTGCCCGCCGATGCGGGCGCGTCGAACGGCGCCGCCTCACCGGCCAGCCAGCGCTTGAAGTCGGCTAGCTCGGGGCGGCGGATCGCGCTGTCGGCGTTCTCGGCGCTGACCAGCCAGTAGGCGGTGCCCGATTCGATCGTGGCCCCGTGCGCGGCGACCAGCGCGCCGCTCGCGAGATCGCTGTCGACCAGCGGCTGACGGCCGAGCGCGACGCCCAGGCCCATGCTGGCTGCTTCGAACGCAAGCTGGATCGTGTCGACGCACAGACCGCCGGCGGCGTCGACGCCTTCGGTGCCGGTCGCGTCGAGCCACGCCTGCCAATCCTCGCTGGCGGCGTTCACATGAATCAGCGTCGCGTGCCGCAGGCTGAATTCGCCGTGCTGGTCGCGCAGTGTTTGCAGATAGTCGGGGCTGCACACCGGCGCGAGGCGCTCGCCGAACAGCCGGGTCCAGGCGGTGCCGGCAACCGGCGCGCGGCTCATGCGTACCGCGAAATCGAAGCCGTCGACCGGAAATCCCACCTGCCGGTGCGACGTGTCCACGCTGACGTTGACGTTCGGCCAGCGCGCGCGAAAGACGGCAAGGCGCGGCAGCAGCCAGCGCGACGCGAAGGTCGGCGCGCAACTGAGCGCAATCGGGCGATCCGCGCGATGATTGGGCAGCCGTTGCGTGCCGATCGCGATCAGCGAGAAGGCTTCGCCGATATACGACAGATAGTCGGCGCCGACCGCGGTCAGCGAGATGCCGCGCGGCTCGCGTACGAACAGTTCGACGCCGAGCGCCGCTTCCAGACCGACGATGCCGTGGCTGATCGCGCTCGGCGTTACATTGAGTTCGGCGGCGGCGAGCTTGAAACTCTGATGCCTGCCGGCCGCTTCGAAAAAACGCAGCGCGGGCAAAGGTGGCAGACGAAGCGGCATAGGCGTTCCTCGAGGCGGCGGGCGCACGAGCCCCGCGCGTGCCACGTTGTTGCGTGTGGCATCTGGGGGCGTCGTGTGGCGCAAGCATACCTCGTCGCGGCGGTGGCGCGGCATGCGGCGCAGGCGGGGTAACGCATGCGCGGAGCCGCGCGGCATGTCGCGATGAAAGGAGATCGGCAAGCGGTGATAAAAGCGGTGACAAAAGCGGAGAAAAGCGCTGCCGCAACAATTTTCACGCTGACTGTCGATTCAACGCCGTGCCGTTCGTCGTCATTGCAGGGTACGGCCGGCATCTCGCACGGCCGCTCGCCTGCCGTCTGTTTCTCGCCCGATTTCTCACGAGGAGATAGCTGATGACCGACGCACAAGTATCGACGCAAACATTGAAACCGGCTCGCGAACTGGCCGATATGCCGGCGCGTTTTCCCGGCGAGAGCGCGGAGTATCGGCGCGCGCGCAACGAATTGCTGGCGGCCGAAATCGAACTGCGCCGCCAGATGGAGCGGGTCGCCGAGCAGCGCCGCGCGCTGCCGCCCGGTGGCATCGTGCCCGAGGATTACCGCTTCGACGGCGAAACCGGCCCCGTTACGCTATCGCACATGTTCGGCCCGCACGACACGCTGATCACCTACAACTGGATGTTCGGTCCGCAGCGCGCGCGGCCGTGCCCGATGTGCACGTCGCTGCTGAGCGCATGGGATGGCGAAATGCCCGACATTCTGCAGCGCGTCGCTTTCGCGGTGATCGGCCGCTCGCCGCTCGACAAGCTGGCCGCGTTCAAGCAGGAGCGCGGCTGGCGGCATCTGCGGATTTATTCGTCGGGCGGCAACAGCTTCAATCGCGACTATGCGGCCGAAGATCCGGCCGGCGACGACAATCCCGCGTTCAACGTATTCACGCGTACGGGCGGCGTGATCCGGCACTTCTGGGCCGAAGAAATGGGACCGTCGACCGCGGACCCTGGCCAGGACCCGCGCGGCGCACCGGATCTGATGCCACTGTGGACGATCCTCGACGCGACGCCGGGTGGTCGCGGGACCGACTGGTATCCGAAGCTGCAGTATTGAAATACTGGCGCCGATGTCCTGAAGAATGCGCATCGACGCGCGCGTGCGGCGGGTCACGACAGCAGCGCTTGCCGGAAAGCTCGCACGCTGCGCAACGGGCTGCTACGCCCGCGCGTCTGTAGCCGCATGCGCGCGCGCCACTTCGGTCAACAGATAGGTGTCCACCGCGCTCGCGCGCATCGGCAGGCTGAACAGATAGCCCTGCACCGCGCGCGCGCCGAGCGCCTTCACGACCGCGGCCTGCGACGGCGTTTCGAGCCCTTCCACCACGCATTCGAGCCGCAGGTTGCGGCACAGGTCGATCACCGACTTGACGATCTTCTTCGACGCACTGTTCGTATCGACGTCGGTCACGAAGCTGCGGTCGATCTTGATCGCATCGAACGGCAGCCGGTGCACGTAGCTGAGACTCGAATAGCCGGTGCCGAAATCGTCGAGCGACACGCGGCAGCCGGCCTCCTTGAGCATCGTGATCGCGTGATGCGCCTGCTCGAAATCGCGCGTCAATGCGGTCTCGGTGATCTCGAACATCACGCGATGCGGCACCACGCCGCTCGCCGCGACGCTGTCGATCAGCCGGCGCGCACGCGCCGAAGTCGAGATATCGACCGCGGACAGATTGAACGACAGATACAGTTCCGATGGCCAGTGCGCGACTTCGGCGAGTGCCTGGCGCAGCAGCACATCGGTAATGCTGAGAATCACATCGGTGCGCTCCGCGATGCGGATGAACTCTTCTGGCCTGACCATCCCCAGCCGCGCGTTATGCCAGCGGCCGAGTGCTTCGAGACCGATCGGGCGACGCGTGAGCAGACAGTAGATCGGCTGGAACTCGAGAAACAGTTCCGTCTCGAGATCGGCATGACGCAGTTCCTGCGTGACGAGACTCAGGCGCCGCATCTGCGTTTCGTGTTCGGTCGAGAAAATCACCGGCCTGCCGCGGCGATTTTCCTTGCCGACGTAGAGCGCGGCGTCGGCGCGCTCGAACACCTGCGCGACGGTGGCGCCCGCTTCGGGAAACGCGGCCCAGCCGATCGTGCCCGACAGATCCGCGACCTTGTCTGCGACCCGATACGGTTGACTGAGCGCATCGCAAATCCGCTGCCCCAGTTCGAGGAGTTCGTCATTCGACAACCGGTCCCGCACGAGCACGCCGAACTCATCGCCGCCGAGGCGTGCGAAGTTCACGCTCGTTTCGCCGATCGACAGCAGCCGTGTACCCACTTCCTTCAGCACCAGGTCGCCGCATGTGTGGCCGTAGATGTCGTTGACCTGCTTGAAGCCGTCCAGATCGATCAAGCCCACGTTGAAGCCGCCGCCGGTCGCGAGCGCATGCTCGGCCAGCGCGCGCAGCAACGAGAAGAAGCTGCGCCGGTTCGGCAGGCCGGTCAGACTGTCGAGGTTCGCCAGCCGGTAGTTGTCGTCGCTCAGCCGTTGCGTGTTCTGCTGGCTCGCCTGCAATTCGCGCTGCGCATGCACCGCGTCGGCGAAGGTGCGGCAATACAACTGGATGACGACCGCAAGGGCGATGCTGACGAGCGTCATGTCGACGGCGATCGCGATGAATACCGGGCGCCCGGTGAACACGAGAAACACCGAAAGACTGGTGGTGACGATAGCGATCAGCAGCAGCGCGGGCACGCGCAAATGGATCAGGCAAAACACGCAGCCGATCACCGTCGTGCCCATATAAAACGCGACCTGTGTCTGCTCGAACGCGCTGCCGTATGGAAGCAGCAGCAACGACCAGCTACTGAACGCAATGCCGAACAGCCCGACCACCAATGTGAGCTTGCGCAGTTCGGGCAGCGCCTGTTCGTGCGTCAGCACGCGATGGCGAATCCGCCACCAGCGCCAGCAGCGCACCAGACACAAGGCGCCGAGCGCCATCGGGACATAAACGGACAACCACAGCGGCGCGCTATGCACATGCGTGATCGCGATCGCGGCGGTGTTGACCAGCAGGATGAAATAAAGCAGCGGGACCTGACGGCCGAACGCCCGCAATTGCGCACAAACGAGCCCCTGGTCGCTGTGCGCGACCGATAGCGCTTCCTTCAATCTGGCTAGCCGAGCCATCGCCATTCCATTCCATTCCTGTTTGCAAGCCAAACGCATCTATTGATAACGGCGCGGACACAGGTATCTTGAGCGCGCCGACCAGAGGTCGGCGCGAGCGTTGGAATGCGCTGTTGGTAGTCGGTAACTGCTACCTGGCGTTGAGCAGGAACGAACGAAAAGCAGTCGTTTGTGCCGGGTGACCGACGAGCGCGACGCGCGAAATCGCGGTGTCGGAAACGGCGCTCACAGCGCGGGACAGGACAGCACGCGTTGCGGCGGCATGCGGGTGCCCGGACCGCCGTTGGGCGCGGGGCTGCCTTGCGGCGCGGATGCGACCAGCCGGATCGCATCGGCGCCCGCATTGGCGAGCACGTATTTTTCCGGACTGTCCACGGGTTGCCAGTACGCGCGCAACACGTCGCCGTCGCTGAAAACGAGCAGCTTGCCGTGGATTGTTTTCGCACCGCTGACGAAGTCGACCGGTTCGCCGTCGCGTAACTGGAAGCCCTGTGGGGCCGCCGAATCGGTGGCGCCGACGAGTGTCGCGCAGCTTTCGTCAGCGGCCGTGGCAGCCATCGGACACAGCGCCGCGAGCAATGCACATGTTGCAATCAGGCGATTTTTCACTTTTTTCTTTCTTGCGGAAAGTTAACTTGGGCCGCGTCATGCAAGGCCCGTGCCGGTTTGTCGGGCACCGCGCCGTTGTGCCGAAGGGCCGCCGCCATTCGCACGCAGCGCGCCTAAAGCACTGAAATTGCAACGGATTGTGATGCGCGTCAGGCGCGTGCGAAACGGTATGCGCGGATAAGCTCGCGATTCTTATGGCAGTTTGCCGCGCAAAAACGTCAAATTGGCTTTGGGTCGGTGATTCAAGCCTTACACCCAGGGGTTTGCGCGAAAGCACGCGGATGCGTTAACGTGTCGGTCCCGGCGCCTTACAGCGCCGGTTCCATGATTACCATACGGGAAGTGCTATGAACAAACAGGAACTGATTGACGCAGTCGCCGCAGCGACCGGCGAAAGCAAAGCGGCCACCGGCCAGACCATCGACGCGATCGTCGAAGCGGTGACCAAAGCAGTGGTGAGCGGCGAGACGGTGCAACTGGTCGGTTTCGGTTCTTTCTCGACCGGCGCGCGCGCAGCACGCGTGGGCCGCAACCCGTCGACGGGCCAGGAAATCCAGATCGCTGCTGCCAAGACGGTGAAGTTCACCGCGGGCAAGGCGTTCAAGGAAGCCGTCAACGCGTCGTAATGCAACGGGCTTCACGCCGGAGCATCGACGGTGCGCTGCGCAGCCCGCTGCGACGCGCGCAAACGACGATGTATCGGGTGTGAAGCATCACGGCGCTGCGCAACCCGAGCGTGGCCGTCTTGCCGGGCGGCTGGCGCGGCGCATGTGCCTGGCGCTTTAGCTGGGTCTTTAGCCGGGTCTTCACCAGGCTCTCCATCTTCAGCTGATCTTCACCTGGCTCTTCGCTTCACTCGTCAGCCAGCCAGGATCGGACACCGATGGACGCCGCGTTGCGCGGCGCCCTTGCGATTGCGAACGCGTCAACCCGCGCGGCGTTTGCGCGCAGCGTCGGCAAGCGTGGCGAGCACCGGCTCGGTTTGCGCCCAGCTCACGCAGGCATCGGTAATCGATACGCCGTAACGCAACGGCACCCCGGCCTTCAGATCCTGCCGGCCTTCTTCCAGATGACTTTCGAGCATCACGCCGATGATGCGGCGCTCGCGCTCTGACAATTGCCGCGCGATATCCTGCGCGACGTCGATCTGCCGCAAGTGCGACTTGTTCGAGTTCGCGTGCGAGCAGTCGATCATCACCTGTTCACGCAGACCCGCTGCGCGCAACGCGTCGCAGGTCGCCTGCACCGACGCCGCGTCGTAGTTCGGTCCTCGCTTGCCGCCACGCAGAATCACGTGAGCGTCGTCGTTGCCGCGCGTTTCGAAGATCGCGGCCATGCCCATTTTCGTCATGCCCATGAACGCGTGGCTCGCGCGCGCCGCGACGATCGCGTCCGCCGCGATCTGCACGCCGCCGTCGGTGCCGTTCTTGAAGCCGATCGGGCAGCTCAGGCCCGAGGCAAGCTGCCGATGACTCTGGCTCTCCGTCGTGCGCGCGCCAATCGCACCCCATGCGACCAGATCGGCGATGTATTGCGGGCTCAACAGATCGAGAAATTCAGTGCCGACGGGCAGCCCCAGACCGTTGATGTCGAGCAGCAGTTGGCGCGCGAGACGCAGTCCTTCGTTGATGCGGAAGCTGCCGTCGAGGCGCGGATCGTTGATATAGCCTTTCCAGCCGACCGTCGTGCGCGGCTTTTCGAAATACACGCGCATCACGATCAGGAGATCGTCGTTGTAGTGATCGGCGGCGGCTTTCAGCTTGCGCGCGTATTCGATTGCCTGGTCGTGGTCGTGAATCGAGCAGGGGCCCGTAATCAGCACGAGGCGGTCGTCGCGGCCGTGCAGCACGTTGGCGATGTCGACGCGGGTCTTCTCGACCAGCGTTTGCACCGCGGACGGCACCGGCAGTTCGTCCTGCAGCAGCGCGGGTGAGATCAGCGGACGGACCGCGCCGATGCGCACGTCGTCGATGCGCGTGGTGTCCTGGGTCGCGTCAGCCGAGCCGACTTCCTGATCGTGCAGCGGGTTGTCGAGGGCGCTCAAAGTGTTCTCCGGAATCGATTGATAAGGCGGCAGCGCCGCCCGCTTAGGCGAGCGGCGGTGCTGTGGTTACGCATGCGCGCTGTGTGGCGCTGCGTGGGTTTGGGGTGGCAGCGCGTGGGGCGATTCGCGACGGGCTTCGGACAACGATTCGCGCGCACACTCGCCGCAGGCTTCGCGCGGCATGTCATGCGAGGCTCGAGCCGAAAGGGGATGAAATCGGCACGAAGCCAGCACGGAGCGGGCACGAAATCGACAGGAGGCTAGCACGGAGCGGGCGCGAAATCGGCACAACGCTAGCGCGAGGCAGGCACGAAGCGGGCGCCAAGCT
>NZ_DASXHN010000039.1:0-6160 GCF_036488505.1 Paraburkholderia sp. | reverse complement strand
TGCCCTTCGGCCGCGATCGACGCGATCATTGCCGAGGTCTTCAGGCGTGGCTTCTTTTCGATGCTGCTCATGCTTGTCTCCCTGCTTCGAGTGCGTCGAGCGCGAGCTTCCACTCGTGCGCGTCGACGCGGATGAAATGGTTCTTCTCGCGCGCTTCGAGGAACGGCACGCCACAACCCATTTTCGTGTCGCAGACGATGATGCGCGGCTGCGGTTTGTCATGCGCGCGCGCGTTATCGAACGCGCGCTTCACCGCGCCGATGTCGTTGCCGTCCACGCGCTGCGTGTACCAGCCGAACGCTTCGAGCTTGTCGACCAGCGGCTCGAACGACATGATCTGCGTCGACGGGCCGTCGGCTTGCTGATTGTTCACGTCGACCATCGCGATCAGGTTGTCGAGCTTCCAGTGCGCGGCGGACATCAGGCCTTCCCAGATCGCGCCTTCGTCGAGTTCGCCATCGGAGAAGAGCGTATAGACGAACGAGCCGGAGCCCTTGCGCTTCAGCCCGAGGTACCGTCCGACCGCAATCGTCAGACCCTGGCCGAGCGAGCCGCCCGACATTTCCATACCCGGCGTGTAGCTCGCCATGCCCGACATCGGCAGGCGGCTGTCGTCGCTGCCGTAGGTTTCGAGCTCCTCGGGCGGCAGGATGCCGGCTTCGAACAGCGCCGCGTACAGCGCAATCGCGTAGTGGCCGTTCGACAGCAGAAAGCGGTCGCGCTCTTCCCAGTCGGGGTCCTGCGGGCGGTAGCGCATCGCGCCGAAATAGGCGACGGCCAGCACGTCGGCGATGTCGAGCGCCTGGCCGATATAGCCTTGACCCTGCACTTCGCCCATCCGCAGCGCGTTTCTGCGGATCCGGTACGCGCGCTCGGCGAGCGTGACGTCCTCGATGATGATTTCGCTGTCCATATACGACTCCTTTGATGTTGCGTTCGGATCCATTAACGGTTGACGGATTTCGCCGGCACGAAGAACACGAGCGAGGCGCCCAGCGTCACCGCGATGGAGATAAAGATGAGGCCCGCGGTCGACTTGCCGGTCAGATCGTTGAGCCAGCCGACGATCGCGGGTGAAAAGAAACCGGCCAGATTGGCGAAACAGTTCACCGCGGCGATGCCCGCGGCGGCGGACATGCCACCGAGCAGGGCCGTCGGCAGCGACCAGAACTGCGACGACGCCGCGAGAATGCCCGCCGATGCGACGCTCAGGCAGACGATCGATGCGCCCACGCCGCCGAGCGCGGGCAGCGTCGCGAAGCCCGCCGCAGCAACCAGCATCGGAATCGCCAGATGGAAGCGGCGCTCGCGCCGCCGGTCCGCGCTCATGCCAATCAGCGGCAGCGCGACGATCGCGCACAGATACGGAATCGCGGTGAAAATGCCGACCCACAGCGGGTCCGCCACACCGGACTTGCGAATGATCGTCGGCAGCCAGAAGGTCAGCCCGTACTGGCCGAGCACCACGCAGAAGTAGATCGCGGCCATCAGCCACAGACGGCGATCGGCAACGAACGCGCGGATCGACACATGCGCGGTCTTGTGCGCGTCGTCGCCGGCCACGTTGCGAGCCAGCAGCGTTTTTTCCGCGTCGCTCAGCCATTTCGCGCGGGCAATGCTGTCGTCGAGATACAGCAGGATTGCGACGCCCAGCACCAGCGACGGTACGGCTTCCAGCACGAACAGCCACTTCCAGCCAGCCAGCGACATCGCGCCTTGCAACGAATGCATGATCCAGCCCGACAGCGGACCACCGAGAATCCCCGCGAACGGAATCGCCATGAAAAACAGTGACAGCGCCTTCGCACGCCGCGCGGACGGGTACCAGTACGTCAGATACAGAATCACGCCTGGCGCGAAACCCGCTTCGGCGACGCCGAGCAGAAAGCGCAGCGCATAGAAAGCGGCCGGCGACTTCACGAATACGAAACTGGCGGAAATCACCGCCCACGTCAGCATGATCCGCGCAAGCCATCTGCGCGCGCCGACCTTGTGAAGAATGATGTTGCTCGGCACCTCAAACAGGAAATAGCCAAGAAAGAAGATGCCCGCGCCGATACCGTAGATCGTTTCGCTGAAGTGCAGATCGTTGAGCATCTGCAGCTTGGCGAAGCCGACGTTGACGCGATCGAGATACGCGCCGAGATAGCACAGCATCAGGAACGGAATCAGCCGGCGACTGACCTTCGCATAGGTTTTCGCTTCGAACGTCTGCGAGTCGGCGGGTGCGATTGCGTCGCAGGCTAGCGGCGGCACGGTGTACCTGGTTTTCATGAATGTCTCCTGCCATGGCCCCGGGTTGTCCCGGGTGCATCGAAGCGCGCGCCGCGCGCTGCGGACGGTTGAGCCAGTAAAGCGCTGGGTTCAGTGAATCAGCATGCCGCCGTTCACGTCGAGCGTAGTGCCGGTCAGGTAGCTCGACAGGTCGCTCAACAGAAACAGACACGCGTTGGCGACGTCCGCGGCATCGCCGAGCCGGCCGAGCGGGATGCCCTTGATGATGTCGGCGCGCATGTCCGGCGTCAGCTTGTCGCCGGTGATGTCGGTCTGGATCAGTCCAGGGGTGATGGAATTGACGCGGATGCGATCGGGGCCGAACTCGCGCGCCATCGCCTTCGCGAGTCCGAGCACGCCGGCCTTGGCCGCGCTGTAGTGCGGACCGCCGAAGATGCCGCCGCCGCGTTGCGCGGAAACCGATGACATGCACACGATGCTGCCGCCCTGCTGATCTTTCAACGCGGGAATCACGGCCTGCGACATGTACAGCGTGCCGCGCAGGTTCACGTCCACGACCGCATCGAAATCCTTGCCGCCGATCTCGAGCGTGCGCACCGGCTGCGTGATGCCCGCATTGTTGACGAGGCCGTCGATCCGGCCGTAGCGCTCGAGCGTCGCGCGCGCCGCCGCTACGCAGGCCGCCTTGTCGGTTACGTCGCACGCGAGGCCGAGATGGCCGCTGCCGAGGCTGTCGGCCGCTGCTTCGGCGTCTTCCTTGCGCAAGTCGAGCACCACGACGTGAGCGCCGTGGGCGGCCAACGCCGCGGCGGTGGCCTTGCCGATACCGCGTGGCGACGCGGCGCCCGTGACGATGATGATCCGGTTCTCGAGCAACATCGGTTGTCTCCTGGTTGTTGATGAAGTGCCTGTAGTGTCATTTGACGGGGCCGCCGCATCAACGCGGAAACGCTCAACGATTGCTGAGAAAAATTCAGGTCAGACTTTGTCAGGCCGAGAGCCTGTGCGAAGGGCCGCTGCCTCGCATCGCGCGATGCCCGGCGCGGCGGGTTCCTAGCGCGGTAGCGTGGGTTGCGCCGCTTCCCGCTCCATCCACGCGAGAAACCGCGCGACGCGAGGCAGCTCCGCGTTCTGCACCGGGTAAACCAGATGATGCGCGCCGACTTCAACCGCGTGCGCGTCGCCGAATACCGGCACCAGCGTTCCTTCGCGAATCTTCACCGACGCGAGCATCACGCTTTCCAGCGCAATACCGATACCGAGCGCGGCGCTTTCGATCGACATATACGAGCGGTCGAACGAAAAGTCGAAGGTCTTGTTCGCCGCGGACACGCCGGTCCTGCCGAACCATTGCTTCCACTGCACGAGCGGCGTTTCCGAATAGATCAGACGATGGCTCAGCAGGTCGGCCGGCGTGTCGACCGGGTGCCGCTCCAGATACGCCGGGGACGCGAGCGGCGCAATGAACTCGCCGCGCACCGTTTTGACTTGCAGATTGCTCCAGTTGCCATAGCCGTGCCGGATGTCGATGTCGTAATAGCCGTTCGAGAAGGACACGTTCTCGTAAGAGCACGCGAGGTTCAGCTGGATGTCGCCATTGGCCTGCTGGAACGACGACAGCCTCGGCAGCAGCCACATCAGGCCAAAACTGGGACTCGAATGCACGCGCAGGATGTCCACTTCCTCACGGCTCGACGCGCGTTCCGTCGCGCGGCTGAGATCGGCGAGCGATCCCGTTACGTCCGCAAGATAGCGCTCGCCAGTCGGCGTGAGCACGAGGCCTCGCCCCGAGCGCTGGAACAACGGCTGGCCGATGATCGATTCGAGGTTACTCAATTGATGGCTCACCGCCGACGCAGTGAGCCCGAGTTCTTCGGCCGCGCGATTCACGCTTTTGGTTCGCGCAACGCTTTCTAAAGCAATGATCGATTTCAGCGGTGGGATACGCATAGTGACGTTCTGTTCAGTCGCGAGTGGGACACCCGCGCGGTTCGTGTCGCGGGTCTGCGATTGAGCGCGCAAACCGTGCGAATTGCGGGCGGCCGAGCGTGGAACCGGCTGCGTGCCGTGCGCAATTGCGCGGCGGATGGCAAGTGCATTATCCATTGTTCGCGCGCTCGCACGATTCGTTGAACGGCGGGGGTGCGGGGCCTTTTGCGCGTTGTGCGCGATCGGAGATATGGACAAGGCAGACGCCCCCGGCATCGAGTGGCCGCGCTTTTTTTCGCGAATGCTATTCCACAGCTTTGGGAATCAAATTCGGTGTTTGCGACTTGCGGGCTTTGGTGGCATCGGCCGGTCTGCATGCCGTGCGACGGGCCGCTCAGACATCGTCGGTCGGTCGTGTTTCTCCCGGTCGCGCGCGGATAGGCTGATCTCGTCGAGTTTTTGTACATTGCCTTGTTGAGCTAAATTTTAGTCCAATTCCGATAGACGGCGAAGTTTGCGGTTTCGATACTTGCGTTTGTCTCCTAACGCGACGCACGCATGTTGAAACCATCACAGCACCGCACATTAGGTATTTCCGGCGACGCGCTGCCCATGTGGGGCACTGAGCCCGTACTGGCTCCCGTGCGTCTGCGCGGCAATGAAGCCCTTGGCCGGCTTTATCGGTACGCGCTCGATGTTGTCACGGTCGAAGGTCCGACGCTGCCGGCGTGGCGCGCGCGGGAACTCGTCGTGGCCGATCGTCTTGTCGGCCAAGTCATTGATATCTCGATCGATTTCACGGACAACGGGTTGTTCGGCAGCGAGTTGCTGGAAGCCAGCGAGGCACTTGTTGCAGTCGATGCAGGCATGGGCCGCCGTACGATTTCTGGCCTCATAACAGACGTCACGCTGACAGGCACCGACGACCGGCGCGCCCGGTACCGCTTGATCGTGCGCCCCTGGCTATGGCTCGCCACGAAGAACCGCGAGAGCCGGATCTTCCAGGATGCGAGCGTCGTGGACATTACTGATCGGCTGCTGAATGCGCGTTATCCGTATCCCGTGGTGATGGACCTTGGTGGTCCCGGTTTCGATAACGGCTACCCGAAGCGCGATTACGTCCGGCAGATGTGGGAATCCGACTTCGATTTCCTCACCCGCATCTGGCGGGAATGGGGCATCTACTACCTGTTCGACGGCATGACCTTGGTGCTGTGCGATTCGCCGGGCTCGCACAAGCGGCACCACAACGCGTACGACAGGATCTGCTATCGCGCGCCTCGTAGCCGGCAGGTCGACGACGAGCACATCTACAGGCTCGCGGCCTCGCGCCGCGTTACGGCGGGCAAGGTCAGCCTGACCGATTACGACTACACGCGGCCTGGTGCATGGTTCAGGGGCGGGTATGCGAACCATAGCGCGACAGCCCACGACAATATCGAACAGCACGATTGGGGCGACTATTCGCAGCCGCTCGCCGGTGTCGCCGGATTGTCGGGTGAGCGCAATAACTACCAGGACGAAGCCGCCCATCTCGCGAGCGTGCGCGTCGATGCGATGCGCAGCCGCGGCCTGCGTCTGAAGGGCCAGGGCAATCTGCGCGGACTGACAACGGGGAAGACGTTCTGGCTCCATGACCATCCGCAGCGGGAAGTCAACACGGAGTACCTGGTTGTGTCGACCACGCTCGATATCCGTAACGCGCCGCAAAGCACTGAGTCCCCCACTACGAACGATGAATCTCGCCAGTGCGTGACCGGCTTCGTGCTGCAACCCGCCAATGCGTTTTTCAGGAACCGCCCGAAGAAGAAGCCACACTGCGCCAGCGAAACAGCGATCGTCACCGGTCCGGAAGATAAGCGGGTGTGGGTGGACGGCTACGCGCGTGTGAAGGTCCGCTTCGTGTGGGACCGGCTCGGCGCAATGGACGAGAACGCCAGCTGCTGGTTGCGCGTGTCGTCGCCGTGGCAGGGCAACGGGTTCGGCACCATCTACC
>NZ_DASXHN010000434.1:0-3521 GCF_036488505.1 Paraburkholderia sp. | reverse complement strand
CACGCACGCTCACGCATCGTCACGCCCCAACGCACCCAGCCCACGCAACGCACCCGACGGACGCAACGCACCCAACGCACCCCAAACGCGTGCTAGAACGCGTAAAACGGCCCCGGCCCAGCCGGCGTATTGCGCGCCGCGATCGCCGTGAAAATGCGTTTGCCATAAAAGAACGGCAAGCCCCAGCCGAAGCCCCGGCTCGCGTTGCCGGCGAGGTTGTCGAACGCGTTGTTCGACGACGCGAACAACGTGTTCGAATTGCCGACGTTGAACGACACGAAGCTCGACGCGCCATCGGTACCGGTGATCGACGCGCTCCCCGTTTGCGTCGAACCCGGGCAATACCAGATGCCGCATAGTGGAAACTGCGTCGAGTGAAAGAACAGTCCGTTCGAGCCGCTGTCCAGATAGCTCGCCGTGTACGTTTGGCCGCCGGATGTGGTCGTCACGTAGCCCGTCGACGCACTGGCCTTGACGACGCTCGTGCCGGCCAGCGTGTTGTCCGCCTGCGTACCAATGCCGAAAATCAGCGAGCCCGATACGCTGGCCGCACCGGCATCGGCGACGGCCGGCAGGTCGATCACCACCCCGTTGTTATCGAGCGCGAAGCTGCTCACCGGGTTGGTCAGTTGCTGCGCGATCGGTTGCGCGCTCGCCGTGCAGCCGCTGGTGCTGCAGCTGTAGTACCAGCGCGGCAACGCGGCGTTGGCACTGTCGGTGCCGCAATCGACCGGGAACAGCCCGACGCCGAGAATGCCGTTCGCGTGCAGACTCGCGACGGTGAGCATCGCCGGGCCGGAGTTCGCGCAGTCGGTCGGCGCGGCGGGCAGCGCCGGGTCGGCGATCACCTGCACCGGGATCGATGACGCGAGCTGGCCGGCCATGCGCACGTCCGCGGTTCGCACCGAACCCCACGCGTAGCCGCTGCCGAATACCGCGCATTCGCCCGATACGCCGCCGCCGGACGCCACCGACGGCAGCGAGACGCTCGCCGGCAGCGCGGACGCGAGAATGCGCAGGCCATTCGAGCCGGTGTCGACCTGGATATCGTCGATGGTCGCGCAGGTGCTGGTGCCGGCCATGCATACCGTGACGCTCGTCGTCAGGATATTGCGCGTCGTGCCGGGCGACACGCCGACCGTGACCGGCTGCACGTTCGGCAGGTTCGATTGCTGCGCGCCCGTGTCCAGAGCCGGATTGGGGGGCGAGCCGCTGGTGCCGGACGAGGGCGTGCTGCTCGACGGCGCGGAGCCGCTTGCGGACGAGTTCGATGAACTGCCGCCGCCGCCGCAGCCGGCGAGCATCGCGCAGACGAAAAGAAGCAGGGTGGGGATGCGGAAGGCGAATTTCATGGCGGGCGGTCGTCGGCGGGAGCTGAGGGGCGACTGAGGGCGATCGGGGGCGATTGGGGGCGACTGGTGCGCGAGTGAGCGGCGCGTTACTGCAGATCGTCGGACGTGACACCGGGCGGCAACGCCGCGGGCAGCCATGCCCGTCCGACGTAGCCGCGCATCGGGCCGCCGGATTCGACGATCACATCCGGGCGCGCGATCCGCGACGAATGCAGGTCGCCGTTGGCGGCCGCGGCGGCGCCGGCTTTATACGAATCGGCGTATTTGCCGAGCAGCGCGTGCAGGTCGGGCATCGTTGGCCCTTGCCATGTGTAGGCGATGATCTGGCCGGTGCTCGTCGCGTATTCGTTGATGGCGGTATTGCCGGCGTCGGTCCACGTGCGCACGCGCAGCGCGCCGTTGAGTATCGTATGCGGCGCGCTTGCCGCCGACGCGGCTTGATTCGGCATCACGCCGCCCAGTTCGGCGTGCGCGCCGGCACCGACGCAGCATGTAGCAACAGCGATCGCCGATGCGATCAGGCACCGGCGAGAAGAGGACTTGGACATGGATGGTCCGCCGCGTACGGCGTCCGGGTTTTATTGAGACAAGTGGATCAAACGTAACACCCGCTTTTTCTTTTGCTTGCGACTCGTGTCACACATGGCCTCACGCAATGCCGAAAGTGTCCGCATGCGCGCTCGAAAGTCCTTTCGAAACGGGGTCCAGCGGTGGCATGCGGACTATCCCGAGATCAGCCGCCAAATGTTATGAACCGTGAAATTTACCTGATAAAGAGATAGGCCGGAGCCAGTGACGGAACTTTTTTACCACTGTGGCAAGGCGCGAGCGGCGCAGTTGTTGATCGCAGGCGGCCGCGCGTATCAGATGCATCGGCGCGCATCACGCGCCGTCGATTCGCGGGCAAACCCCAGTTTTTGCACACGCCTCTCGCGGACCGGTAAAATGTTGGGTTGATCCACGGAAACTTGCCGTGGCGTAGCGGAAGGATTCTCCGAACATGACTGATCTTCGTCTTACCAAGCGGTTTGCAGTAATGCTGATGGCGGGCGGGCTGGTCGCCGGCTGCGGCACCTCGTCGCCGAACAAAATCGACTACAAGAGCGACTCCAAGTCGAAGCAGGTATCGCTTGCCGTACCGCCGAACATGATCGACGAGACGCCCGATCAGCGTTCGCTGCCGCCGCAGGGCGGCGAAACCTCGCTGTCCACGTTGAAGCAGGTGCAGGCGCAGGCGCCGGCGGGCAACCCGGTGGTGGTCGTGCCGCCGGTTCAGGGCATGCATATCCAGCGCGACGGCACCGAAAGCTGGCTTCTGATCGACAACAAGACACCCGATCAGGCCTGGGCGCAGATCCGCCGCTTCTGGCAGGAACAGGGCTTTCTGCTCGTCGTCGATCAGCGCGACAAGGGCGTGATGGAAACCGACTGGAACGAAACCCACGCGCAGATCAACGACGGCTTTATCCGCAACACGCTGTCGAAGACGATGGGCAACAGCTACGTGGCATCGGAGCGCAACAAGTTCCGCACCCGCCTGGAGGCCGCACCGAACGGCGGCACCTACGTGTTCGTCAGCCAGAAGGGCATGCGCGAGGCGATCACCGGCACCAACAACGATTCGAGCCAGTGGCAGCCGAAGCCGAACGACCCCGGGCTCGAGCAGGAATATCTGAAGCGCCTGATGGCCTCGCTCGCGATCGCCGATTCGCGCGCGGCGGGCGGCACGCAGAACGCCCAGCTGTCGCCCGCGGGCGCGCAGGTTGCGCCGGGCGCGGCGAGTGCGGGTGCGAAGTCGGCGGCGGCGGCCACTGCGGCGCAAAACGTTGTGCTCGCGGCCCAGCCGCCGATGCCGGATTCGGATACGTCGGGTGCGCCGGCGCAGTTCTCGTCGACGGAGCTTACGCTGGGCGAGCCCTATGACCGCGCATGGTTGCGCGTGGGCCTCGCGCTCGATCGCAGCAACTTCACCGTGAACGACCGTGACGCGAGCCGCGGCCTGTATTTCGTGCGCTACGCCGATCCGAAGGATATGACGTCGGCAGAACAGGGCTTCTGGAGCCAGGTGTTCCACGGCAAGAAGGAAAAGGTGGCCAAGGAGTATCGCGTGAACGTGCGCGCGCTAACGCCTGACCAGACACGCGTGGCCGTCGTCGACGTCAAAGGGCA
>NZ_DASXHN010000401.1:0-1744 GCF_036488505.1 Paraburkholderia sp. | reverse complement strand
ATCATGGCCTCCACTTCGAGATCCAGATCGACGCGACGGACTCCATCGGCAAGACCGATGCCGCGCGTGTGAAGGACGTGCTGATGGAAGCGGCGGTGTCGACCATCATCGATTGCGAGGATTCGGTTGCGGCCGTCGATGCCGCCGACAAGGTCCAGCTCTACCGCAACTGGACCGGCCTGATGAAAGGCGACCTGGCCGAGGCAGTCACGAAGAACGGCAAGACCTTCACGCGCCGCCTGAGCGCCGACCGTGAATACACCGCGCCCGATGGCTCGACCGTCAAGCTGCATGGCCGCTCGTTGCTGTTCGTCCGGAACGTCGGGCACCTGATGACGAATCCGGCTATCGTCGATCGCGACGGACACGAAATTCCCGAAGGCATTCTCGACGCCGTGATGACGTCGCTCGGCGCGATGCACGACCTCAGGAACAAGCTCAATTCGCGCACGGGATCGATTTACATCGTCAAGCCGAAGATGCACGGCCCGGCCGAAGTCGCTTTCTCCAATGAGCTGTTCGGACGCGTTGAAGACCTGCTCGGCCTGCCGCGTTACACCATCAAGATGGGCATCATGGACGAGGAACGGCGCACGAGCGTCAACCTGCAGGCGTGTATTGAAGCGGCATCGGCGCGGGTGGCGTTCATCAATACGGGCTTCCTCGACCGCACCGGCGACGAGATGCACAGCGCGATGGAAGCGGGTCCGATGATGCGCAAGGGCGACATGAAGTCTTCGGCGTGGATCGCGGCTTATGAGCGCAATAACGTGCTTGCAGGACTTAGCTCAGGGCTGCGTGGACGCGCGCAGATCGGTAAGGGCATGTGGGCCATGCCCGACCTGATGCACGCGATGCTCGAGCAGAAGATCGCTCATCCGAAAGCGGGCGCGAATACGGCGTGGGTGCCCTCGCCCACCGCCGCAACGCTGCATGCGCTGCATTACCACCAGGTCGATGTGCAAGCTGTACAGCAAGAACTGGAGAAGACGGGTTACGCCAGCGCTCGCGATGAACTGCTGAATGGACTGCTGACGATTCCTGTCGTTGAAAAGGCGCAGTGGTCGGATGCCGAAGTTCGCCAGGAGATCGAGAACAACGTGCAGGGGATTCTGGGTTACGTGGTGCGCTGGATCGATCAGGGAGTGGGATGTTCGAAGGTGCCGGATATCCACGATGACGGACTGATGGAAGACCGCGCGACGCTGCGCATATCGAGTCAGCATATTGCGAACTGGCTGCATCACCGGGTGGTGTCGGGGGCGCTGGTCAACGAGACGTTCGAGCGCATGGCGAAGGTCGTCGACAAGCAGAATGCCAACGATCCGCACTATCAGCCGATGGCCGGTCACTTTGAAACTTCGCTGGCTTTCAAGGCGGCAAAGGCGCTGGTGTTTGAGGGGCGTGAGCAACCTAGCGGATATACGGAGCCGTTGCTGCATAAGTTCCGGCTCGGCGCGAAGTCATAGCCGCTGTGGTAGTTGCGGGCCGAATTCAATACACACGCGTGGCGCCACGGCGTCACCTTCGGCCCGCTCCGGCCATCGGTCTGCTCATGTGCATGACGAAGCAGTTCTCAGCGTCGTGCCTGGCAAGTCCGGGAGGCGATGCTGCGAGCAACTCGCGCATGGCGTCAATATTGCAATTCAGTCATGTTGGAGAGGGTCCTGGAAAACAGCGTCTAGATAACCCGTCAACGTCCAGGCTCTTTCACATCGCTTTCTTATTCCGACATTATGAAATT
>NZ_DASXHN010000361.1:0-7127 GCF_036488505.1 Paraburkholderia sp. | reverse complement strand
GCTTATCATCGGCGGCAAGAAAACCATCTTGCGTCTGATTCCGTCGGGCATCATGCATCCCGGCGTCGCGTGCTACATCGGCAATGGCGTCGTGTTGTCGCCGGAAGCGCTGTTCAAGGAAATCGGCGAGCTCGAAGCCGCTGGCATCGACGTCCAGAAACGCCTGTTCATTTCCGAAGCCACCACACTGATCCTGCCGTACCACATCGCGATCGACCAGGGCCGCGAAGCGCGCCGCGGCGCGAGCAAGATCGGCACCACCGGCCGCGGGATCGGCCCTGCCTATGAAGACAAGGTCGCACGCCGCGGTCTGCGCGTGCAGGACCTCTTCGACGCACCGGTCTTCGCCGAGCGTCTGCGCGAAAACCTCGACTATCACAACTTCGTGCTCACGCAATACCTCGGCGTCGCCGCGGTCGATTTCCAGCAAACGCTCGACACGATGCTGAGCTACGCCGACCGCCTCAAGCCGATGGTCACAGACGTGTCGCGCCGTCTGTACGACGTGAACGCCAACGGCGGCAACCTGCTGTTCGAAGGCGCGCAGGGCACGTTGCTCGATATCGATCACGGCACCTATCCGTTCGTCACGTCGAGCAACTGCGTCGCGGGCGCCGCAACGGCTGGCGCGGGCGTCGGTCCGCAGAAGCTCAACTACATTCTCGGCATCACGAAGGCATACTGCACGCGCGTCGGTTCGGGCCCGTTCCCGAGCGAGCTCTACGACGCCGATAACGCGTCGCGTCAGGAGCCGATCGGTCTGGAACTCGCCACCGTCGGCAAGGAATTCGGCTCGGTCACCGGCCGTCCGCGCCGCACCGGCTGGCTCGACGTCGCCGCGTTGCGCCGCTCGATCCAGATCAACGGCGTATCGGGCCTGTGCATGACCAAGCTCGACGTCCTCGACGGTCTCGACGAAGTGAAGCTGTGCGTCGGCTACATGGTCGACGGCAAGACGGTCGACCTGCTGCCGCGCGGCGCGTCGGAAGTCGAGCAGTGCGTGCCGGTCTACGAAACCTTTGCGGGCTGGAAGGAAAGCACGGTCGGCATCAAGGAGTGGGACAAGCTGCCCGCCAATGCGCGTGCGTATCTGACGCGGGTGCAGGACGTCGCGGGTATTCCGATCGACATGGTATCGACCGGTCCGGATCGCGACGAAACGATTCTGCTGCGCCATCCGTTCAAGGTCTAAGCGATGCAAGGTGTACCGATGATCGCGATGAAAGATCCTCGTAACGACGACAAGAACCTGTGGGTCGGCTGGGACGAATATCACCGGCTGATCGAACTGCTTGCCTTGGCGGTGCATGAATCGGGCTGGAAGTTCGACAAGATCTTATGCCTTGCGCGCGGTGGTCTGCGCGTTGGCGACCAGCTGTCGCGTATTTACGATTTGCCGCTGGCGATTCTCGCCACGAGTTCATATCGCGAGGCGGCTGGCACGCAGCAGGGTGAACTCGACATAGCGCAGTACATCACGATGACGCGCGGCGAATTGCACGGCAATGTGCTGCTCGTCGACGACCTCGTCGATTCGGGCGTCACGCTCGCGCGCGTGCAGCAGCACCTGAAGGAGCGTTATCCGGCGATCACCGCGGTGCGTTCGGCGGTGCTGTGGTACAAGGGCTGCTCGAAGGTGAAGCCCGATTACCACGTGCAGTACCTGCCGACGAATCCGTGGATTCATCAGCCGTTCGAGGAGTGGGACACGGTGCGTCCGCATAACCTCGGTGCGTGGATCAAGCGCGGCATCGCGCAGGCCGAGGAAGGATCGGGCAAATAGCGCAAAGCTGCGCGCCTGGTTTTTATGCCTGACTTTCATCTTGCGTTTCCGCACATTACGTTCCGTTGCTTCACGGCCAAGCGCTTTACGTTCAGATAGAAAGAGCCGCGCTCGAGCATTGCAATCGCGGATTCGCAAAACGGAGCCCAGTCGGGCTCCGTTTTTTTCGCGCCACCGATGGAACGGGGCGCGGCCTGGCGCGCCGCATCCGCCGTTCGCCACCAACCCGGTTGCGCACGCAGCAGACGCTGCCATATCGCGGTGCTACACTGCGCGGACGATCCACGTGGCGTATCCACAACAAGCCGAGCGGTGTCAGGTGAGCAGTTTAGAATAGCGGTCGTTTTTTCCGCCTGGGAACGGATTCTCTCGCGTCTATGACAGATAACAATCACGTACACAAACAGCCGCTGCCCTCCCTGGCGATTGCCGCGATCGGAGTGGTGTTCGGCGACATTGGCACGAGCCCGTTGTATTCGCTTAAAGAGGCTTTCAGCCCGTCGCATGGCATCCCGCTGACCGATCAGTCGATCCTCGGCGTTATCTCGCTGCTGTTCTGGGCAATCATGATCGTGGTGGGCGTCAAGTACGTGCTGTTCGTGATGCGCGCGGACAACAACGGCGAGGGCGGTGTGCTCGCGCTGATGGCGCTGGCGCTGCGCTCGCTCGAGCAGAAATCGAAAGTGGCCGGCGTGCTGATGATGCTCGGCATTTTCGGCGCCTGCATGTTTTACGGCGATGCGGTGATCACTCCCGCGATCTCCGTCATTTCGGCGGTCGAGGGTCTCGAAATCGCCGCTCCGCACCTGTCGCATCTGGTGATCCCGCTGACCATCGTGATTCTGATCGTGCTGTTCTGGATCCAGCGGCACGGCACGGCGATGGTCGGCCGGCTGTTCGGTCCGATCATGCTCCTGTGGTTTCTCGTACTCGCCGCGCTCGGCCTGTGGCACATCCTGCAGTCGCCGAACGTGATTCGCGCGCTCAATCCGTACTACGCGTACACGTTCATGGCCGCGCACGTGCTGCAGGCGTACGTGGTGCTCGGCTCGGTCGTGCTGGTACTGACGGGCGCCGAGGCACTGTACGCGGACATGGGGCACTTCGGCGCGCAGCCGATCCGCATGGCCTGGTATGTGCTCGTGATGCCGTCGCTGGTGCTGAACTATTTCGGCCAGGGCGCGCTGTTGATGCACGACCCAAAGGCCATCGAAAATCCATTCTTTCTGCTCGCGCCGGACTGGGCGTTGCTGCCGCTCGTGGTGCTGTCGACGGTTGCGACGGTGATCGCGTCGCAGGCGGTGATCTCGGGTGCGTATTCGCTGACGAGCCAGGCGATCCAGCTTGGTTACGTGCCGCGTATGAAGATCCTGCACACGTCGGAACTGGCGATCGGGCAGATCTATGTGCCGGTGGTGAACTGGATGCTGCTGTTCATCATTCTGTGCATCGTGATCGCCTTCAAGAGTTCGGACAATCTGGCCGCCGCGTACGGTATCGCGGTGACCGCAACGATGGTGATCACTACGATCCTCGCGTGCGTCGTGATGGTCAACGTGTGGAACTGGAACAAGTTTCTGGTCGCGCTGATCATCGCCGTGTTCATGGTGGTCGACGTGGGCTTCTTCGGCGCGAACCTGCTGAAGGTCGAAGAGGGCGGCTGGTTGCCACTGTGTATCGGCGGGCTGCTGTTCTTCCTGCTGATGACGTGGTTCAAGGGCAGGATGATCGTCAAGGAGCGCACGGCCGCCGACGGTATTCCGCTGATGCCGTTCCTGCAGGGATTACTCGCGCATCCGCCGCATCGCGTGTCCGGCACGGCGATCTATCTGACCGGCAGCGACACGCTGGTGCCGGTGAGCCTGCTGCATAACCTCAAGCACAACAAGGTGCTGCACGAACGCACGATCTTTCTGACTTTCGTCACGCGCGACATTCCGTATGTGAACGACGCGCAGCGTGTGACGGTCAAGGATATGGACGGTGGATTGTTTCTGGTGAAGGCGGCTTACGGTTTCAACGAAACGCCGGACGTGAAGGCGGTGCTGCTCGAAGTCGGCCGCACGCAAGACATGACTTTCGAGATGATGGACACATCGTTTTTCCTCGCGCGCGAAACGGTGGTGCCGACGCAATTGCCGGGGATGTCGGTGTGGCGTGAACGCGTGTTCGCGTGGATGCATCAGAACGCGGCCAAGCCGACCGATTTCTTCAGCATCCCGGCGAATCGGGTCGTGGAGTTGGGGACCAAGATCGAGATCTGACGGTGTGCTGTTTCTAGCCGGTTGGCTGCTGCCCGAGTTGCCAGGCGCAGGGCAAGCAAACAGCAAAAAGCCCACGCATTTGCGTGGGCTTTTTGTTCTCAGGCGCGGCAAGCGCATCGAAGCGTGCTCGCCGTTCACGCACCAGGCGAAGCACGGCGTCACGCGACAGATCACCGCGCTTGTGGCGAAGCACACCCGCTCGATGTACTCACGCCGCGCTCACTGCATGCTTACTTCTGCTTGAGCTTCGCAAACGCGGCGGCCATCGCGCCACCCGGCTCCGGTTCACGCGAGCGCTGCGGCGCGCCGCGTCCCGCACCGCCGCGATTGAAGTTGCCACGATCCTGCTGCGCGCCACCACCGCCACCGCTGCGCGCAGCGGCCGCGCCGGGCTCGTCGTCGAGGCGCATGGTCAGCGCAATCCGCTGGCGCTTCACGTCCACCTCGAGCACCTTGACCTTGACGATCTGTCCGGCCTTGACCACTTCATGCGGGTCCTTGATGAACTTCGTCGACATCGCCGACACATGCACGAGACCATCCTGATGCACGCCGACGTCGATGAACGCGCCGAATGCGGCGACGTTCGTCACGACGCCTTCGAGCACCATGCCCGGGACCAGATCGCTGACCTTCTCGACGCCTTCGCGGAACGTCGCCGTCTTGAACTCGGGACGCGGATCGCGGCCCGGCTTTTCGAGTTCGACCAGGATGTCGCGTACGGTCGGCAAGCCGAAACGGTCGTCGACGAATTCGCTCGGCGACAAGCCGCGCAACGCGTCGCGATTGCCGAGCACTTCGCCGGCGTGCTTGCTGATCTTCGCGAGAATGCGTTCGACGACCGGATACGCTTCCGGGTGCACCGACGACCGGTCGAGCGGGTTCTCGCCGTTGTTGATGCGCAGGAAGCCGGCCGCCTGTTCGAAGGTCTTGTCGCCCAGACGCGGCACCTTACGCAGATGCTCGCGCGACGGGAACGGCCCATTCGTATCGCGATAGTCGACGATATTGCGCGCGAGCGTCGCGTTCAAGCCCGACACGCGTGCGAGCAACGCGACCGACGCGGTGTTCGCATCGACGCCGACCGCGTTCACGCAGTCCTCGACGACCGCATCGAGCGAACGCGCGAGTTCGCGCTGATTCACGTCATGCTGATACTGGCCGACCCCGATCGCTTTCGGCTCGATCTTCACGAGTTCAGCGAGCGGGTCCTGCAGACGGCGCGCGATCGATACCGCGCCGCGCAGCGACACGTCCATGTCGGGGAATTCCTTCGCGGCGAGTTCCGAGGCCGAGTACACCGACGCGCCCGCTTCGGACACGACGATCTTCTGCAGCTTCAGCTCCGGATGACGCGCGATCAGCTCGCTCGCGAGCCTGTCGGTCTCGCGCGACGCGGTCCCGTTGCCGATGCTGATCAACTCAGCCTGCGTTTGCGCGGCGATGCGCGCGAGCTTCGCGAGGGAGCCGTCCCAGTCGCGGCGTGGCTCGTGCGGAAATATCGTGTCGGTCGTGAGCACCTTGCCGGTGCGATCGACTACCGCGACCTTGACGCCGGTGCGCAGCCCCGGGTCGAGTCCGATCACCGCCTTCGGGCCGGCCGGCGCGGCGAGCAGCAAGTCCTTCAGATTGCGCGCGAATACGCGGATCGCTTCATGCTCGGCCTCGTCGCGCAGATGGGTCAGCAATTCGTTTTCGAGATGCGGCTGCACCTTCACGCGCCAGCACCAGCGGCAGACGTCGGCGAGCCACTTGTCGGCAGGGCGGTTCTGATTGGCGATGCCGAAGTGACGCGCGATCAGCGCTTCACCCGGATGCGGCACCTGCGCGTCGAGTTCTTCGCCGAGGCCCAGCTTGACCATCAGCACGCCGGCGTTGCGGCCCCGGAACAACGCGAGCGCTCGATGCGACGGCACCGTGCGGATCGTTTCCGCGTAATCGTAGTAATCGCGGAATTTCTCTTCCTCGGCGGTTTCCTTGCCTTCGACCACCTTCGACGACACCACGCCCTGGCTGTGCAAATAATCGCGCAGCTTGCCCAGCAGTTCGGCCGTTTCACCGAACTGTTCGGACAGGATGTCGCGCGCGCCGTCGAGCGCGGCCTTCACATCGGCGACGCCCTTGTCGGCGTCCACGTACGCGGCGGCCTCGGTTTGCGGATCGAGCAGCGGATTGCCGAGCAGCGCGTCGGCGAGTGGCTGCAGACCGGCCTCGCGCGCGATCTGGGCGCGCGTGCGGCGTTTCGGCTTATACGGCAGGTACAGGTCTTCCAGGACCTGCTTGCTGTCGGCGCCTTCGAGCGCGCCGCGTAGTTCGTCGGTGAGCTTGCCCTGTTCGTCGATGCTCGCGATGATCGCCGCGCGCCGGTCTTCGAGTTCGCGCAGATACAGCAGGCGTTCCTCGAGATTGCGTAGTTGCGTGTCGTCGAGATTACCGGTCACTTCCTTGCGGTAACGGGCGATGAACGGCACGGTCGCGCCTTCGTCGAGAAGTGCCACCGCAGCCGCGACCTGGCGCGGCTGGACGGACAGTTCAGTGGCGATGCGCTGGACGATCTTGAGTGCTACGGTTTCCGTCATAAGGTCTGGGTATTCCTGCGGACTCAGTGAGGGGCCGCGCGCGGGCGGCAGGTCGGACAGGCCGGGCGTGCGCCGCGACCAGGAGCGGGGCATTTTGCCATAAATGCCAGGGGGCTCAACCGCGGGATGTTAGAATTTCAGCCATCTTCCGTTGACCTTCTACGACGTTGCCAACCTCCTTGTCCCTCAACCGGCCGGTCGCTTTTTTGTCGTCAGATTCGCGGCCGGCGTCGTGTCAATTCCGGCTCTTTTCGTTGCGTTCGCCACTCGCCTCGCGCCTGTCGGTTGCGTCGGCGGCGCGCGCCGTGGGCCTTGTGGGGCTCGGGTCCGAACGGTCGTTTTCCGGCATTTTTCCGCGTCTGTTCGCCGCCGCGTGCGTGGTCGCCGTGGCGGCCACCGTCCCCGCGGCCGCCAGTGCGCAAGCAGCACCGCAAGCGGCAACGCAAGAGCAGGGCATTACATCCGTCGCGGCGCCGGCCAACAAGGCCGCCACATCAACGG
>NZ_DASXHN010000313.1:0-12697 GCF_036488505.1 Paraburkholderia sp. | reverse complement strand
TGCGAGCGAAGTCCGCGGGTATCGAGCCTTTTTTCAAGGTGACGCCGAGCTTGCGCGCCCGATAGTGATACGACGCGATACCGTAACGGGCGGCGACCTGCGACAAACCGCCTTTTTCGTTCGATAGCCAGCCGAGACTGCCGGCAAGCAGCATACGGTCGGCGTTATCGAGCGACGCGATGAAGTGTGACGCGGAGTCGCGTACTTCAGCTTCGTGCAACCCGTATTGCAGCAAAACCGAGCCAATCGGATCCGGCTGAAAAACCGTTTGCCGCTCGATCTGGAACATCACGTCGTCGTCATCGAGCGATACGTTGCGCTGATGGCGTGCGCTGCGCAGACAGTCGATCAGATAGCGGCGGAAGTACGCGCAGACGGCATGGCTGGTGGAAGGCGCGCTGTGCAGCGGGAAGGCGGGCAATGCGCTCGGTGCGGTATCGAGACGGAACACCTTGAAATAAAGAAACTGCGAGATGAGCTCCTCCTTGTCCTCGCCCAACGCCTGCAGTTCCGACGGATGGTAGCCCGTCAGCGCGCGGCGCACGATCGTATAGATCGATGCCATCTCATCGCGGCTCAGACAGGTGCGCCGTTGCCACAGGTCGGGCAGCGTGCTTTCCCCAGTGTGGTCAGCTCTTGGTGCGCTTTGGATATCTGCCACTTTTCACCCCGAGGTGGTGAGCCCGCTTGCCGGGAACGGAGCCCGCTGCCGACACTGCCTATTTTTCGCCGGGCTTTGGTTGCGCCGGATTCGAGCCTTCAACGAGTCCGGCACTGGCTTCGCCACCGAATAGAGTGGCCGCGCGGCCACTTGCGCGCAATAAGACAAATCCGCCATAAAACCGGCGCAAACAGAATTAGTCTATTGGCCCATTTTGTTTATTACAAGATAAAACTTAATCTGTCATTCCCCGTTCCAGACGGGTGTCATACTGCCATCGGTATTAACCCCTAAGCGGAATCCAAACCCTTACCGATCGTTTACGAACTACGGATGTTTTTGAAAATCCGGGCGTCTGATTCGTTTACCTAGATGTCGCCCGATCCCGCCAAACGACTGTCCAGAAAGGACCGGGATCGTTGGATGGTCAGGCGACCGGCTGCTCCGGCTTATTGATAGCACCCAACGGAAACGTCTGACGTTTTAAACATCTAGCGAGCTTATTCGTACTACATTTACTGTCTGGTTTAATTTGTCGATTCCGTTTCTATCGATATCCCGACTTTGAATTTCCGGAGTGCGTGCTATTCTCATATCGAATTACCGGCGCGAAAGTACGCACCTCCGATAAAAACGTTGGAATAGCCGTGCGCGCAATCTAATTAGAGTTAACACGTATTTCTGTGAAACGCCGATTCCTGGCGGGCAAGGCAACCCGTACCGGTCATTTACCGTGCATCGAGATACTCATCCGGAACCCATACCAGACATGGCCACGCTTGCTGCGGGCGAAATGCTAGCCGACATATCAGTTGCCACTCCGTGCGGGGACGACCTTGAGTACGACCCTGACTTTCTTGCGCTCGAGCAGGTCATCCATGGCAAGCCGGAAGTGCAGTTCGGCGAAACGCTGGTCGCCGCGACGCCGCCTGACTGGAAAAAGGCGCAAGCGTTGTCCCTGGACCTGCTCGCGAAGGGGCGGGACTTGCGCGTCGCCGCGCACCTGTCGCGCGCGCTGCTGAACCGCCAGGGTTTCACCGGCTTCGCCGAGGGTCTCGCGCTCGTGCAAGGGTTGCTCGAACAGCGCTGGGATCACGTTTACCCGCAGCTCGATCCCGACGATGGCAACGATCCGACCGCCCGCGTGAACGCGCTCGCCGCACTCGTGGATCCGTCCGGCATGCTGGTGGACGTGCGCGATGCGCCGCTCGCGTCGTCGCGCGCGCACGGCGTCGTCAGCCTGCGCGACATCGAGTCTGCGACCGGAGAAGTGCCGATGGTCCACGGCGGCGACGCGCCGTCGCTGAGCTCGATCGACGCGGTGATCGCCGACGCGCGCGAAGATGCCGCCGCCGCGCACGCGGCCCTGCTCGCGGCGCTGCATAGCGCGATGCGTATCGAGACGGTGTTGACCGAGCGCGTCGGCGCGGCACGTTCGATCGACCTGTCGCCGCTCACGAGACTGTTGCGGCGCGCCGCCGATTTTCTCGGCGAACGTGTCGACGTCCCGGCCGGGACTGCGCAAGCTTCATCGGAGCACGACGCTGCGATGGCCGCACCGGTTGGCGCGGCGCCGATGGCTGCCGCGCTGTCGGGCGACGTCGCGGATCGTCAGGACGTGATTCGCCTGATCGACAAAATCTGCGCGTACTACGAGCGGCATGAACCCTCCAGCCCGGTTCCGCTGCTGCTGCTGCGCGCGCGCCGTCTGGTCGACAAGAACTTCATGGAAATTCTGCAGGACCTCGCGCCCGAAGGGATGAGCCAGGCCCGGCAGATCGGCGGTATCGATAACGAGTAAGCAGTCAGGCGGGGATGTGCTTTTTTGCTTCTAGCAACGCCAGTCATGGGCCACGCTGCTCGCGGCCGTGCGGCGTCAACCAGGGGAAGGGTCGTGGCCAAGGAAAGCAGCCAGAAATTCATCGCGCGCAATCGAGCGCCGCGCGTCCAGATCGAGTACGACGTCGAAGTCTACGGTTCGGAGAAAAAGGTCAACCTGCCCTTCGTGATGGGCGTGCTGGCCGATCTCTCCGGTCAGCCGGCGGACCCGCTCGTACCCGTGGCGGATCGAAAGTTTCTCGAGATCGACGTCGACAACTTCGACGAGCGCCTGAAGTCGATGAAGCCGCGTGTCGCCGTCCAGGTGCCGAACATGTTGACCGGTGAAGGCAACCTCGCGGTCGACATGACCTTCGAGAGCATGGACGACTTTTCTCCCGCGGCGGTCGCGCGCAAGGTGGACGCGTTGTCGAAGCTGCTCGAAGCGCGCGGCCAGTTGCAGAACCTGCTGACCTATATGGACGGCAAGACCGGCGCCGAGGAGCTGATCGCAAAGTTGCTGAACGATCCTGCGTTGCTGCAGTCGCTGGCGTCCGCACCGAAGCCGCAGCAATGAGCGTGATCAACAGGGGAGTCTGACCATGGCTGAACCTAGTACCCAAGGGCAAGCGCAACCCGGCGAAGCGGCGCTTGAAACGAGCGATTTCGCGAATCTGCTGCAAAAGGAATTCAAACCGAAGAGCGACAAGGCAAAGGAAGCCGTCGAGACGGCGGTGCGCACGCTCGCCGAACAGGCGCTGCGCGATACCAACGTGATTTCGGGCGATGTGCTCGCGACGATCGAGTCGCTGATCGCGCAGATCGACGAGAAGCTGACCGCCCAGATCAATCAGATCATCCACTCGGAAGAGTTCCAGAAAGTCGAGAGCGCATGGCGCGGCTTGCACTATCTGGTGAACAACACCGAGACGGACGAGTCGTTGAAAATCCGCGTGATGAATGTATCGAAGGGCGATCTGTACAAGACGCTCAAGAAGTACAAGGGCACCGCGTGGGATCAAAGCCCGATTTTCAAGAAGCTGTACGAAGAGGAATATGGCCAGTTCGGCGGCGAGCCGTATGGCGCGCTGGTGGCCGATTATTACTTCGACAACAGCGGGCCCGACGTCGATCTGCTCACGCAGATCGCCAAGATCTCGGCGGCGGCGCATGCGCCGTTCATCGCGGGCGCAGACCCTGCGGTGATGCTGATGGATTCATGGCAGGAGCTGGCCAATCCGCGCGATCTGACGAAGATCTTTCAGACCCCTGAACATGCCGCGTGGCGGTCGCTGCGCGAATCGGAGGATGCGCGCTACGTGGGTCTCGCGATGCCGCGCTTTCTCGCCCGTGCGCCGTATGGCGCGAAGACCAATCCGGTCGAAGCATTCGACTTCGAGGAAGACACCGCCGGTGCGGACAGCGGCAAATACGCATGGGCCAATGCGGCGTATGCGATGGCGACCAATATCAACCGCTCGTTCAAGATGTACGGCTGGTGTTCGCGGATTCGCGGCATCGAGTCGGGAGGAGCGGTCGAGAATCTGCCGGTGCACGCGTTCCCCACCGACGACGGCGGCATCGACATGAAATGCCCGACCGAAATCGCGATCAGCGATCGCCGCGAAAGCGAACTGGCGAAGAACGGCTTCATGCCGCTCGTGCACAAAAAGAACTCCGATTTCGCCGCCTTCATCGGCGCGCAGTCGCTGCATAAGCCCGCCGAGTTCGAAGATCCCGATGCCACCGCGAACGCGAACCTGGCCGCCCGTCTGCCTTACCTGTTCGCCTGTAGCCGCTTCGCTCACTACCTGAAGTGCATCGTGCGCGACAAGGTCGGCAGCTTCAAGGAGAAGGACGACATGCAGCGCTGGCTGCAGAACTGGATCCTGCAATACGTCGACGGCGATCCGGTGCACTCGACGGAGGAGTCCAAGGCACGACGGCCGCTCGCGGCCGCCGAGGTGGTCGTCGAGGAAGTCGAAGGCAATCCCGGTTATTACACGTCGAAGTTTTTCCTGCGTCCGCACTACCAGTTGGAAGGCCTGACCGTGTCGCTACGGTTGGTTTCGAAGCTTCCGTCGGCCAAGGCGGCATGACGGAAACCCCTATTCAGTGACGATTGCTTTGAGCGGAGAAGAAGATGGCCATCGACATGTTCATGAAGCTGGGCGATATCAAGGGCGAGTCCCAGGACAAGGCCCACAAGGAAGAGATCGAAGTGCTTGCGTGGAGCTGGGGGCTCAGTCAGAGCGGCACGATGCACATGGGCACGGGCGGCGGCGCCGGCAAGGTGTCGGTGCAGGATCTGTCGTTTACCAAATACAGCGACAAAGCGAGTCCGCCGATCATGGCGGCCTGCACCAAGGGCACGCACATCGACAAGGCCGTGCTGACCGTGCGCAAGGCCGGCGGCGACAATCCGCTCGAGTACTACAAGATTACCCTGGAGGGCTTGCTGGTCAGTGCCTATTCGACCGGGGGTTCGGGCGGCGAAGAACGCTTCACCGAGACCGTCACGCTGAACTTCGAAAAATTCCATGTCGAGTACCAGCCGCAAAACGCCAAGGGCGCGAAGGAGGGCGGAGTGGTCGAAGTGAAATGGAACATCCCCGGCAACGCGGAAACCTGATCGGCTGACCGCGAAGGGCGACCGCACTGCGGCGGCCCCGCCGTTGCAGTGCGGCGGCGGGTGAGATCACGTAAGCCAGACCGGAGCGAACCGGCATGAACGCAGAAGAATGTTTGCGCGAAGGCGATCTCGATGGATGTCTGCGCGAATTGCAAAACCAGGTTCGCAAGGATCCGTCGAACGCCGCCTATCGCGTCTTTCTGTTCCAGTTGCTCGCGGTGACGGGGGCCTGGGATCGCGCACTGACGCAACTGAACGTCGTCGGCGAACTCGACGCGGCCGCGTTGCCGATGGTGCAAACCTATCGTGAAGCGTTGCAATGCGAGGCGCTGCGTGAAGCGGTGTTCAAAGGCGAGCGCGCGCCGCTGATTTTCGGCGAGCCGACCGGCTGGCTCGCGCTGCTTCGCGAAGCGTTGCGGCTCGATGCCACCGGCGATAGCGGCGCGGCTGCGGCCGCGCGCGCGCAGGCGCTCGACGAAGCGCCCGCCACCGCTGGCGCGTTGAACGGCGAGCCGTTCACGTGGCTCGCCGACGCCGATAACCGGCTCGGCCCGACACTCGAGACCGTGCTCAACGGCCGCTATTACTGGATTCCTTTTTTCCGCATCAAACGCATCGAAATCGAGCCGCCAAGCGACCTGCGCGACCGGGTCTGGATGCCGGCGATCTTCACATGGGCCAACGACGGCCAGGCCGCCGGGCTGATTCCCGTCCGCTATCCGGGCACGCTCGCCGAGCAGAATCGCGCGCTGTGGCTGGCGCGCCTGACCGAATGGATCGGCGACGATCCCGCGCTCGCGCGGCCCGTGGGACAGCGCATGTTCGCGTCCGATGCGAACGACTACGCGCTCTTCGACGTGCGCACCATCGAACTGATGAGCGGTGACGCGCATCCCGGAGAGGACGGCGCGGCCGTGCCGGATCATGGCTGAGCTGACTGCCCGCGACCGCCTGCAACCTTCGTTGCTCGACCGGCTCACCGATCTCGAACCGGAGATAAAGCAGGAAGCGCGCGAGCGCCGCGTCCTGTCGATGCGCGCGTTGCGCGAGAGCGTGCAGCGCGACCTCGGCTGGCTACTGAACGCGAATGGCCTCGCGTCGGTGCAGGATCTGAACGGCTACCCGTATGTCGCGACTTCCGTGATCAATTTCGGCTTGCCCGATATTGCCGGCAAGACCGCTTCCGGCATCGATCCATTGCGGCTAGAGCGGCTCGTGCGCGATGCGATCTGGGCGTTCGAGCCGCGCATTCTGCGCGATACCGTGCGGGTCAGTTCGATGCAGGTCGAAGAGACGACCGGGCGCCATAACACCGTGTCGTTCGTGGTCGAAGGCGATCTGTGGGCGCAGCCGTATCCGGAGCGGCTCTACTTCAGGACCGAACTGGATCTGGAAGTCGGTGAGATCCGGGTGATCGACCAGGGCGGACCGCGCTTGAAGCCATGAATCCAGACCTGATCAAATACTACAGCCAGGAACTGCAGCATCTTCGGGAGATGGGCGGCGAGTTCGCGCGCGAATTTCCGAAGATCGCCGGCCGGCTCGGACTGGAAAACCTCGAATGCGCGGACCCGTACGTGGAGCGTCTGCTCGAAGGCTTCAGCTTTCTCGCGGCGCGGGTGCAACTGAAAATCGACGATGAGTTTCCGCGCTTCACCCAACACCTCGCGGAACTGGTGTACCCGCATTACCTCGCGCCCACGCCGTCGATGGCGGTGGTGCAAGTGCAGCCCGAGCTCAGCAGTTCGAATCTCGCGGACGGCGTGCGGATTCCACGCGGCAGCGCGCTGCGCAGCGGCCTCGACAAGAACGGCTCCACGCGTTGCGAATACCGCAGCGCGCATGAGCTGACGCTTTGGCCGCTCGAGATCGTGGAGGCGCGGCTTTTTACGCATGGGGGCTCGCTCGGGGGCATGGACGGCGCGTTGCCGGCGAGCATCGCGGCAGCCGCCGGTATCAAGGCCGGCCTCAGACTGCGCCTGCGCGCCACCGGCGGTCTGAAGCTCAACCAGCTGAAGCTCGATCGGCTCACGCTGTATCTGCGCGGCGCGGACGGCATGCCGACGCGCATCCACGAGCGCCTGCTGGGTTCGGTGAGCAGCATCGTCGTGATGCCGGCCAAACGTCCGGCGGCCTGGCATCTGCAGTTGCCGGCGAGCGCGCTGCGGCCGCTGGGTTTTGCCGACGATGAAGCGTTGCTGCCGGTGAGCCGGCAGTCGTTCCAGGGCTACAGGCTGCTGCAGGAGTATTTCGCCTTTCCGCAGCGCTTCATGTTTGTCGCCATCGATGGCTTGCAAGCGGCGTTGCGCCGGTGCGCGGACACCGAGATCGAAGTCATCGTGCTGCTCAAACGCAGCGATCCGCTGCTCGAACAATCGCTCGACGCCAATAACTTTGCGCTGCATTGCACGCCCGCGATCAATCTTTTTTCAAGGCGCACCGATCGCATCGCGCTGTCGGACGAGCAGTTCGAATATCACGTGGTGGCCGATCGCACCCGGCCGATGGACTTCGAGATCTATCAGATCGAGTCGGCGACGGGCTACAGCGCGGGCGCCGGCGGCGAGCAGCGTTTCGAGCCGTTCTATCGCGCGCGCGACCTCGGGGCCACGTATCGCGCCGGCGCGTACTACCAGGTGCGCCGCGAAAAGCGTCTGCCCTCGGCGCGTCAGCAGGAGCGCGGCCCGCGCACCAGCTACCTCGGCAGCGAGACGTTCATCGCGCTGGTGGACGCGAGCAACGCGCCGTTTCGCGCCGATCTGCGGCAACTCGGGTTACAGGTGCTGTGCACGAACCGCGACTTGCCATTGATGATGCCGGTCGGCGTCGGCCTCGCCGATTTCACACTCGATGTCGAAGCGCCGATACAGAGCATCCGCTGTGTGAGCGGCCCCAGCCGGCCGCTGCCGTCGTATGCGCACGGGGCCGTGGCGTGGCGTCTGCTGAGCCACCTGTCGTTGAACTACTCGTCGCTGCTGGATAACGACGCGCAGGAGGGCGCTCGCTCGCTGCGCGATCTGCTGAGCCTGTACTGTCCCGCGGACGAGATCGCGAGCCAGCGGCTGATCGAAGGCGTGCGCTCGATCGATTCGCGCTCGGTGACGCGACGCTTGCCGTGCGCCGGACCGATCGTGTTCGGCCGCGGTCTCGAAGTGACGCTGACGCTCGATGAAACCGCATTCGAAGGCGCCGGCGCGTTTCTGCTCGGTGCGGTGCTTGCGCATTATTTCGCGCAATACGTATCGATCAACTCGTTCACCGAGACCGTCGTGAAGACACTGTCGCGCGGTGAGATCATGCGCTGGCCAGCGAGGGTCGGACAATGCCGGACGCTCTGACACTGTTGCGCCGGCTCGAAAACGACGCGCACCGCTTCGACTTTTTCCAGGCCGTGCGGCTGCTGGAGAACGTGTATCCGGACAAGCCGCGCGTGGGCGAGTCGATGCAGCCGCGCGACGATGCGATCCGTTTCGTGCAGGAGCCGGAGCTGGTGTTCCATCCGACGACGCTCGGCGCGTTCACGCCGGCCGCGGAACATCACGCCGCACGCCTCGCGGTCAAGTTCTTCGGTCTGCTCGGCCCGCACGGGCCGCTGCCGACCCATCTGACGGAGTACGCGCGCGATCGCGCGCGCAATGCGAACGATCCGACCTTCGCGCGTTTTCTAGATGTCTTTCATCACCGGATGGTGGCGCTGTTCTACCGCGCGTGGGCCAATGCTCAACCGGCCGTGAGTCTCGACCGTCCGGCGCGCGACCGCTTTTCCTTTTATGTCGGCAGCGTGTTCGGGCTCGGCGAGCCGACGCTGCGCGAGCGCGACGCGGTACCCGATTTCGCCAAACTGCACTTCGCCGGTTTGCTGGCCGGACCGACCCGTCCGGCCGCCGGGTTGAAACTCGTGCTGACGCGCTTTTTCGATCTGCCGGTCGACATCGAGCAGTGGGTCGGCCATTGGATGACGCTGCCGGCCGGCTCGTTGTTGCGTCTGGGCGCACCGTCCGGCTCAGCGTCGCTCGGCGCATCGACGCTGCTCGGCGCGCGCGTCTGGGATTGCCAGCATAAATTCCGCATCGTCATCGGGCCGTTGAGCCGCGCCGACTACGAGCGCTTCCTGCCCGGCGGAGAGAGTCTGGACCGCCTCGTCGACTGGGTGCGCAACTACACGCGCGACGGGCTCGATTGGGACCTGCGGCTGGTGCTCAAGCAGCAGGACGTGCCACGCCTGAAGCTCGGGCGCCACACGCGGCTCGGCTACACCACCTGGACGCTCGGCCACGCGCCGCGCGGCGATCAGCGTCAGCTGGTGCTGCGCCCGAGCGGGGCGGATGGCCGGTCACGAACTCCCGGGGCGGCCCGCGCGTCGGCTGCGGCGGCGCCGTCGCCGACATCATCGAGGGAATAGCAAAAATGGCCGAGATCAAACGGGCAGCGTTGTTTGGCAAGCTGAACAAGCTCGGATTCCGCGCAATCGAGAGCGCGAACGTGTTCTGCAAGTTGCGTGGCAATCCTTATATCGAGCTGTCGCACTGGTTCCATCAGATTCTGCAACTGCACGACTCGGACCTGCATCGCATCGTCAAACACTACGGGCTCGAGCCTTCCGCGTTGGCGCGCGATCTGACCGAAGCGCTCGATCGGCTGCCGCGCGGTTCCAGTTCGGTGACCGATATTTCTTCGCAGGTGGAGGAAGCGGTCGAACGGGGCTGGGTATTCGGCTCGCTGATGTTCGGCGAATCGCAGGTGCGCACCGGACATCTGGTGGTCGGCCTGCTGAAGACGCCGTCATTGCGTAACGGGCTGTACGGCATCTCGCGCCAGTTCGAGCGCATCAAGCTCGATTCGCTCGTCGATGAGTTCCACGGCTTGCTGCGCGAGTCGCCGGAAGCGGCGATGAGCGCGAGCGATGGCTTTCAGGCGGCCGGCGCGTCTCGCGAAAACGGTGACGCGGTTGGCGCGGATGGCGTGGGCGGGCCGCTGCCGGCAGCCGCGCTCGGCAAGCAGGAAGCGCTGCGGCGCTTCACCACCGATCTGACGGAACAGGCCCGCAGCGGCAAGCTCGATCCGATCGTCGGGCGCGACGAGGAAATTCGCCAGGTGGTCGACATCCTGATGCGCCGCCGCCAGAACAATCCGATCCTGACTGGCGAGGCGGGCGTCGGCAAAACAGCGGTGGTCGAAGGTTTCGCGCAGCGCATCGCGGCGGGCGACGTGCCGCCGTCGCTGCGCGACGTGCAACTGCGCACGCTCGACGTCGGCTTGCTGCAGGCGGGCGCGAGCATGAAGGGGGAGTTCGAAAGCCGCTTGCGCCAGGTGATCGAGGAAGTGCAGGCATCCGAGAAGCCGATCATCCTGTTCATCGACGAAGCGCACACGCTGGTCGGCGCGGGCGGGGCGGCCGGCACCGGCGACGCGGCGAATCTGCTGAAGCCCGCGCTCGCGCGTGGCACGCTGCGCACGGTGGCCGCGACCACCTGGGCCGAATACAAGAAGCACATCGAGAAAGACCCGGCGCTCACGCGGCGCTTCCAGGTCGTGCAGGTGGGCGAGCCGGACGAGACCCGCGCGATCCTGATGATGCGTGGCGTCACCTCGACGATGGAACAGCATCACAAGGTGCAGGTGCTCGACGAAGCGCTCGAAGCCGCGGTGCGCCTGTCGCACCGCTACATCCCTGCCCGGCAGTTGCCGGACAAGGCGGTCAGCCTGCTCGACACCGCCTGCGCGCGCGTGGCGGTCAGTCAACATGCGACGCCCGCCTCGGTCGACGATTCGCGCAAGCGTATTGGGGCGCTCGACACCGAACTGGCGATCATCGGCCGCGAAAGCGCGGTGGGGATCGACACCGGCGAGCGCCGCGCAGCGGCAGCGGAGAAACTCGCCGCCGAACAGGCGCGCCTCGCCACGCTCGAACTGCGCTGGCAGGCGGAGAAAGAACTGGTCACGCGGATTCTCGCGTTGCGCGCGCAACTGCGCGGCGAGACCGGCAAGGTGGAAGGCGCTGCGGCGGCGAACGCACCAGCCGGCCACGCCGCGGCGACCGGCGCGACGGGCGCTACGGGCGCGACCGAAAGCGCCGTCAGCGCCGTCAGCGACGCCGTGACGCGCGACGCCCGGCTCGCCGAACTGCGCGACCTGCAGGCGCAGCTCGCACGGCATCAAGGCGAGGATCCGCTGATCCTGCCGAGCGTCGATCGGCAGGCGGTCGCCTCGGTCGTGCAGGACTGGACCGGCATACCGGTGGGCCGGATGGTGCGCGACGAAATCGAAAACGTCCTCAAGCTCGCGGACAACCTGAACCGGCGCATCATCGGCCAGGCTCATGCAACCGAGATGATCGCGCGGCGCATTCAGACGTCGCGCGCCGGTCTCGACAATCCGGACAAACCGGTCGGCGTGTTCATGCTCGCAGGGACCTCGGGTGTCGGCAAGACCGAGACCGCGCTGGCGCTCGCCGAGGTGCTTTACGGCGGCGAGCAGAACGTCATCACGATCAACATGAGCGAGTATCAGGAAGCGCATACGGTGTCCTCGCTCAAGGGGGCGCCGCCCGGATACGTCGGTTATGGCGAAGGCGGGGTGCTGACCGAGGCCGTGCGCCGCCGTCCGTACAGCGTGGTGCTGCTCGACGAAGTCGAGAAGGCCCATCCGGACGTCCACGAAATTTTCTTCCAGGTATTCGACAAGGGATGGATGGAAGACGGCGAGGGCCGCGTGATCGACTTCAAGAACACGCTGATCCTGTTGACCACCAATGCGGGCACGGACCTGATCACGAGCCTGTGCAAGGACCCGGAGCTGATGCCGGAGCCCGAGGGAATCGCGAAAGCGCTGCGCGAGCCGTTGCTGAAGGTGTTCCCGCCGGCCTTGCTGGGACGCGTCGTGGTGATTCCGTACTACCCGCTCTCCGACGAGATGCTGGGCGCGATCATCCGCTTGCAGCTCAGGCGCATCGAGAAGCGCATGCGCGGGTCGCACAAGATTCCGTTCAGCTACGACGACGACGTCGTGAAGCTGATCGGCAGCCGCTGCACCGAACTCGAAAGCGGCGGCCGCATGATCGACGCGATTCTGACCAACACGTTGTTGCCGCGTATCAGCACGGAATTTCTGACGCGGATGATGAATGGGAGCTCGGTAACGAAAGTGCAGATCGGGGCGCGCGACGGTGAATTTCTCTACACGTTCGATTGATTGGGTCGACGGAACGTCCGCGCGGGTTTTCGGGTACTTCGCATAGTGGATGCCTTGATATGCCACAACAAGTCAGCAGGGGCGCAACGCTGCAATGCTCGTTCGGTGCCGCGCCTTCGTCACTGGTGGTGTTGCCGGTCAACCGGGTGATGGGCGAAGGGCCGCCCGCGGCCAACATCATGGATCACATTCCGCTCGTCAACGTCATGCCGTTCGGCGTGTGCAGCTCGCCCGCCAATCCGACTGTCGCCGCCGCGACGGCGGCGGCGTTGGGCGTGCTGACGCCGATGCCGTGCATCCCGGCCACCATGACGCCATGGACACCGGGCGCGCCGACCGTGCTGCTTGGCAACCAGCCGTCGCTCGACAACGTCTCGACCTGCATGTGCAACTGG
>NZ_DASXHN010000299.1:0-3285 GCF_036488505.1 Paraburkholderia sp. | reverse complement strand
ACCGGCGGCCAGACCCCGGCATCGTTCGAACCGACGATCGACTATGTCGTCACCAAGATTCCGCGCTTCGCCTTCGAGAAATTCCGCCAAGCCGATTCACGTCTGACCACGCAGATGAAGTCGGTCGGCGAAGTGATGGCGATTGGCCGCACTTTCCAGGAGTCGTTCCAGAAGGCGCTGCGCGGCCTCGAGGTCGGCGTCGACGGTCTGGACGAAATGACCCTGAACCACGACGAGATCATCCGCGAGATCGGTGAAGCCGGTCCCGATCGTATCTGGTATGTCGGCGACGCGTTCCGCATCGGCATGACGGTACAGGAAATCTTCGAAGAAACCGCGATCGACCCGTGGTTTCTCGCGCAGATCGAACAGATCGTGCTGAAAGAAAAGGCGCTCGCAGGCCGCACGCTCGCGAGTCTGTCGAAGGAAGAGCTCAAGTATCTGAAGCAGAGCGGCTTCTCGGATCGGCGTCTGGCCAGGTTGGTCGGCGCGAAGCCCGCGCAAGTGCGCGCGCGCCGTATCGAGCTGAACGTGCGTCCGGTGTACAAGCGCGTCGACACCTGCGCGGCCGAGTTCGCGACGAAAACCGCGTACATGTACTCGACTTACGAGGAAGAGTGCGAGGCGAATCCGACCAGCAACAAGAAGATCATGGTGCTGGGCGGCGGCCCGAACCGGATCGGCCAGGGTATCGAGTTCGACTACTGCTGCGTGCATGCCGCACTCGCGATGCGCGAGGACGGCTATGAAACGATCATGGTCAACTGCAATCCGGAAACCGTGTCGACCGACTACGACACGTCCGATCGCCTGTACTTCGAATCGCTGACGCTGGAAGACGTGCTCGAGATCGTCGACAAGGAAAAGCCGGTCGGCGTGATCGTGCAATACGGTGGCCAGACGCCACTGAAGCTCGCGCTCGACCTCGAGGCAAACGGCGTGCCGATCATCGGCACGTCCCCGGACATGATCGACGCGGCCGAAGACCGCGAGCGCTTCCAGAAGCTGCTGCAGGACCTCGGCCTGCGCCAGCCGCCGAACCGCACCGCGCGCGCGGAAGACGAGGCGCTGAAGCTCGCCGGCGAAATCGGCTACCCGCTCGTCGTGCGTCCGTCGTACGTGCTGGGCGGCCGGGCGATGGAAATCGTCCACGAGCCGCGCGACCTCGAGCGTTACATGCGCGAGGCCGTGAAGGTGTCGAACGACTCGCCGGTGTTGCTTGACCGCTTCCTGAACGACGCGATCGAATGCGACGTGGACTGCATCTCGGACGGCGAGGCCGTGTTCATCGGCGGCGTGATGGAGCACATCGAACAGGCGGGCGTGCACTCGGGCGACTCGGCCTGCTCGCTGCCGCCGTACTCGCTGTCGCAGGAAACCGTCGCCGAGCTGAAGCGCCAGACCGCCGCGATGGCCAAGGCGCTGAACGTGATCGGCCTGATGAACGTGCAGTTCGCGATCCAGCAGGTACCACAGGCGGATGGCTCGAAAGAAGATGTCATCTACGTGCTCGAAGTGAACCCGCGTGCGTCGCGCACGGTGCCGTACGTGTCGAAGGCGACCAGCCTGCCGCTCGCGAAGATCGCGGCGCGCGCGATGGTCGGGCAGAAGCTCGCCGAGCAAGGCGTGACGAGGGAAATCGTGCCGCCGTACTTCAGCGTGAAGGAAGCCGTGTTCCCGTTCGTCAAGTTCCCGGCCGTCGATCCGGTGCTCGGACCGGAAATGCGTTCGACCGGTGAAGTGATGGGTGTGGGCCAGACCTTCGGCGAGGCGCTGTTCAAGTCGCAGCTCGCGGCGGGTTCGCGTTTGCCGGAGTCGGGCACGGTGCTGTTGACCGTGATGGACGCGGATAAGCCGAAGGCGGTCGAAGTCGCGCGCATGCTGCATGAGCTCGGCTATCCGATCGTCGCGACCAAGGGTACGGCTGCCGCGATCGAAGCGGCGGGGGTGCCGGTCAAGGTCGTCAACAAGGTGAAGGATGGCCGCCCGCACATCGTCGACATGATCAAGAACGGCGAAATTGCGCTCGTCTTCACGACGGTCGACGAAACGCGCGCGGCTATCGCGGACTCGCGTTCCATCCGCATGAGCGCTCAGGCGAACAAGGTCACTTACTACACGACGATGTCGGGCGCACGGGCGGCCGTGGAGGGTCTTCGGTATCTGAAGAACCTGGAAGTCTATGATTTACAAGGACTCCACGCTCGCCTAAACTAAGGATTCGACTACCAGTCCAAGATGTACGTGCCGCGGTTAAGCGGCGTTTCGCAGGTGCTGCGGCCCGGGTTTCGTCCGGGGCGGTGGCTTTCGCGGAATGCACTTAACCGCGGTGATTTTTTTACGGCCGTTTTTTGCCTCCAGAGTTGTTTATGAGCACTATTCCATTGACTAAGCGCGGCGCAGAGATGCTGCGCGACGAATTGCAGCGTTTGAAGTCGGTCGAACGTCCGGCCGTCATCAACTCGATCGCGGAAGCACGCGCTCAAGGCGATCTGTCGGAAAATGCGGAGTACGACGCGGCGAAGGAGAAGCAGGGCTTTATCGAGGGCCGCATTGCCGAACTCGAATCGAAGCTCGCGGGCGCGCAGGTGATCGATCCGTCGCAAGTCGAAGCGGACGGCCGAGTGGTGTTCGGTGCAACGCTGGAGCTCGAAGACCTCGAATCAGGCGCGTCGGTCAAATACCAGATCGTTGGCGATGACGAAGCGGATATCGATCACGGCCTGATCTCGATTAGCTCGCCGATCGCGCGCGCACTGATCGGCAAGTCAGAAGGCGACGTGGCCTCGGTGCAGGCGCCGGGCGGCGTGCGCGAATACGAAATTATCGCGGTGAGTTACGTCTAAGGGTGGCGCCGGTGTCCCTGATGCCGCATCGGTTTTTTCGTCTGTTGGCGGTGGTGTGGGTCGGCAGTCTGCTGACTATCGGTTATGCGGTGGCGCCCGTACTGTTCACGACCCTTGACCGGACGACCGCCGGCGAGGTCGCCGCGCATCTGTTTCGCATTCAGGGGGTGATCGGCGTTGTCTGCGGCATTCTGCTGCTCGGTCTCGCCAATTTGCTGGTTCGACGTGGCAGCGGCGCCTATCGCCGCCTGCGCTGGCTGATCGTCGGTATGCTCATATGCGTGCTGGTTGGCTATTTCGCGTTGCAGCCATTCATGAACGCGATGCGCGTGGCCGCGCTAGAGGCGGGCAGCGACGTCGGTCACTCCGTTTATGCGACGCGCTTTGGCATGTTGCACGGCGTATCGACCGTGTTCTATCTGATCGAGAGCCTGCTAGG
>NZ_DASXHN010000294.1:0-4747 GCF_036488505.1 Paraburkholderia sp. | reverse complement strand
GGCACAGCGGCCTCCTCGCATCGGCGTGTTGCGCGAGCAGATAGGCGGACCAGTCGACAACGCGCAGCAACACGCGCTGAATCAACTGGCTTTACGTTTGCGCGCTGATGGCGCGGAAATCGTCGATGCGGACTTGCCTGCCGAACTGGTCGATGCTGCACGACATGCTTCGATCCTGCTCGCAGTCGAAGCGGCGCTGACGCATGGCGAACTGGTGGACCGTTCGCCGGCTCTCGTGAGCGCACCGATGACGGCGCTGGTCCAGCAAGGCCGGGCTTTGCCCGCGACTGAGTATGCGAAAGCCAGCGCATTGCAGGTCAGGATGGCGCTTCGCTTCGACCGGTGGCTCACCGAAGTAGCGAGACTAGACGCGCTGCTGGTCGCGCCCGCATCCGGCGAGGCGCCCCTCGGGCTCGACTATACGGGCGATGCGGCGTTCTGCACGCCCTGGACCTTCCTCGGCGTGCCCGCGGTGACGTTACCGGTTGGCTTCGGTCCGCTTGGGCTGCCGCTTGGCGTCCAACTGGTAGGTGCGGGTCAGCACGATGCCGCACTGCTGTCGCTTGCCGAGTGGGTGGAAGGTAGAACTGGCTGGAGCATCGCGCTTGCTTCTCGCTGATGCCAGCTTCGTTGTGTGCAGCAAGTATCACCTGATGATGCGAACCACCGCGGTTGGGTGGTCAGCCATCGTCGATCGATTTTCGAGGAAACATGTCAGCAGAATCTTTAAATCCTGTGCGGGGCATCCGCGGGATGGCAGTCACACCCCATGCGCTCGCGTCGCAAAGCGCACTCGCAATCCTGCGCGACGGAGGCAATGCCGTCGAGGCCATGATTGCCGCAGCGGCAACCATCGCAGCGGTGTATCCGCATATGAACAGTATCGGCGGCGACGGCTTCTGGCTGATTTCGCGGCCGGGCGAAGCGCCCATCGGCATCGAGGCGTGCGGAGCGGCGGCATCGGCGGCGACGATCGACGCCTACCGTGCGCGCGGCCTGCAATCCATCCCGTTTCGCGGCCCGCTGGCGGCGAATACGGTGGCCGGAACAGTATCAGGCTGGTCGCTCGCGCATCGCTGGTCGACTGACACACTCGGCGGCAAGCTGCCGGTCGCGCGCCTGCTCGAAGACGCGATCGCCTACACGGCAAGCGGTATCCCGGTTACGCGCAGCCAGTCCGAATGCATCGCGCTGAAGCGGCAGGAACTGCAGTCAGTCGCGGGGTTCGCCAAGACCTTCCTGACCAGCGACAACCCGCTGGGCGTACCGGCCGTCGGCGAGCGCTTTGTACAGCCCCGCCTCGCCGCGACGCTCGAACGTCTCGCCCACGCGGGTCTCGACGACTTCTACCGAGGCGACCTCGCACGCAGCATCGCGGCGGATCTGCATGCGCTTGAAACGCCACTGACGCTAGCAGACCTCGAACAGCATCGCGCGCGGCTGCGTAAGCCACTCGCGCTCACGCATTCGCTCGGCACGATCTACAACATGCCGCCGCCCACACAAGGGCTCGTATCGCTGCAGATTCTCGGTATGCTCGACCGTGTCCTGCGCGACGACATGGATCCGCTCGGGCCCGAATACGTGCACGCGTGCGTGGAGGCGACCAAGCTCGCGTTTGCGATACGCGACAAGCACATCACCGATCCGAACCACATGGAGATCGATCCACAGGCGCTATTGGCGCCGCGTGTGCTCGATTCGATGGCCGAGCGCATTTCGATGTCTGCGGCAGCTCCGTGGGGTCGCGGTCTCGGACCGGCCGACACCGTGTGGCTCGGCGTAATCGACGCCGATGGCGTGGCGGTCAGTTTCATTCAGAGCATTTATCACGAGTTCGGCAGCGGCTTGGTGCTTCCCGAGTCTGGCATCAACTGGCAAAACCGCGGCTGCAGCTTCTCGCTCGATCCATCCGCGCGCAATCCACTTTCGCCGGGGCGACGGCCGTTTCACACGCTGAACCCGGCACTCGCGCGCTTCGCCGATGGACGCACGATGGTCTACGGGAACATGGGCGGCGACGGCCAGCCGCAATCGCAAAGCGCCGTATTTTCGCGGATCGCGCACTTCGGCTGGAATCCGCAAGCCGCAATCGATGCGCCGCGCTGGTTGCTGGGTCGGACGTGGGGGCAAACCAACGAATCGCTGAAGCTCGAGGCGCGGTTCCCGGTCGACACATTCAACGCGCTGCGCCGTCTGGGCCACGACGTCGAACAGATGAGGCCGTACGACGAAGCAATGGGCCACGCCGGCGCGATCGTCCGGCACAGCAATGGATGTCTGGAAGCAGGCTTTGACCCGCGCAGCGACGGGGCAGCGGCCGGCTGGTAGGCGCATCCGGTACCGCGCGGGCGGCCGCTGCGCCCGCACCTTTTGAATCGACGACCCGGAGCGTTCGTGCGGACGGCAAGGACCGCGCACGTCCGTCGGTCTGTCGATAGTTCAATTCGAAACGGAGATATACCTTGAACACCCGCACGCAATCACTGAATGGCGCCGCCTCGCCCGGTGTGCAAATAGCCCCGCATACCCGCTGGATCCAGCTCGGACTCGGTCTTGTTTGCATGATGACCATCTCGAGTCCGCAATATGTATGGACCCTGATGACAAAGCCTCTGATGGCCAAATTCGGCATCGCACTGCCGGAATTGCAGGTGACCTTCTCACTGCTGGTGCTGCTGCAGGCATTCTTTTCACCGTTCCAGGGCGCGCTGATCGATCGTTTCGGGCCGCGTATGCTGATCTCCATCGGTACGTTGCTGGCAGGCGTGAGTTGGGTGTTGGCTTCCTATGCGCACACTACGTCGATGCTGTACCTCACGTACGGCATCATTGGCGGCCTCGGTACCGGCATCGTCTACGTCGGCGTGGTCGGGTTCGTGGTTCGCTGGTTTCCCGATCGACGTGGCTTTGCCGCAGGCGTCGCGGCCGCGGGCTACGGCATGGGCGCCATCGTCACCACCTTCCCCATCTCCGCATCGCTGGCAACGCGCGGCGTCGAATCCACGCTGTGGCTGTATGGCATCGTCTTCGCAGTAGTCGGCCTGCTCGCCTCGCAGGGCCTGCGGGTGCCGCCCGCCGCGGACCGTATCGGCTCGGCGGTTTCCCGCACCGCGGTCGTGACGCGGGACTACCGGCCGTCCGAAATGCTGAAAACGCCGCTGTTCTGGCTGATGTTCGTGATGATGACGATGATGTCCACATCGGGCCTCATGGTCACGTCGCAGATGGCCAGCTTCGCCGCGGACTTCGGTATCAGCAAGGTACTCGTCTTCGGGCTCGCCGCGTTGCCGCTGGCACTGACCATCGACCGCTTCACGAACGGTCTGACCCGTCCGCTATTCGGCTGGATATCGGATCGACTGGGTCGCGAAAACACGATGTGCTTCGCGTTCGCGCTGGAAGGTGTGGCGATGGCGCTGTGGCTAATGACGCGCGACAATGCGGTCCTGTTCGTGCTGCTGTCCGGCGTGGTGTTCTTCGGCTGGGGTGAGATTTTCTCGCTGTTCCCTTCGACCTTGACCGACACGTTCGGTACCCGATTTGCCACCGCCAACTATGGCTGGCTTTATATATCGTTCGGAATTGGCTCGATCTTCGGCGGCCCGCTCGCCGCGCTGCTGCATCAGCACACCGGTAGCTGGGTGCCGGTGTTCGGGTGCGCGATCGTGCTCGATCTGAGTACCGCGGTGCTTGCGATGTTCTTGTTGAAGCCGGCACGCGCGCGTTTTGCAGCAGCGCAGGCATAGCACATCGATTCGCATGCGACGTTCGTTCCGCAATCAAGCTTTTTCCGACTTCTGAAAACAACTCGACCGCTCCTTATTGGAGCGGTCGACACGTCAATGGCAATGGTCGCTGTCGAAGCGACCATTTGCGTCCGCACCGATGCCCGGCCGAGAAACCAGCACGCGCCGCGGCACGCATGATCACCGTTTTCTATCGACCGCGCGGGTCACTTTCGATTATGTCCACTCAGGTCCGCGCCCCTATACTCGATTTCAACCGGCATAAAACGGACACCTGCAGCGTGGCAGATGGCCGGTTAATGCCTCGCCGATGCGCAACGCGCCCGGCACGTATCTGACTTTGAAACGGCGAATCAGGAGAACAGGCATGAGCGGAGTACCTGCAGCGGTCGTGGCGTACGCCCAGCCGAAGACATCCGTCCGCTGGAAGATTTTCTTCATCATGTTGCTGCTGGTTACGGTCAACTACATCGATCGCGCGTCGCTATCCGTCGCGATGCCGATGATCGCAAGTGAGTTCACGCTTACGCCGGTGATGCAGGGCCTCATCATGAGTTCGTTCTTCTGGTCATACACGCTGATGCAGATTCCAGGCGGCATGGCAGTCGACCGCTTCAAGCCGCGGCTGGTCCTCGCGCTGTGCACTTTGCTTTGGGGCGCCTTCCAGGGACTTGGCGCGTTGACGACCAATGCGATGTCCTTGCTCGCGACGAGGCTCGGACTCGGTGTGGCAGAAGCGCCCGTGGCGTCGGCCGGAGGTGCGCTCAACGCCATGTGGCTCACGCAGCATGAGCGGGTCCGTGGCGCATCGCTGATGGACGGCGGCTCGCCGCTCGGCGCAGCGCTCGGATCGGTACTGATCACGTGGCTGATCGTGGTCGCGCACTCATGGCGCACAGCGTTCGCGATCGCCGGCGTCGGCACGGTCCTATCCGGTATTGGCGCCTGGTACTACATCAAGAATCAACCGCGCGATCATGCCGGGGTCAATGAAGCCG
>NZ_DASXHN010000261.1:0-1617 GCF_036488505.1 Paraburkholderia sp. | reverse complement strand
CGCGAAAGCGAAAGCCGCCGCACGCGCGCAACCGCTGTGGGAACAGATGCCGGACAGCCTGCCGCTGCCGCGGCCGTCAGTGTCGCCGCCGCTCGACTTCGTCGGCGGCGCCATCGACAAGACGCTGTTTCCGTTCGACGTGTGGCGCCGCTGCGTGAACCACGCGCTGCGCGACCAGGCGCGCAGCCCCGGCACCTATCGCGAGGCGGCCGGCGACCCGCAACTGCGGCTCGCGATCTCTCGCTATCTCGCGTTCAATCGCGCAGTGGCCAGCAATTGGGAGGATGTGATCGTCACCCAGGGCGCGCAGCACGCGCTCGATCTGATGGCGCGCATCACGTTGCGGCCCGGCGAAATCGCCGCAATCGAGGATCCCGGCTACCCGCCTGCGCACGCATGCTTCTCGGTGACCGGTGCGCGCGTGGTGCCGGTTCCGGTCGATCGCGATGGCCTGATCGTCGGCCAACTGCCGGATAACGCGCGGCTGGTTTACGTGACGCCTTCGCATCAGTTTCCGCTCGGCATGCCGATGAGCCTCGCGCGCCGCGTCGAACTGCTCGAATGGGCGCAAAAGCGCGGCGCGATCATCATCGAAGACGACTACGACTGCGAGTACCGTTTCGAGGGCCGGCCGATGGAGCCGCTCAAAAGCCTCGATCACGCGGGGCTCGTCGCGTACGTCGGCACTTTTTCGAAGACCATCTTTCCCGAGCTGCGGATCGGCTACGTGGTGCCGCCCGCGTCGCTGCACGCTCCACTGCTGAAGGCGCGGCAGATTGCCGATTGTCACGGCTGCACGCTGACGCAAACCGCGCTTGCGTCGTTCATGCTCAACGGCGACTTCGCACGGCATCTGCGGCGCATGCACAAGGCTTATGCGGCGCGCCGCGCGATGCTGCTGGATCATCTGCAAGGCGAGCTGTCGCGCTGGTTCGAACCGATCGTGCCGACTGCGGGTATCCACCTGGCCGCGCGTCTGAAGGCGCCGCTCGCGTCGCTTGGCGAAGACGCGCTGGTTGGCGCCGCCCGCGAAGCGTCGATCGGTCTGTACGGGCTCGCGCCGTTCCACCGCCGTGTGACTCCGCGGCCGGGGCTGATATTCGGCTACGGCAACATCGCCGTTGAACATATCGACACTGCGCTCTCGACGCTCGCCGGCATCGTCGCTCGACTCGTGCGCTGATCCAAAGCTCGCCGCAAGCCAGGCGTCGGCATTGCCAAAGCTTCGTGGCCAACGGCTGGCCGAATGCGGAAAATGACGAAAGTGCCCTGAATCAAGGGGCGAAAACGCGTGGCCAGCGCGCATCGGGTGCCTCCAAACGACGCCCGAAACGAACTGTAACGTGCGTTACGTGTGCAGGTTAAAACCTGGACGCGAGCGTTTTAGCCGCTAAAACAGGCGTTAAAACGCGCCGCGCTGTTGGTGGCGCGCAAAAAACTTCGTTGCAACCCATAAAAGAGTCGCGCAAATCGCGCGAGCGCTTGTAGAATCCGGCGTTGAAGCGTGCACATACGGTGTGCGCTTCGAGCAATTCACTGACCACAACAGGTAGGAGAAACATGCCGACTTCCGCAAAAAAGGTGGCCAAGAAGGCTGCTGCCCCGGTACCGACCAAG
>NZ_DASXHN010000192.1:0-12605 GCF_036488505.1 Paraburkholderia sp. | reverse complement strand
GAGGTCGCTGTTCCAGTACTCGTCGAAACTCGCGGAAACGTTGGCGACGATCGGGCCCGCCGCGAGCACGTCGAGGTCGCGGAACTGCAGCGTTTCGCTCGCGCTGAAGTATTCGTCACCGAGATTGCGCCCGCCGACGATCGCCAACTGGTTGTCGGCGATCATCGCCTTGTTGTGCATGCGGCGCGTGAAGTGGCCGATCTGCGTGAACAGATTGGTGGTGCGCTCGAACACCCCTTGCTGCGCGCTGCCGAACGGATTGAACACGCGAACCTCGATGTTGTCGTGCGTGTTCAGCCCCGCCATCAAGCGGTCGATGTCCTTGAAGTTCAGATCGTCGACGAGCATGCGCACCCGCACGCCGTGATCGGCCGCATAGAGCGCGGCGCCCAGCAGCAGCTTGCCGGTGGTGTCCTCGTTGGCGATGTAGTACTGCATGTCGAGCGTCTTCGTCGCTGCGCGCGCGAGCGCGATACGCATCTGCAGCGCGTCGGTGCCGCGCGCCAGTACGCGAAAGCCCGACTGTTGCGGATGCGTTGCTTCGAGCGGCGCGAGCGCGCGGCGCAATGGCGTGTCGGCGGTTGCCGGCAGCGCGTGCGTGACTTCGCGATCGAAGGCGGTGGCGGGAGGCCGGCTCGCGCAGGCGCTCAGACAGGCCGCGGTACAGCACAGCAGAAAAAAAACTCTCGTGATGCCGAATGTCCGCTGGCGGTCCAGCGCGTTCCGGTTCTGTTCGAGATGCCCGTGCACGTGATGTTCTCCTTTTTGGTCGCAAGCGTCCCGTGACGGCTAGCGCGTAGGGTCCGTACGCGCTGCCGGGAAATGCATTCTAAGGGGAATCGCGCGGGCGCTTTGGTGCGCTGGCACGCGGGCGTGACGGTCAGCCGCGCTCGGCGACGCCCAGCGCACGCTCGCCATCGGGATGCGTCGAGCCCTTGGCGGGACGGCCTGCCCAGAAGCCCGCGAGCAACGAGCCGGACAGGTTGTGCCACACCGAGAACAGCGCGCCGGGCAACGCCGCGAGCGGCGTGAAATAGAGCTTGCCGAGCGTCGCCGCGAGGCCGGAGTTCTGCATGCCGACTTCGATCGCGAGGGTGCGGCAGATCGCTTCGTCGAAACCGAGCAGACGGCCGCCCCAATAACCGCCGAGCAAGCCGATGCCGTTGTGCAGCACCACGCCGATCATCACGACGAGGCCGACCGACGCGATGCTCTTTTGCGTGCCGCCGACCACCGCGCCGATGATCAGCACGATCGCGACCATCGACACCAGCGGCAGAATCGGCTCGATCTTGCGCACGAGCTTGCGCAGCAGATGATTGACGACCAGACCGACGACGATCGGCAGCGCAACGATCTGCAGGATGCTCATCAGCATGCCGCGCACGTCGACGACGATCGACGCGTCGACGTACAGCCGCGTGAGCAGCGGCGTCGCGAACACCCCGACGAGCGTCGACAGCGCGCTGATCGTCACCGACAGTGCGACGTCGCCGCGCGCCAGGTAGATCATCACGTTCGACGCGGTGCCGCTCGCGACGCTGCCGACCAGCACCATGCCGGCGGTCAGGTCGGGCGGCATGCGCAGCGCCTTGGCGATGACCCACGCGGCGAGCGGCATCACCAGGTAGTGCAGCACGATCCCGGCAATCACCGGCGCGGGGCGCGTGAAGACGCGCAGGAAGTCGGAGGCGGACAGCGTGACGCCCATCGCCAGCATGATGATCGTCAGCAGCGTGGTGACGTGCGGCGCGACACCGGAGAACGAGGCGGGCGAAAAGTAGGCGGCGATCGAGACGAGCACGGCCCAGAGCGGGAAAAGTCGGGTGACGCGGGCAAGCATGGCGAGGGAGGTCCTTGGTTATGTTTATCGCGAGAAAGCGGGGCTACGGCGCGCGCTTGCGCTGTGGCCGAGCCGGGCGGCGCGCGGCGTAACGAGCGACGGACGCCGACGTGCCGCGGCGGGCATTTTACCGTTTGCAGGAAGCGCTTCAGGAATGGCTCGCGCGGCGCCGTGGGACGGGACTGCCGAGCCGCGGCGCGAGACAGCGGTGAGCGGCCGTTCCCGCCGCTTCAACGCGGCGTTGCCGGCGGCGCAACCGAAGCCGCCGGCACCTGCCGCAGGCTCAGCTTATGGAACCGCAAAGTCATCAGCACGGCGACGCTCGCGAGCCCCGCCGCGAGGCCCCACCACAGGCCACGCGCGCCGAGCCCGATGTGAAACGCGAGCGTATAGCCGGTCGGAAAGCCGACGACCCAGTAACCAAACGATGCGGCGATCATCGGCACGCGTGTGTCCTTCAAGCCGCGCAGGCACCCCGAGCCGACCGTCTGCATGCCGTCGACGATCTGAAAAATGGCGGCCACGCCGAGCAGCGAGCTGGCGAGCGCGACGGTCGGCGCGTTGGCCGGGTCGTCGAGATGCAGATAGAGGCCCACGATCCAATGCGGCGCGGTGATCAGCACGATCCCCGACATCATCATGAAGCCGACGCCCAGCGCGAGCGCGACGAAGCCCGCGTGGCGCGCGGCGAGCGGCTGGCCGGCGCCGGCCCAGTAGCCGACCCGCACATTGGCCGCCTGGCCGATCGCGAGCGGCACCATGAACGCGACCGACGCGACATTCAATGCGATCTGATGCGCGGCCAACTGCGACTCACCCAGCAGGCCCACCATCAGGCCGGTTGCGAGAAACAGAGTCGACTCCACCCCGTAGGTGATCGCGACCGGCCAGCCGATCCCGAACAGCTCACCCATCAGCGGCAAACGCGGCCGCGTCGCGACGACGAAATGCCTGAAGCGCGGCCGCAGATGCAGCAGCGCCATCAGCACCAGCGCGGTCAGCCATACGGTAATGGTGGTCGCGGCCGCGGAGCCGAGAAAGCCCAGCCGCGGCAGCCTGTACGCGCCGTGGATCAGCCCGTAGTTCAGAAAACCGTTCACGCCGACGCTGGCAATCGATACCCACAGTAGCCGGCGCGCGGCGCCGATCGCCGGCAGGAACGAGCGCATCAGGCCGACGCCGATCAGGCTCGCGGGCGCGCCCCAGCGCAGTACCGCCGCGTATTTGCCGACGTTGTGCGCAAGCAGTCCGGGCTCGCCGAACGCGAGCAGGATCTGCGACGCGAACGACAGCAGGATGAAGGCCGGCACCGCGAGCAGCACCGACAACACGAGGCCGGTCCAGTAGATATGCGGCACGCGGCCGTCGTCCTGCGCACCGCGCGCGTGCGACACGCTCACGCTGACCGAAGTCAGCACGCCCTGCAGCAGCGTGACGACGACGAAAAAGAGATTGGCGCCGAGGCCGCCGGCGGCGAGCGCGTCGGGGCCGAGGGAGCCGAGCAGGATCGTGTCGGTGACGCTCATCGCCATCTGCGACAACTGCGCGATCGCGAGCGGCGCGGCGAGCCGGGCGGTGTCGGCCGCGTGGCGGGAGAGGGTCGGCGGGCGGCTAGCTGAGCGGGCGAAGCTGGACTGAGTCATGAAACGCTTGGCGGGGAAAGTGGCGACAGCGACGCGGACGAAGCGCAAGCGGCGGGCGGTGGCTGAACCGCGCGCGCTCGTCGATTTCACGGCCTCGCGATGCAGCGGGGCGCTGGAAAAACCGTCGGGCGTTGACCAGCCGCGTGGCTGACTGTGCTGGCCGGTCGCGCGATCCGTCGTTTGTCTGTCGAAACCGACAGCTTATTGCCTGGCCTGACCGATGTCGATGGCGGACGCACGACTATGGTGCGCGGCGGTCTCGCCAATGTTCGGACTGTGCCGACGCGCATTGCCGAGGCGGATTGCTCCGGATCACTCGGGGATTGCCGACAGGCTATGGGCGGTATTTCGGCGCCTTCAAGTCGTGTCGCCTTCGTGTACCGCAATCCGCGTGTCGCCGATCAGCACGACCTGACCCGCGCGGACCTTGCAGGTCTTACGCGTCTCGATGCGGCCGTCGACCGTGACCGCGCCGTCCGCGACCATCATCTTCGCCGAGCCGCCGCTGTCGGCCAGGCCCGTTAACTTCAGCAGGCTGTGTAATTCGACGTACTCGCCGGTGAGCGTGAAATCGAGATTGGGCATGGTGGTTGCACCCTCAGGGAGGGCGCGGTAAACGTACGTTTGCGGGTTCGCATCCCGGGTTCCATCCGGGGCTGGCATCTTAAAGCAAGCGGCGAGCGAGCCGCGGCGGAAAATCGGGCGCGGAGCCGCCATGCACGCCAGCCGCGACGAGACGGCGCTTTTGCAAGCAACTGAAAGCAGATGTTATGCACCTGTCCGAAAGTGAAACGCTCCGTAACAACGGTCGTCGCGGATGAATTTCACTCTTAAAGTGCAATTCAGCAGCAAAGCCCGCTGGATTCGGGGATATGTTTCCATCACCAGCGACGCGCAGACCGGGCGAGGCGCGCAAGGGCGTCCGTCATCGCGACGCCGGAACGTTCACCCGCGTCACTACAACTTTAAGAGAGGATAGCCATGACCCAGATCCGTTCGCTCATCGTCGGTACCGCCCTCACTGCTCTTGCCGCGACGGCCGCTGTTGCTCAGACACCTCAGACCGCGCAGCCGGCCGCGGGCCTCGGCGCTCAAACGCAACTCCAGACGCAAGGCGGTGCTGGCGGCGCGCCTGCCCAAGGTCTGCAGGTCCCGCCCTCCGCTGCGCAAACGATGCAGCCGGACGTCGCACCGGGCGCGCAAGGCATGCAAGCGCCGCCGCCGAGCCGTCTGACCGCGTCGGGCTCCGCCGATCCGCTGGTGCAGAAGCGCGATGCCGACGCGCAGGCCAATGCCGAGTATCGCGCGTCGAAGAAGGCGTCGAAGGCGGCATTGAAGGCGCAGCAGAAGGCCGCGAAGGATCAGTACAAGGCGCAGGTGCGTGGCGCGAAACTGAATCAGAAGGCGGACAAGCAGACCGCCAATAACGAAATGAAGATGGACATGCAAGGGCAGGCGGCGGCACAGGCCGATGGCGCCGACGTCAAACATTGATCCCGGTGGGTTCGGCGGTAGCGCGGGCGTGTCGATGAGGTTCGCGCACCGTGCGTAAAACGGAAAGTCAGGCCTCGGCGAGTAGTAGAAGCGCCGCAATGTGGCCGTCGAAGGCTGTGGCGTCAAGCGCTCTTGGGGCGCCGCGTCGCCTACGCGCAGGTCGCACATCAGGGAGGTATCGCATGAGCATCGATCACATCACGAAAAAGCGGATTTACGCCGCGCTGATCGCGGGTTGCCTGTCGTCGGCCGTGTTCGCGCAGACGAGCGAACCGGCCGCGGCGCCCGCGACGCACGCGGACAAGAAGGCCGCGAAGGAACAGGCGAAGGCCGACAAAAAGGCAGCCGTCGCGCAGGCCAAGGCCGACAAGTCGAAGACCGACGCGCAGGCCGACGCGGACAAGGCCAATGCCGAGGCCAATGTGAAGGACGCGAAGAAGCAGTAGCGTCTGCGACGCGACCGGCGACCGGCGACCGGCGACCGGCGAGCGGCTACCGGCGCAACGGCGCAACGGCGCAACGGCGCAACGGCGCAACGGCGCAACGGCGCAACGGCGCAACGGCGCAACGGCGCAACGGCGCAACGGCGCAACGCCGGTCCTACTTCCGGGTCTGGCGGAAGCCGTTATCGCCTCGGGCGTGCCTGCCCGCGCCCGGCCACGCCGGACCTGCGCCTATGGAACCCCCAGCGGGGCAGGGCGGCAAGCATCGGCACGCGGTCGGTTCCGCGACCAGCGGCCAGCCGAAAAAAGGGCGCTTGCCGCCGCGAGTTGTATGGATATACAGTGTGCGTCGCATCCTGACTCCATCCACGCGCAAATCGATCCGTGTCCACCGTCGCCGAATCCGCTCCCCCGTTCGATACCGCCGCCTGGCTCGCGAAGCTCAACGACGCGCAACGCGAGGCCGTCGAATACGGAACCGGCACGCTTCAAACACCGCCCGGCGCATTGCTGGTCATCGCGGGCGCGGGCTCGGGCAAGACCAACACGCTCGCGCACCGCGTCGCCAATCTTGTCGTGAACGGCGCCGACCCGCACCGCATCCTGCTACTGACCTTTTCGCGCCGCGCCGCGCTCGAAATGATCCGCCGCGTCACGCGCATCACGGCCGCCGCGACCGCGACAACCGGCGCGCCCGGCGCGGGCGCCGCGCTGGCGCAAGGGCTCATGTGGTCCGGCACGTTCCATAGCGTCGGCGCGCGGCTGCTGCGCGAATACGCCGATCTGATCGGCCTCGCGCCCACGTTCACGATCAACGACCGCGAAGATTCTGCCGATCTGATGAACCTCGTGCGCCATGAGCTCGGGCTGTCCGCGAAAGAGCGGCGCTTCCCGGCGAAGGGCACCTGCTTCGCGATCTACTCGCGTGTCGTCAATACGGGCGCGTCGCTCGGCCAGGTGCTCGACAGCGCGTTTACATGGTGCCGCGAGTGGGAGGACGATCTGCGCCGGCTGTTCGCCGCGTATGTCGACGCGAAACAGAAGCAGAGCGTGCTCGACTATGACGATCTGCTGCTCTACTGGTCGCATATGGCTGCCGAGCCGGCGATTGCCGCGGATATGTCGGCGCGTTTCGATCACGTGCTCGTCGACGAATACCAGGATACGAACGCGCTGCAGGCGTCGATCCTGCTGTCGCTGAAGCCCGACGGCCGCGGCCTGACCGTGGTCGGCGACGACGCGCAGTCGATCTACTCGTTTCGCGGCGCGACCGTGTGCAACATCCTTGATTTCCCCGCGCAGTTCGACCCGCCAGCGCACCAGGTGACGCTCGAACGCAACTACCGGTCGAGCGCGCCGATCCTGGCCGCGTCGAACGCGGTGATCGAACTCGCGAGGGAGCGCTATACGAAGAATCTATGGACCGACAAGGCATCGGCGCAGCGGCCGCGCCTCGTCACGGTCGCCGATGAAGCGACGCAGGCTCGCTACGTCGTCGAACAGGTGCTGGAAGCGCGTGAACAGGGAATGAAGCTCAAGTCGCAGGCGGTGCTGTTTCGCGCCGCGCATCACAGTGCCGCGCTCGAAATCGAGCTGACTCGCCGCAACATTCCGTTCGTCAAATTCGGCGGCCTGAAATTTCTCGATTCGGTGCATGTGAAGGACGTGCTCGCGGTGCTGCGCTGGGCCGAGAACCCGCGCGACCGCGTCGCCGGCTTTCGGGTCGTGCAGTTGCTGCCGGGTGTCGGGCCGGCGACTGCGGCGAAGCTGCTCGACGAGATGGCCGCGCGTGCCGGCGCTGGCGACCCGCTCTCGGCCGCCACCGGCGCGCTGGCCGCGTTTGCCGCGTTTGCCGCGCCCGCGCGGGCGCAGGAAGACTGGCATCCGTTCGTCAAGCTGATGTCCAGCGTGTATGGGCGCCAGACGCCCTGGCCCGCCGAGTTCGAGACCGTGCGGCGCTGGTATGAGCCGCATCTCGAACGCAATCACGAGGATGCCGCGATCCGCCACGCGGACGTGTTGCAGATGGAGAGCATCGCGGGCACCTATGCGTCGCGCGAGCGTTTCCTGACCGAACTCACGCTCGATCCGCCCGATGCGACCAGCGACGAATCCGGCGTGCCGCTGATCGACGAGGACTATCTGATCCTGTCGACGATCCATTCGGCCAAGGGCCAGGAGTGGCGCAACGTGTTCGTGCTGAATGGCGTCGACGGCTGCATTCCATCCGATCTCGGCACCGGCAGCGACGACGAAATCGACGAGGAGCGCCGCCTGCTCTATGTGGCGATGACGCGCGCGAAGGAGGACCTGCACATCGTCGTGCCGCAGCGTTTTTACGTGCACAATCAGACCCATCTGGGCGACCGTCACGTGTGGGCGTCGCGCACCCGCTTTATTGCCACGCCGATGCTGCCGTTGTTCGATGCGTACGCGTGGCCGCGCGTGCCGGTGGCGAGCGCGCCGAGCGCGGCGGGGCTTGCCGCGGCTGCGCAGGCGAAGATCGAGATCGGCGCGAAACTCAGGAAGATGTGGGATTGAGTGCCTACGGCGCTTCGCAGGAATGCTGCCGGGCTCGATTGCGACTAGCGCTGCTGTTGCTGTTGTTGCGCGACCGGACGCGGCGGCACGAAGAAATTGCGCAGCCATGCTGCGAGCCGCGAGAACAGATCGTACGGTTCCTCGACGAAGATCTCCGGCTTCAATAACCGCAGGTACTCCATGATCTGCTGTGCTTCGTGTTTCTGGAACGTGCCATGCGAAATGCCGAGGCGCAGCAGGCCACGCAGCTCACCGAGTTTTTCGCGCGCGGTGCTGCCCACGCTCGCCTCGCACGCGACCTTCGCCTCATAAACGCGCTGACGCAGCGATTCGACGAGTCGCCATGCCGGCGTCTGCATCACTTCTTCGAGCGCCTGGATGTCTTGCACCGCGCTTTTGATCTGTGCGGCGAGCGGATCGACCAGCGCGGCGTCGCCTTCGGCCTCCTTGACGATCGCCGCGGCCCAATCGCGGCACTGCTTGGCAAGCTCCTCAGGGGTCCATTCCGAACGCGCGGCGAAACCGAAGCCGAACTCGGTCGCCTGCCGCACCAGAATCGCGACGACGTCCGGAAATTCCTTGTCGAGCGTGCGCTTGGCCCACGCGTACTGGCCACCCTGCAACATCCGCTGAACCGCGTGCTCGGTCAGCGGCACCATGTTGTCCAGCAGCTTCGCACGCAAAAAATCCTCAAACGATGGCGTCGCGAACTGCGGATCGAGCTTCAGCGATACCCGCAGAAAGGCCTCGAAATCCTTGCGCAGCGACGCGACCGTCTCGTCCTTGAGCTTGAGGGTGATTTGACCCATGTGTTATCCCGTTTGATCCTGCCGCGCGGCGCGGGCCGTCGCGTTGCTGCGTGGCCGCGCGCCGCGCGGCGCCACGCGGTGCGTGCTACCACCGCGGTCGATGCCAGCCTGTTGCCGCCTGAGCAGCGGGACGAATCCCGATGGGCGGACCTCGACTACATATCGGCGCAGGGGACGGAAACTTGAGCGCCCCCCCGCGGCGCGCGGGCACTTTGGAGAGAAGGCGCGGGCCGCGGCGCGGATGGCGCCGGCCGTCGTCCCCGCGGTCGACCATCATCGGGCGTAAAGGAGGACGCGCGCTTACTTCAGCACGACGCATTGCCAGACGAAGAACACGCTCAGGCCGACCGCGATCGTCAGCAGCGGCCGACGCGTTAGCGCACTGACGGCGATCGCGGCAAGTGCGCCAACCAGTTGCGGATTGCGCCAGGTGAGCTCGGGATTAGCGCCGTGCGGCGAAACGGCCATCGGCACGATGATCGCGGTCAGCACGGTGACCGGCACGAAGCCGAGCGCGTTGCGCACGAGCGGCGGAAATGTCAGCCGGTCGCCGAGCACGAACACGGCCGCACGGATCAGCCAGGTGATGACCGCCATTCCGGCGATCAGAACCACGTAGTTCATCGCGTGGCCTCCCCGGGACCGCGCGCACCGCGCAGGTTCAGACGCGAGTTCGACAGCAGCACGCCGACCGCGACGCCTGCGAACACCGCGCCAAGCAGGCCAAGCTTGTACGGCCACGCCTGCCAGAACAACGCCAGCGTGCCCGCGGTCGCGGCCGCCGCGATATAGCGCAGCGCGACCAGCTGCGGCACGACGATCGCGATAAAGGTTGCGACCATCGCGAAATCGAGCCCGAGCGACTGCAGGCCCGGGAACGCCGCGCCGAACAGCAGGCCGGCGACGGTCCACAACTGCCAGTTCAGATACATCGCGAGTCCGGCGCCGAAGAAGTAGTACGGGCCCACGGTGCCCGGCTCGCGATGCCGGTAGTGCTCCCATGCGACCGCAAAGACCTCGTCGGTGAGCAGCGCGCCGAGCGTCCAGCGCCAGCGCGCCGGCAGATGCGCGACATGCGGCGCGAGCGTCGCGCTGTACAGCACGTGACGCAGATTGACGACGAGCGTGGTGGCCCAGACCACGGCGAAGCTCGCGTGTCCGGCGATCAGACCGAGTGCGATGAATTGCGCGGAGCCGGCGAAGACGATCAGCGACATCAACTGGCCTTGCCACAGATGCAGCGGGCCGGATGCGACGAGCGTGCCGTAAATGACGCCGAACGGCGCGGCACCGACCATCATCGGGATGATGTCGCGCGCGCCGGCGGTGAATTCTTTGAGACGGCCTCGGCAGGTGGGCCGGCCTCGGGTGGAATCGCTCACAAACTAGCCTCCTTGATTCTGGAAGGATAGCGACAGTCGGTGGAACGGGCTTGTACGTTCTTGCGGTGCAAGGGTGGCGAGCTGGCGGTGTGACGAGGGCGGTCGGGGGTCCGGCTCGTGGGTCGGGGCGAGTGGTGAGTCCGTTCGCATTGGCCCGGCAGTAGGCTGGACAGGCAGCGCGAATGTCGCGGCAAGCGCCCATGCCGGTCAAGCCGCTCGCGCACAACGACGTCGGGCCCGACGATGTGGCCGCGAACTGCCACGCACTCGCCGCAGGTGTGCTTCTCTTTGCGAAGTGAGGCGATTGCCACCGGCTCGGCGGCCGAACTGAACGTCTATCCGGCGGCGCCGCATGAAGTGATCATGGCCGTAGACGCCGTAGACGCCGTAGACGCCGTTCACGGGCGAGCGGTGTCGGAGACGGCGAGCTCGCCGTTGGCCGTGAAAGCGCCGTTGCCGGCAACGGGATCTCGCGCGCTGCTAATCACCGTTAGCGATGCGTCCCTTGCCATTGCCCCGGCGGCACGCCGAACATGCGCCGGAAGTGCCGCGTGAAATGGCTCTGGTCAGTGAAGCCGCTGTCGGCGGCGACGTCGGTAACCGAGCTCCCCGCGCGCAGCGGCGCGAGCGCGCGCTGCAAGCGCACCTGGTTGCGCCACGCGTGGGGCGGCAGACCGGTCGACTGGGTGAACAGCCGCGCCGCGTGAAACGGCGACAGCCCCGCCGCCTTCGCGACCTCGGCGAGCGTGACCGGCTCGACCAGATCGCCGGTCAGACGCTCCTGCATCAACGCGACGCGGGTGTCGTCGGTGGCAACGCGCGCGGACACGGGACAGGTCTGCGAATAGCGGACCAGCAGCGTGGACAGCGCGTCGAGCATCGCGGCTTCGGCGGCGAGGCCGTCTTCGCCCGCTTCGAGCAGACGATGGGCGTGAGCGAGGCGCGTCGCGAGATCGGCATCGCGGATCACGCCGGGGGCAAACCACGGCAGGGCCTGCGGCTTGCCGGCAAGGTCGGCGGCAAGCTCACGGATGAAGTCCACCGGTGCATACATCACGCGATACTGCCAGCCGTCGTCGACTGCCTTGGACCCGGTATGCAGTTCGCCCGGATTGATGATCGGCACGCTGCCCGCTTCCGCGACATAGTGTTCGCCGCGATACCGATAGCATTCTGCGCCCGCGACGATCACCGCAATCGTGTACGCGTCGTGCCAGTGCGGCGCGAACGCGTGGTCGCGATATTCGGCGGTGAGCAGATCCGCGCCGGGCAGAAGTGGCGTGCGCCAGTAGCGGGCGCAATCGCGGAAACGATGGGTGGCGGTCATGACAAAAGTGCGGTTGGACCGGTCAGTGTAGCGCGTCATGGGGGGCCTCGCGGGGGGTGTGATCGCCCGCTGCCGCCCGTCGCAACTTTTTGTTACTTGACGGGTATCGTCGTGCCCGCCGGCACTGGCACGGCGCTGACGCTGTTTTTCGCGCTGCCGCTCACGACGCGATCGCTATAGGTCAGATAGACGAGCGTGTTGCGCTTCGTGTCGACGACACGCACCACGTGCAGCGATTTGAAGATCAGTGACATGCTGACTGAAAACACGTCGTCCTTCTGTTTGACGGGCCCGGTGAAATGCAGCGGCCCGACCTGGCGGCACGCGATCGACGCTTCGGTCGGATCCTCTGCGATGCCGAGCGTACCTTTGACGCCGCCAGTCCGCGCCCGCGACACATAGCAGGTGACGCCCTGCACGATGGGGTCGTCATAAGCCTCGACGACCACGCGATCGGAACCGGTGATGTGGAAATTCGTATTGACGCTGGCGATTTCTTCGCCGTGCGCCGAAGACAGCAGCAGTGCGCCGGCGGCGGCGAGCGCGATGCTAGGCGAGGTGGATTTCATGAGCTGGCCGGGTCGAGTGCGTGGAATTGGTGGGGAGCGCGAAACGCGCGAGGTCGGTTCGCAGCGACGCCGCCATCGTATAACGGCGCGCGCGGTGCGACGCAAATCCGCGCCTCCGGTCCGATGAACCCGCCGACGATTCACCGCACAGGCATGACGTGCATCGGATGTGCCGAGCCCGCGAGTGAGCGTTCGTGCGAAACCGGTTGTACAACAGACGGGCGCTAAAACAAAAAAGGCCCGCACGGATGCGGGCCTTTCAACTTTTGGCTCCTCGACCTGGGCTCGAACCAGGGACCTACGGATTAACAGTCCGGCGCTCTACCGACTGAGCTATCGAGGAACAGCAGCACAACTTGATCTACATAAAAAAACCCGTCCTGGTTAACGGGCTTTTGCAATTCTTGGCTCCTCGACCTGGGCTCGAACCAGGGACCTACGGATTAACAGTCCGGCGCTCTACCGACTGAGCTATCGAGGAACAGAACAACAAACAGCAGAGAAGCGAAATTGTAAAAGCAGCTTAAGCACCTGTCAATACCCTGCGTTCATCT
>NZ_DASXHN010000168.1:0-4822 GCF_036488505.1 Paraburkholderia sp. | reverse complement strand
CGCACATCGAGCGAGCGCGCGAGATGCGCGTCACGTCGAAGGCAGGAACGGACCTGAGCTGCCCGTTGGGCGAATTTCCAGCCATCGCCGAATACGGCTTCGTCGATAAACCGGGCCGCTGGGACCACTGGCCAAGCGGCTTCGCGCTGACGTTTCCGAATGAAGGAACAGCGAACGGGCGCATCGTCATCGACAAAGGCGACATTCTTCTGCCGCAGAAAAGCTATTGCACCGAGCCGATCGTGCTAACGGTCGAAGCCGGTTATGCGACCAGGATCGAAGGCGGCGTCGATGCGGACCTGTTGCGCGAATACATGGAAACGTTCGACGATCCAGACGCCTACGCAATCTCGCATATCGGCTGGGGCCTCCAAAAACGCGCGCACTGGTCGACGCTTGGCCTCTACGATCGCGAGGCCACACTCGGCATGGACGCGCGTGCCTTCGACGGCAATTTCCTGTTCTCGCTCGGACCGAACAACGAAGGCGGCGGCGCGCGCACGACCGCCTGCCATATCGACATTCCGTTGCGACGCTGTACCGTCTCGCTCGATGGCGTCGACGTGGTGCGCGATGGTAAAACCGTAGAGGACACGCAATGAACGACGCCGTTTACGCGCGCCAGGGCTTTGGCCAGACGCTGGACATCAAAGGCCAGATTGGGCTGTTGATCATCGACTTCGTGAACGGCTTTGCCGATCCCGCCGTGTTCGGCGGCGGCAATATTCCCGAGGCGATCGCCAATACGGTGCCGCTGCTCGAGGCTGCGCGCAGCATGAAGTGGCCGGTGGCGCACAGCCGGATCGTCTATGCGGACGATGACGCCGATGCCAATGTATTTTCGTTAAAAGTGCCCGGCATGCTGACGTTGAAGGAGCATTCGCCGGCGAGCGCGATCGTGCCGCAACTCGCGCCTGCGAACGGCGAACTCGTCGTGCGCAAGAACGTGCCATCGGCGTTCTTCGGCACCTCGCTCGCCGCCTGGCTCGCGATGCGCGGCGTGAGCACACTGGTCGTCGCGGGATGCGTGACGAGCGGCTGCGTGCGCGCCAGTGTCGTCGATGCGATGCAGTTCGGCTTGCGCCCCGTCGTGCTGTCGGATTGCGTGGGTGACCGTGCGCTTGCGCCGCACGAGGCCAATCTGTTCGATATCGCGCAGAAGTATGGGGCGGTGATGACGTCCGAAGAGTTGCTGTCGCGCGTTCGCTGAAGCTCGATGCTTTGATCAGTCACTGAGCGGCGCCGTTGGCACGCGCGTTGCGGCGATGAATGAAGTTCGCACTGAATGTTCAGCAGCGTACGACACTTCTCATGTTCTCGGAGGTTGAAAATGGCGACTGAAACCTATGCGGGCCGAACCCAGGACGACCGCGCCGCGGCACGCACCGGTGCGCCGGTGCCGGCGCAAGAGCAACCGGGCGGCAAAATGGCTGTGGAAGGTACGCAGCCAGACCCGTCGCACAGCTGCGGAGAGTTGTCCGACGAGGGCAAACGCGCGTGGCAACAGGGCAACACGATCGGCGGAAAGCCGGCAGAGTGACGAGGCATCCGCTCGGTGCGTTGGGCACCACTGCTCCCGGCCACACCCGCCGGGGATGCAGGCCGATCGCCATGATCATGCGCTGGCCTGATTCCCAGCCAGTGACGATCGGCAATCGTTAGCGCGCTTGCGTGCCCGCGCATTGAGTTAGCCGACGAAGTTGTGCACTCCGTCGGGTACCACAGCTTGGCGCGAAACTTCACGCATTGGCGGTTTTGCTATCTTCGCTGTTCGTCTTCGGCTCCCGCGGCAATCGCACTGCCGATTCCCATCGTGTGGACTGGCATGACGAGCATGGTTGGGCCGGCCGGTCGCGCGCGGCGAGGGTAACCCCGCAATTCCAGCACGCAAAATAGCCGTCTGCGCCGATCGCATCGAGAAGCGAGCGTTCCATGTCTGGCCGAACCGTCAAACCGGGGCGTTCCTCCTTCCTCCAAACCAGGCTGATAGACCCGGATGGCTCCAGGTAGACCCGCCGCAACTGTCCCAGGTGAGCCACGTTTGCGGCCCGAAGTTCCGACGCGAGCATCTCCCGGGAAACCTCGTCGGCCTTGAGTTGGTCGAGAAGAATGGTGCCGTCCTTCACCAGCATCGTGACGTCGCCTTCCTGTGCGACCTGAAATTTGCGCCACCGCAGACCGGCCCGGAACTCATGCGCTGAAGAAGCGCGACCGTGAACAGCACGATAACCGCCGGTAAAACGCCTTGCGACGACACCTGAATGGGAACGCCGATCGCGGCGCCGAGCATCAGAATCACCGCTAGCTCCGTGATGCTCAACTGAGCGGCCACACGCTTGCCCATCAAGCGCATGGCCACCAGCAGGAGGACATACACAATCGCGGCACGGACAACGACTTCCAACAGGAACGCCCAAGGTCCGTCACCAATCAGAATCCGTTCGATGAACTGCATCAGACCTCCACTTCCCTCACTGCGAACGTCCATTCAGTCGAACCGCAGTTCTCGCATTGCACGCCGTCTGTGTCGTCGCTCTCGATGGTGTTGCCGCACTCGCGACACGCGGACCAGCCATGCAGTCGGCCTTCCTCCAGAAGATCCTTGTCTATCGCGGGCAGTACCGACAGGCCCGGCTTGGACGGCCTGGCCGGGATGAACGAAAACGACCCGGACGGCTCCATGTAGAGCCGGCTAATCTGGCCCAGTTGCTGCCACCCATGGATGCGCATCGCCTCGAATATTTTTTCCCGAGGCATCGCGGCTCGCCCCAGTTCCCGCATTTCCAGCCGCCCTTCTCGTGCGAGCAGCGTGACATCCGTTGAAATCAGCGTTTCCAGACGCCGGTGCGTGGTGCCAAGCCGCGCAATGAGACGCTGCAGTACGATGGCGACGACCGCGATCACCAACGGCGGCAGCATCCCCCGGTTGGAAGCCTGCAAAGGAACACCGATCGCCGCTGCGAGGGTAACGACGATCGAAATCTCGAACAATGTGAATTGCGCTGCCACGCGGCGCCCGAGCAGGCGCATGGCAATGACCAGTAATACGTACGTGACGCAGGTGCGGAGAAGTACTTCCAGCAAGAACAGCGACGATGTGTTCCCGAACAGGAAGCGGTGCCAGTCCGTCAGACTGAAAGGGCGGTTTTCCACGACGGTATCTGCAACAGTGCGAGGTTCGACGCTTTCCGCATGGGCCGTGCCTGGGAGGCTGGATTCGCGATCGAATCCGGCCCTGTGTCGAAGCGTCGTTGCAACGTGCTTGCAACGACGCTTGTAGCAACTTCAGCGCGCCTCGTAATTTCTGCAAGCGTCGCGCCAACTCCACGTTGCGATAGACGGGGACGGCCGATCCGCACTTTATCTTCCGACTATTCACTTCCCATTTTCGACAGCGCCGTCTCGGCCGCCAATCGGCCATTTTTCCAATGCTCGTCGATGGCGGTCTCGCCAAACTGCGAGTCCTTGAAGTGCGCCTCACATTGCGAGCGCGGGTAGTCGACCGGCACGATGCGAACGTTCTTCGGCTGGGCGAGCGCCGCTGCGTTCATCAACTGGGGATCGTTCTGGCGCTGTTCGCCGTCGATGCGAGCCAGCGCGTACGCGAGTAAAGACTTCAGATGTTGCGATTCCTCGAACGCCTCGTTGAAGAACGCCGCTCTGCTCGCGTGCTGGATGTTTTTGAGGCGGATGTCGACGTCGACGAGATTGTCGGCAAGCGGGCCGTCGCAACTCCATAAGTCGGCGCGCAAGATGACGGTGTGGGCAGCCGCGGGTGCTCTGGACACGAGATGACGCAAAGGCGCCCCTGTCACGAGCGAGCCATCCCAATACCAGGATCCGTCGATTTCGACGGCTGGAAACCAGGGCGGCAACGCGCCCGACGCCATGATCATCGCGCTGTCGAGTCCGTCGTCGTGATTCACGAAATAGCGGGCGGCGCCCGTCGCTAGATTCGCGGCCACGACGCTGACCTCGACCGGGCTGCGATTGAGCAACTCGAAATCACACAGACTCGACAGTGTGCGGGACAGCGGTCGCGTATCGAACACGCTGGCATCGCCCGGATTGCCTGTGCCCGTGAACCACGGAATGTGCAGGCGCCGGACGAAGAATCCCGGCAATCCGACCTGAAACGCGTAACTTTGATCGGTTTCCGCGAGCACGCGCCTCACCGTTTGATCTTCGAGTGCGCGGTGTGGCGGCCAAAGTTGCAGCGCGTGTTGGCGCAGCGCCGAACCGGGCACCGACACACTACGCCAGAACGCTTTTAGCCGGTCCACTCTGCACGATGGATCATTGCCAAAATAAAGCGCGGCGTTAATCGCGCCGATCGAAGAGCCGCTGCACGCGGCGACTTCGACACCGGCGTTGTGCAACGCTTCCAGCACGCCGGCCTGGAATGCGCCGATCGCGCCCCCGCCTTGGAACGCGAGCGTAATGCGGTGAGGCGGCTTTTGTGGTGCGGTCGTCAATGGCGTCATGCGGCTTCTCAACCTTCTCCGCGTTGCGGGCGGAATAGCGTGGCAAAGCTTGCCGCGCCGCAACGAGCGTTCCCGTTCTGTCGCCAGGGCTGCGACTCTTCCGTGTCAGACGCAGCGTTGCGGACCGTGGGACCGCTAGCGCCGTCTCGCGAGTTCGGGGAGATTTTGGGGCGCTCACTCGTCGGCTTGCCGGCGGCAGCGATACGCGCTGATGAACTGGAGCGTGGCTATCGAGTCGCTGCCTCCGTTCAATGAACGCAGGACCAGTCCGATTTCTCTTGCGAATCGTGACGCCGTCTGGACCCCGCCCCCTCTCGTCGCAGCCCGTCCGACGATGC
>NZ_DASXHN010000148.1:0-19287 GCF_036488505.1 Paraburkholderia sp. | reverse complement strand
CGTCGCGGCTTCCAACGCACGGGCGGTCCGATGACGGTCCGCACTCTCGTCACGGCGCGAAGTCTGCGCGCGCTCGATTGGCTCAACTTCTTCGTCGCCAACGTGCAGACGGGCTTCGGGCCGTTCATCGCGTCGTATCTCGCATCGCATAAATGGACTCAGGGCGAGATCGGCATGGTGCTGTCGGTCGGCACCATCAGCGCGATGGTCAGCCAGGTGCCCGGCGGCGCCGCGGTCGACGCGCTGCGCAACAAGAAGGGCGCCGCCGCGTGGGCGATCGGCGCGATCATCATGAGCGCGATGCTGCTCGCGCTCAGCCCGACCGTCATACCGGTGATCGCCGCCGAGGTGTTTCACGGCTTCGCGAGCTGCATGCTGACGCCGGCGCTCGCGGCGATTTCGTTCGCGCTGGTGGGGCGCGCGAATCTCGGCGACCGGCTCGGGCGCAACGCGCGCTGGGCGTCGATCGGCAGCGCGGTCGCGGCCGGTCTGATGGGTCTGTTCGGCGAGTACTACTCGCCGCGCGCGGTGTTCTTTCTGACCGCGGGCCTCGCGGTTCCCGCGCTGATTGCGCTGTCGATGATCCAGCGCACCGACACGATCGAGCTGCCGAAGGCGGCGCCGACGCCCGAGCAGATCGAGCGCCGCGAGAGCCTGCGCGAGCTGCTGCGCGACCGGCGCCTGCTGCTGTTCGCCGCGTGCATCGTGCTGTTCCATCTGTCGAACGCGGCGATGCTGAACCTCGCGGCCGGTGAAGTGACGGCCGGCATGGGCGACAACGTGCAGCTCGTGATCGCCGCGTGCATCATCGTGCCGCAGGCGATCGTCGCGATGATGTCGCCGTGGGTCGGACGCTCCGCCGAACGCTGGGGTCGCCGGCCGATCCTGCTGCTCGGCTTCAGCGCGCTGCCGATTCGCGCGTTGCTGTTCGCGGGCATCAGCAGCCCGTATCTGCTCGTGCCGGTGCAGATGCTCGACGGTTTGAGCGCCGCCGTGTTCGGCGTGATGCTGCCGCTGATCGCCGCCGACGTCGCCGGTGACAAGGGCCGCTACAACCTCTGTATCGGCCTGTTCGGGCTCGCGGCCGGGATCGGCGCGACGCTCAGCACGACCGCGGCCGGCTTTATCGCCGATCGCTTCGGCAATGCGGTGAGCTTCTTCGGCCTCGCGGCCGCGGGTGCGCTCGCGGTACTGCTGGTGTGGGCGGCGATGCCCGAGACGCGCGACGCGGCCGCCGGCAACGGCAATGGCGATGGCGCGCCGGTGACGGATAGCGGCGGCTCGGCGGCACGCTGAATGGTGACGTGGCGAGGTGTCGGTTCGAATCGCGCGTGCTGATGCGCGCAACCCGTTCCCTCGCCCGACCCGTCGCGGGCTGTTGCGATCGAGCGCCGGCCACGCGCTCGCGCGGCAACCTCAATCGAGAAATTCGCCGGCGCGCTGTCTGAGCATTGCGCTGAAGTCGTCGAGCCAGCCGATCGACAGACGCCAGCTCTGCCAGTACAGATCGACGTCGATCGGCTTGCGCGGCGCGACCTCCACCAGCTCCCCGCGCGCCAGTTGCCCGGCGATCATTCGCTCCGGGCACATCCCCCAGCCGAGCCCCATCATGCAGGCGCTCATAAAGCCGCTGACGTGCGGAATCCAGTGCAGCGGCGGGTCGAGCTCCGCGCGCGTGGCGCGCCGCATAAAGCGCTTTTGCAACTGGTCCTTCGGATCGAAATCGATGCAAGGCGTGCGCCGCAAACTGTCGCGTGTCACGCCGTCGGCAAAATAGCGCGCGTGAAACGCGGGCGAGCAGACCGCCAGATAACGCATACGGCCGAGCCGCACCGACCGGCAACCCTGCACCGGTTCGGCCTGGGTGGTGACCGCGCCTTGCGCACTGCCGTCACGAATGCGCTGCGCGGTGTGATCCTGGTCGTCGATCACGAGGTCCAGCAGCATCTCGCGTTCGACGCAGAACGGCGCGACCGCGTCGATGAACCAGGTGCCGACGCTGTCGTTGTTGACGGCCACGCGCAGCGTCGGCCAGCGTTCGACCAGCGCGCCGGGCAATGCCGGCAGCCGGCCGTTCAGCTCCGCCTCGAGCAGCAACACGCGCTCGGTATGACGGCACAACAGCGCGCCCGAGGTGGTCGCGACGCACGGCTGGCCGCGCTTCACGAGCACGCTGCCGACCCGCTCCTCGAGCAGCTTGACCCGCTGCGACACCGCGGACGGCGTGATACTGAGCTCGCTCGCCGCGCGGTCGAACGAACCGTGACGGACCACGGCGGCGAGCGCGTCGAGCAACGCATAGTCGAGCATTAGCGTTCCTTAATCGGCATTAATTAAATTAGCTTCTTTTAGGTCCAGCAAAAAAGCAGACTAGCGCTGTTCGTTTTCTTCGTCTATCGCGCTTGCTTCGTTTTCTGGATCGTTATATGAACTGGCTTTCCAACTGGCCGTCTTTTTCGCACGGCGCCGCGCTGTGCGCATCGCTGATCGTGACGATCGGCGCACAGAACGCTTTCGTGCTGCGTCAGGGCATCATGCGCTCGCATATCGGCAAGATCGTGCTGCTGTGCACGCTGTCGGATTTCATACTGATCGGCGCGGGCGTCGGCGGCGCATCGGTGCTGATGGAGCGTTTTCCGCGCTTCGTGCACGCGATGCTGTATGTCGGACTCGCGTATCTCGTGTGGTTCGGCGTGAACGCGCTGCGCCGCGCGGTGAAGCCGGGCCATGCGGTGCTCGATGCATCGGCCGGCGGCAATGCAAACAGCGAAGCGGGCGGTGCCAACGTCGCGCCGCCCGCGCAACGCGCACTGCCGATCGTGCTGATGACGCTCGCCTTTACGTGGCTCAATCCGCACGTGTATCTGGATACGTTCCTGCTGATCGGCACCGCGGGCGCGCGTGAGCCGCAAGGCGCGAGGCTCGCGTTCGCGCTTGGCGCGATGACGGTCAGTGCTGTCTGGTTCGTCGGGCTCGGTTATGGTGCGCGCATGCTGGCGCCGCTGTTTCGCCGCGCGAGCGCGTGGCGCGTGCTCGATGGCGCGATCGGCGGCATGGTGTTGCTGATCGCGCTGATGCAGTTGCGTTAAAGCGCGGTTGCGCTCAAGCGTGGTCGCGGCCAGTTATGCGTGACGGTGCTTGACGGTGCGTTATGCACCGTGCCATTGCAGACGAACATCGTTCGACGTGTAACGCCAGCGCCGGAGTCTACGGCGCGTCTCCGTCTTCTTCATCGCGCGGCACGAGATTCATCAGCCGCGCGAGCAGCGGCCATTTGCCTAGCGACTGCTGGTAAGCCTCCTTCGCCTGACCATCGAAATACCGCCGCGGGTCGACTTCGGGCAAGCGGCGCGCGAGCCCGGTGATGTCGTCGACCGGCCATGGGCTGTCGACCGCTTCCTTCGTCGTTGTTTTAGCGGTGGCTTTCGCCACGCTCGTGCCGTCTCCGATCATTTGCCGTCCACCCACACGCCGTCCGGCGTCTTCACCACATAGCCGGTCGCGGTGCGCATCGTCACCGTCCCCTCGTTTTCGCCGACCATCTGCGTTTGCGGCAGATTCGTCGCGTACTGCGACAACGTCACCCCCGGCTTGAACGGACTGTTCGACACCAGGTTCGACAACAGTTGCGCCACCGCGAGGAAGCTCGTCGGACTGTCGATCACCGTGGTCGGCCCGTGATTGCCCTGAAAGCCGACGAGCCGCACGCCAACCGGCCCGTGCACGATACGCGGCGTCGGAATCTCGCGCAGACCCGCCACCTGGTTCGCGTCGCCACGCAGCGCCGCGCCATGCTCCGGCACGAACACGATCACCGCGCGCCGGCCCGACGACGCGATCAGATCCGCGAAACGGTCGAAGTCGCTCATCATTCTGTTCACGCGCAACGGATAGGAATCGATACTCGACAGATTGCTGTCCGGTAGCCGGTTGCCGTCATGCAGGCTGATCGTGTTGTAGTACAGCGCGACCGGTCCCGGTACGCTCGCACGCTGCGCATACCACGCGGCGAGCGTCGCATAGTCGTCGCGGATCGCCGAGCCGTCGAACGCGTGCATCGCGACCGGCACGCTCGTGTTCGGAATCATCGGCACGTTCGGCACGCCGGCGTTGTCATGGACCACTTGCAGGAAGTTGTCGAAGTGACCGTCGTGGTTCAGCATCGTCTGCGGCGTATAGCCGGCCTGCGCGAGATCGGCGAGCAGGTAGCACTGCTGCGGCGCATTCTTGTACAGGTCCGCGTGCGCCTGCTGGCCGCAACTCGCGCGCAACACACGAATCGCGGCCGGCCCGCTGTAGCTGGCCGCGGTGCTGAAGTTCGTGAACAGATAGTCGAAGTGGCTCAGGAAAGGATGATTGCGCGCCTTCACGACATCGAGGTCGTCCCACGACAGCGAGCAGATGTGCAGCACGATCACGTCGAATTGCGCGTTCGCATCGCTGGCGAGATGGCCGAAGCTCACTTGCCGCTGCGACTCCTGCGTGCGAAATGCGGCGAGCGCCGCGTTATGGTCGAGCGGCTGCGCGCCGGGCGCATTGCCGACCCCATTGCCAGCTGCGCCGTTTGCCGCGGCCAGCGCCGATGCGCCGCGCCATTGCGCGAGCACCGCGCCGCCCTGCTGCCACAACGGGATCGCCACCAGCGCGATCAGCACGAACGTCGCGACCCGCACCCAGCGGTTCACGACCAGATAGCCGACCAGCGCGCCGAGCGCGGCAAGCAACAGCATCGGCGGCACGAAACGCTGGGCCAGTTCGAGCCAGTAGCCAAAGCTGAACGTCGTCAGATTGCCGAATTCCTCGGTCAGCCGCGAGAACGGCGGCACGTTCGCTTCGTGGTACATCAGCGGCACGCCGAGCGCGAGGCCGAGCAGGTTGCGCAACACCCGCAGCGAGCGCCGGCGCAGCGTCGAAGTGCCGGCGAGCACGAGCGCGAAGCCGAGATTGACCAGCCACAGCGGCCGCAGATGGCCGCCCGCGAACAGATACAGCTTGATGATGAAGTACAGGTTCCACAAAGTCATGAACAGGTTCTCTCATTGGCCGCGGCGCGCGCCGCCGGTATCAGTGGCGGGTGCGCCCGGGCGCGAGCAGCGTCTCGGCCGCGCGGGCGAGACCGCCCCACAGCCGTGAATAGCCTTCGACACCCATCGCGAGCACTTCTTTCAGACCGCGCAGCGGCGCGTCCTCGACGGTTTGCCGGCCCCACTCGAGCCACGCGTCGGCGCGGCCGAACGTGCATTGCACGAGCTGTCGCTCCTGATCGAGCGTGAGGCCGTCGAAGCGCACGCCGAGGTGCCGCCCAACGAAACGGCTCACGTAAACCGGAAAATGGAATTGCCTATCGCCGCGGGCAAGGCAGACGCCGAGGCTGTCGCCGGGCTCGAGCTTCAGCCCCGGATCGACCTCGAGGCCGAGGCCGCCGGTCGAATAGTCGCTGGTCGTGCACGCGAAGGTCGTACCGTCCGCGAGCAGCAACGTGGCCGCCGCGCGCATCGCGATCCGATGCGTGACGCGCACCTGCTTCGCCTCGCGCGCGACGCTCGCCGCCGCGCCGAGCATCACGAGGTTGTAGAGCGTCCAGAAGACGTTCATCAGCACCGTCGCGCTCTCACCGCTTTGCCCGAACATCAGCCGGTATGCGCCGGCCGCGAGCGCGCACGCATTCAGGCCGAGCAGCAGCAGATACGGCTTGGACACTGCCCAGTCGAAATAGCCCTCGCTGATACGGCCGCCCTTATCGGTCACGTTGAACTTGCCATGCTTCGGGCTGAAAAACGCCATCGTGGTCGGCAGCGCGATGTACGACGCGAGCACCGACTCGTACACCTCGGCCCAGAACGAATGGCGGTACTTGCCCTGCATGCGCGAGTTGGCGATGTTCGCGAGCACGATGTACGGCAGCACAAAGCTCGCGATCGTCGTCGCCGACGCGTTGATGAAGTACATCTGGAAGAACAGATATGACATCGGCATCGTCAGAAACACCAGACGCGGCACGCCGTAGAAGAAATGCAGCATCGCGTTGCCATAGCACAGCCGCTGGAAGAAGCTCAGCCCGCGGCCCAGGAACGGGTTGTCGATGCGGAAGATCTGCGCCATCCCGCGCGCCCAGCGCGTGCGCTGTTTGATGTGGCCCGCGAGGCTTTCGGTCGCGAGCCCCGCGGCCTGCACGGTGGGCAGATACGCGGTCGTGTAACCGCGCCGGTGCAGCTTGAGCGCCGTGTGCGCGTCCTCGGTAACCGTTTCGACCGCGACGCCGCCCACTTCGGCGAGCGCCGAGCGTTTGAGAATCGCGCACGAGCCGCAGAAGAACGACGCGTTCCACAGATCGTTGCCGGACTGCACGAGCCCATAGAACAGATTGCCTTCGTTCGGCACGCGGCGGAACGTGCCCAGGTTGCGCTCGAACGGATCTGGCGAAAAGAAGTGATGCGGCGTTTGCACCATCGCGCAGCGCGCATCGCGCAGGAACGTACCCATCGTCGTTTGCAGGAACGAGCGGGTCGGCACGTGATCGCAATCGAAGATCGCGATGTACTCGCCGCCGGTCTTCTCCAGCGCCGAATTGATGTTGCCGGCCTTCGCGTGACGGTTGCCGTCGCGCGTCAGATAGTCGATCCCGCACGCCTGCGCAAACGCGTTGAATTCGTCGCGCCGGCCGTCGTCGAGCAGATAGACGCGCAGCTTGCCGGCGGGCCAGTCGATGCCTTGCGCGGCGAACACGGTCGAACGGACCACCGACAACGGCTCGTTGTAGGTCGGTATATAGATGTCGACGCTCGGCCAGCTGGACGTATCGGCGGGCAGGCTCGCGACCGTGCGATTGAGCGGCCACGCGGTCTGCACGAAGCCGAGCAGCAGGATCACCCACGTGTACGCTTCCGCGCCGAACAGCAGATAGCCGAGAATCGCCTCGGCGGGCGAATGGAACGTCAGTGTCTCGGTGACGCGCCACCACACGTAGCGAATCATCGCGAGCAGCGCGATCGTGGTGAGGACCAGCACCGGCATGCGGCCCGGCAAACGCCGCACGAGCAGCGCGGCGAACACCAGTACCGCGAAGAATTCGAACTGGCCGTCCGACGACAGCGGCGACGTGCCGATCATCCCCCACAGGCATGCGCCGGCCACCACAAGGAGCGGCAGCAGCCAGCGGATATGGCCGATGCGCTGCGTCGCGTCTTCGAGCCGCGTGCCCCAGCACTGCCACGGCAGGCTCGCTAACAGCGCGTCGAAGCGGCGCCGCAGGGGGCGCCCGACAAGCCATACCGGCACCAGCCAATGGTCGATCCATGCAAGCACCGCGCGCGCCTGCGCGGCCGCGCTGCGCTCGCGCGGGCGCGGTGGCCGGACGAACGCGCGCCAACCCCACGCGCGCAAACGATGCGGTTCGAGCACGCCCCATTGCAACGCGCAAGACAGCACGGCGGCGCGAATCCAGCGGTGCACGTGATCGGGCTTGCCTGGCGCGGGCGGCTGGAAGAAAAGCCGCACGAGCCAGTCGAGCCGCGTGCGCGCGGCGGATACGCCGAGGCCTCGCGCGAGCCAGTCGAGCGCGCGGGCGCGTAACGAATGCGGGGCGCGCGTCTTCATGACGGTTCGTCGCGCTGACGAAGCGGCGGCGGGTTGGGCTGGCTCGCCGCCTGATGCGCGGCGGCAGATGCTGGCTGATTCGTTGCCGGGTTCGTGGCCGGATTTGTGGCCGGATTCGTGGCGGAACCGGGAGCGAAAGTCGCGGCGCCACTCGCGGCAGCACTTGCCGCATCACTCGCGGCCGGATCCACGTCGAGCCACGCATCGAGCCAGTTCGCGAGCCCGTGCAGATCGTGCGACGCCTGCGAATGCGGCGCGTCGTCGAAGATCCACGTGCCGCGCGCGAACGCTTCGGGCAGCGCGGCATCCAGATGCACGCGCTGCGCGAGCGGCAGGCCGTCGCCAATGGCCGCCTCGAGCATCGCGAGCACGTCGCGCTGCATGTCGCGCGCCGGATTGAGCCGATTGACGATGACCCGAGGATTCGCGCAGAGGGCGCGCAACGCGGCGAGGCGCGCGACCAGCGTCGCACAGGCAGCGGGCTCGGGCGGCGTCACGCACAGCGCGAGGTCGGCGCAACGCAGCGCCTGCTCCGCCTGCTGCGACGGATAGCGCGCGGTATCGATCAGCACCACGCCGTCGTCCGGCAGATCGAGGTCTGCCAGCGCCGCGCCGAGCCAGCCCGGCTCGGCGGCAAGGCGCGCGTCGCAACGCGTGCTTTGCGCGCTCGACACCGCGCCGTAGGGCACGAATAGCACGCCGTCCGCACTGCGCCACGTCGATGCATGCCATCCGGTGTCGCGCTCAAGCAGGGCTTGCGACAGACCGCTGGGCGCGAGGCCATCGATGCCCAGGTGCGCGCCGAGCAGATTCTGCGGATCGAGATCGAGCGCGACGACCGGCCGGCCACGGCGCGCGAGCAGCACCGCGAGCGCGGCGGTGAGCGTCGTGCGGCCCGTGCCGCCCGCGGTGGACACGACGGCGATCGTCTTCATACCGGCTCCTTTGGATCGACGCTTTCGCGAGCGTCGCGCGCGACCGGCAGCAGGCGCGCATGCAGCGCGACCGGCTCCATCTGGCACGGCACCGCGTCGCGCGGATCGAAGCCGCGCAGTCCGGCGAGCCCGCGGCGCGCGCCCGCCCGTTGCCAGACGATCCATACCGGCACCGCCATGACCAGGCCGGCCACGAAACAGATCAGCACCCATTCGATCATTCGCTGCTCCTCGTGCGCACCGGCATCGCGCAGCGTTGCGCGCGGCGGCGCGGCGATGCCGGACCGGATGGCGTGGTTCGGTCCGCAGCCGCGGTCTTCGCTTCAAGCTGATTGCCATCGGCGGCCGTTTGCGGCGCCAGTGCGAGCTTGCCTGCGAGCTTGCCTGGAAGCGTGCCTCCGAGCGTGCCTCGTTCGCCAGCGTCGCCCGGTTCGGCGCGCGCGGCGGCCAACGCGGCGTCGAGCTGTTCAAGCTGTCCGCCCGCCAGGCGCGCCGACGCTTGTCTGTGCGCTGGCGCCACCGCTTCGATGGTTGCCTGGTTCGCCGTTGCCGCCGCCTCGGCCTCGGCCTCGGCCTCGGCCTTCGCCTTCGCCTTCGCCTTCGCCTCCGCGTCCGGCGCCGTCCGAGCGGCCTGCACCGCCGCTCGGGACGCCACCTCCGGCGCTTCCCCGGCCTGGGGCTCCGCGACCTGGGGCTCCCCGGCCTGGGGCTCCGCGGCCTGCCCCCGCGCGGCCGGCCCCGCCTGGATCAGCTCGCCACGCGCGGACCTCGCGAACATATCGCTGTAATCGGCGAGCCGCGCGCGCCGGTTCTCCGCCTCCAGCGCGTCCAGTTCGGCGCCGATGCTGGCTTCCGCGAGATGCACGCGCAAATCCGCGAGCTGCTCGACCGGAACGTCGAAGATGCGCGCGAGCGCGGCGTCCGCATCGGCGAGACGACACGCGAACAGGAACACGTACAGATGCGCGGCGTCGGTGGTCACCAGGTCGCCCGCGCGGCGCGGTGCGCAGTGCGTAAGCGCATCGACGTGCGCGCATTGCGGCAGCAGCGTCAGCTTGACGAGCACGTGCGGCAGATTCAGCACGGCGCTGCGCTCGAGCACGCTACGCACGCGCTCGATGAACGCGCCCGCCGGAAGATAGCCGCACACATCGTCGCTCAACGCGGCGCTCAGCGCGCTGCGATAGTCGGCGGCCACGGCGCGCGTATGCAGCTGACCCTGCAACGACTGCAGCCGCGACTGCATCCGCGAAAACGGCAGACCTCGGCCGAGCACGAGGTTCGCGCCAAGCGTCAGCACCAGCAGTTCGTACTGATGGCGCAACACCTCGCCGCGTTCGACGATCACGATCTTCAGCGCCCGCCCCGCCCGGCGGCGCAGCGTATGCACCGCGGCGCAGAGCGCCTCGAGCTGCGCGCCGCCGAGGTAATCGAGCACGACGGTCGCCGCGCGCGCAGTCGCGCACGCGGCCAGCACCGCCTGCTGATCGGCGCACACTTCCCACTGCGGCGGCACCCATGCCTCATGGCCGCGCACCACCGCACGGCTGACCACCACACGCTGTTCGTCGTGTGCGAGCAGCCGCTCGCCGTGCGCCGTCGCCGCGGTGGGCGCATCGGGCGCGACACTCAGGCGCCCGCCTTCGCTAAAGCGCAGTGCGCGCACTTCGCCGGTCACGAGCGTGCGCTCCGCGCGCCAGAAGTCGACGTGCCACAGCAGTTCGCCGTGCGTGTGCCCCATGTGCGCGACCCCGGCGCAGGCCGCATGGAACGCGTTGCTCCCGGGCAGCGCCGCGGCGGCGTCCGGCGCCGGTTGCGCGTCGAACGCATCGGCTTCGCCGGCATCGCCGCCCAGCAGCAGCACCAACGTGACGCGGCGCGCCGCGCACCAGTTCGCGAGCAGACGGCCTTCACGCGCGAGCGCCGCAGCATCGTCCCAGCTGAACCAGCGCTGCGCACCCTCGACGAAATACAGCGAATGCGCGCGCAGGCCGAGGCGCTTGAGCGCGCGCAATCCGCCGAACAGCTTGCCCGGCGTCGTGCTGGCGCGCGTCGCCGCCGCGCCGGCAGAGCCGGCGCTTATCTCCGTGTTGGGATCGTCGCCGTCGGCTTCGCGCTTGCCGTGATCAGCGCCGGGCGGCATCGCCAGCACGCTCAGATTGCGCGGCCAGCCCACGGCCGGCGCATCGGTGCTGAAACCGCGCTCGCGCAACTGCCGCGTCACCTGCGCGCGGGACCGCGCAAGCACGATCGTCACGTCGCGGGTGTAGGCGTCGCGCGCGCTTTCCCAGATCAGCGCATCGGCGCCGGGCGTGCGCGGCGCCGCGTAGATCGCATAGAGCTTGCCGGTTTCGAGCGCCGCCCATTCGGGGGGCAGCGCGTCGATCGCGAGACGGCCCGCCTGCTCGCCGCGCTGCGCGCCGCGGCCGAGCAGATGCCGCCAGCGCCGAGCGACGGCGCGCGCGGCCCGCGCGGTGGGGCTCCGTGTGGTTGGATTCGGCATGCTGTTCATGTTCGCTGTCCCGGGTCTGGTTGCATCGGCGCGTCGCTCAGTAGCTCGAATACAGCCCGACCGGCTGCGGCGACAAACGGTTGTCCTGCTTGCGCGCGTCGAACGTGTAGCGCAGATAGACGAGCGCGGCGCTCGGCGCGTAATCGTGCGAGCGGTCGATGCTCACTTGCGCGCCCAGCGCCAGGTGCGGATTGAAGCGGTACTCGGCGCTGCCCGCGAGCCCGTACGAAAACGCGACACCGCGCGTCGAGCTGCCCACGTTCACGAGGCCAGCGAGCCCCGGCGTGGCGGCGAGCGGGCCGGGCACGCCGATCGGATAGTCCGGCGCGTTCTTCTCGTAGGAATTCGACACGCCGGCGGTCACGCTCAGGTCCCATTTCAGCGCGCCACGGCGGCCGGCCCACTCGAGCGGCACGCCGAGCGACAGATAGCGCTGCGGGCTGTAGTAGCCACCCTGCCCGTACGAATAGAAGCGCTGGTTGTTGGTGTAGTGCCACGCATTGCCCACCAGCCCCGTGCTGACCAGCTGATTGGCGCGCCGGTAGACCGGCACCGTGAAACCGGTACGCAGCGTGATCTCCTGATTGTCCTCGACATTGCGCCCGCTCAGATAGCCAGCGCCGACGTCGGCGAACACGCTCACGGTGCCGATGTCGAGCGACGAATGCAGATCGACGCCATCACGGCGCACGCCGCCCCACACGGTGCCCGTGACCGGATCGTGCATGCCCGCGTAGGCGAGCTGGCTGCTGGTCTCGGGGCGGCGCGAGCCGCTGATCGAAAAGCTCGCCGGCCCCGCGTCGAAGCGATAACGCACGCCGCCGACCAGGTACTGCACCGGAAAACCCAGCGGCGTGGTGCCGAAGTCGAAGCGCCACGCATCGGACGTATAGCCCGCGCCGAGCGCGACGCCGGTGGCCGTCTGATGCAGATAGGGCGCGCGCGCGAACAGGCTGGTAAGCGTCTGCGCCGGAATGCCGAGCGCGCTTGCGATCAGATTCGCGGCCCGGTCGGCGGCGGCGAAGGTACCGAACGTATCGCGGGTAGCCGCATTGGCGTCGCTGGCGTCGAGCGTGCCGGCATCGAGATGCACGGTATCGATGTGAGCGAAGAAATGGCCGTCGTAGCGATACGGAATCTGCACGTACACCGGCACCTGGTTCGCGCGCAGCCGCGAAATACCGGCATCGCCCGACTTGTACGCGGGCAGCCAGCCGGTCTCGATCTCCGGATTGCGGCGCTGGTCCAGCTCGGCGAGCGCGGCCTGCGCGGGTGTGCCGTCGGGTCCCGCGCTCACGCCCGCCGCGCGCTCCTGCGTGAGCGACAGACGATACAGCGACGCGGCATCCTCGTATTGCCCGCGGTCTTCCGCGATCCGGCCGCTTTGCACGGTCACGTCCGGGCGCGCCGGATACGCGACGCGCAAGGCCGACGTGATCTGCCACGCCTCGTCGCTCGCGCGCAACGCGGACAGGCGGCGCGCGGCGGACAGCCGGGTGTCGACGTCGTCGGCTGGCGTGTCGTCGAGCACGCCGTGCACCAGCGCGAGCGCGGAGCGGCGCTCGCCGCTCAGTTCGAGCACGCGCGCGAGTGCGAGCTGCGCGTCGGGGTTGTGCGGCTGCGCGGCGAGCAGCGCGGTCAGCGTCGCGCGAGCGTCGCCGTAATGCCCCTGGGCACGTTGCAGATCGGCGACTTCCAGCACGTAGCGCGGGTCGCGCTGACCGGCCGCGCTCACCGCCGCGAGACGCCGTTTCGCCGCCTCGTAGTCCTGGTGATCGATCGCATCGTCGGTTTGCCGCAGCGCGCCGCGCAATGCTTCGTCTTCGAGCCGGGCGCTTTGCGCGGCGCTCAGCGTCACGCGCGGATCGTCGCGCAGCTGATCGAGCCATGCGGATAGTTCGACGTCGCGCCGCGCGCTGCCCAGCAGATCGCCGTAACGCAAGCGAACGTCGGCGTCGGCCTGTTGCGGATGCGCGTCGATCCAGTCGCGCAGCAACGCCAGACCGCGAGCGGCGTCGCCCGCGTCGATCCACTGTGCGCCGATCGACGCGAGCAGGTTCGGATCGTCGCCGGCCAACACGCGCGCGTCGGCGAGCGCCTGTTCGGCGCCGGCGCGATCGTCGCGTGCGAAGGCCGCGCGCGCGTCGACGAGCCGCTGCTGCGCCTGCAGATGGCGCGCGAACTCGCGCATGCTGTCGCTGCGATCCGCGTCGGGGATCTGCGCGAGCACCGCCTGCGCGCCGCTCAGGTCGTCGACCGAGTTGCGGTAGAGCGCGGCCGCGTAGCGCATCTCGGGCGACGCGGCGATCGCGAGGCCGTCGTCCATCACGCCGCGGCCGAGTTGCGGCAAGCCCAGATCGCGGTAGAGGCGCGCCAGTGCAAAGCGCGTCCACGCCGCGTCGGGCTCCGCCCGCAACGCCGCTTCGTAGTGTTGCGCGGCGGGGCCGCGCTCGCCGTCGGCGAGCAGCCGGTCGGCCTGCTTCGCCAGCAGATCGCCGCGCAACTGCGCGAGGCTCGCGCGATCGTCGGCACGGGTGAAGCGGCTTTGCAACGCATCGAGCAACGGCTCCATCTGCGCACCGCGGCCCGTGTTTTCGAACAATGTCTGCGTGCTGCGCAGGGCTGCCACGCTCGGCGTATGCGCGCTAAGCAAGCCGCGCAGCAGCGGCTCGGCAGCACGCCAGTCGTGCTGCGCGAGCAGCGCGTCGGCGAGCATCAGTTGCGCGTCCGGGTTGGCGGGGTCCAACGCGAGCGCCGCCCGCGCGGCCCGCTCGGCATCCTGCGCACGGCCCGCCGCGGCCGCTTCGCGGCCGTGCGCGAGCGTGCCCCAGAACTGCGCGGTATGCGCGAGGCCCTCCCACTTGCCGCGATTGTCGGGTGCCAGCGCGGCGGCGCGCAGAAACAGCGCACGCGCGTCGTCGTTGCGTCCTTCCCTCATCCGCGCGAGACCGAGACCGCCGACCGCTTCGGCGTCGTCTGGACGCGCCTGCGCGGCGCGCGCAAGCAGCGGCTCGGCCGCCGCAATGTCGTTGCGCGCGAGCGCCTGCAAGCCGTGCTGCTGCGCGATGTAGTCCGGATTGCGTTCGAGTTGCCGCTGCGCGTCGACGCGCGCATCGAGCGCCGCGATGCGCTCGCGGAATTCGCTGTCGTCCGGTACCAGTTGCAGATACGCGCGCAAGGCCGGCAGATACGCGGGATCGGCGCCCGCCGATTGCAACACGTGGCGCCAGGTATCGAGCGACGCGCTACGGTCCGAATCCGGCCGGGTCGCCAGATTCCACGCGAGGCGGTTGGCCTCGGCCCGCGTGTCGGCGCTCGCGTTCAGCAGATTGGCGAGCACCAGCGCGGCGTCGACGTCGGACGGATCGGCGGCGATGCGCCGGTGCAGCGCGGCCAGCGCCTCGGTGCGACCGTCAGGCGTGCCGGCGATGATCTGGTAGTACTCCGCGCCCAGCGAGCCCGACGGCGCGCCGTGCGGGAACAGCGCCCGCACGCGCCGCGCCGCCTCGGCCGACTGGCCGCTGCGCGCGAGCAGACGCACGGTCGCGAGTTCTTCGCGGCCGTTGGTCGCGACGCGGAATTCATCGTCGAGCTGCTGCGTCAACGCGCTGCCCGGCGCCTGTGCGCGCAGCCGCGCGAGCGTGGTCTGCGCGGCCTGCCCTTTGCCGAGCCGCAGTTCGATGCGCATCTGCTCGGCGAGCAAGGCCTGCTCGCCGGGCGCGGCCAGCAGCGCCTTGTCGATCGCCTGCAACGCGAGGTCGTCGCGATGCTTGGTCGACCACATCCGCGCGGTCGCGAGCAGGCTCCGCGCGGCCGCGTCCTGGGGTGGCGCGACGGTTGGCGAAAGCATGTTGCCCGCGGATGGGGCGGATGCAGTAGATGCAGTAGATGCAGTGGATGCAGTGGATGCAGCGGACGCCGCGCGTGCCGCCGATGCCGCGTGCGGTGCCGGCACGGCCACGCGGCCCGTATGGGGCGCCATCGCGCCAGTGGGGCTCGCCGGCGCGACGTCGGCATACGCGCAATTCGCGATCGCCGCCGGGCCTGCGCACGACAGAGCCAGCACGCCCGCGCGCGCCGCCCGCGTCACTGCGGCGCGGCGCGGCATGACGTGCTCCAGTGCGGATCGAGGGTGCCATCGGCGGCGAAACGGTAGCGGCCGTCGCGCCAGCCGAGCGCGAACAGGCTCAGCACGCTGGTGTAATAGCCAGCGGGTGTCTCGCGATCGAGCTGCGCGGCGCGCGCGAGCTGCGCATCGGCGAGCGAGTGCTCGCCGCGCGCGTCGAGAAACGGCACGGCCGCCGCCGAAAAGCCGGCGTTGCCCATGTTCGCGCTGGCACGGCCCGTGGTCGCGTCGACTGTTTCGGGCGGCGCGCCCTGCGCGGCGATAAAGCTCGCGAACGGTGCAAAGTGGCTGAGCAGCGCGGGCGCGAGCCGGTCGCGCGGATCGAGCATGCCCGCCCACAGATAGACGCGAATCGCGTTATACGCGCTCTCGGCGTTGCTCTGACTGTCGGGCGCGAAGCCGCTGTTCGCGCGGTACAGCGCCCAGTCTGGCGCGAAGCCGCGCGGCGCGGTGTCGATCAGCACGCGGCTTGCGCTCGCGAGCAGGCGCGGCCACCGCGGATCGTCGGGCACGCGCGTCGCGAGACCTCGCAGCACCTGCGGCGGCATGTAACTCGGATTGACACGCCACACCTCCGCGGCCGGATGAAAGCCCGCCGGTCCCGGCAGCAAGGTCAGGCCGAGCCCCGGCATGCGGGCGGTCTCCTCGTCGAGCACGCGCCGCGCGAGCACCGCGCCGCGCGCCGTATAGCTGCGCTCGTGCCATGCGTGACCGGCTTCGAGCAGCGCATAGGCGATCCACAAATCGGCATCCGACGACGCATTCGCGTCGAGCACCGCCCAGCGGCCATCGGCGGCGCGGCCCCACAGCCAGGCCGGCAGATGCGCGGTCAGATCGCCTTGCGCGAGGTTCTGTTCGGTCCATTGCAGGATCGTGTCGAACGCCGCGCGGTCGTTCGCGACCAGCGCGAAGAAGAGCGCGTAGGACTGGCCCTCGGAGACCGTGCGCGCATCGGCCGAGCCGACGTCGATCACGCGGCCTTCGACCGAAATGAAGTCGCGTTTGAATTGCTCCCAGCCCGGCCACGCAGAGGCTGCGCAGCCGGTGGTGACGGCGGATGTGTCGGCGGCTTTTGCGCCGTCGATCGCCGCGGCGAACGCGTTGCGGCCTGGCGCGAAGGTGGCGAGCACGAACGTGAGCACACACGTGAGCGCGGTTGCCAGCGCCCGTGCGGGTATCCGCACAGCCGCTGTCGCCAGCGCTGCCGACAGCTTCGCGCGCAGCCCGCGGCTTGCGTTCGCGCTGGCGGACATCTCGCCGTTTGCTGCGCCCGCGCGGTCGAGGTCCGCGTCGATTGTTCCGGCCCCACCGCCTGCACGCTGTCGCGCCGTGCGCGACAGCGCTGCGCCCGTCACCCCCGTCATCGATCAGACTCCCCGGCGCCGCGCGGCCAGTTCCTGCAGCGCGGTGAACGCGCCGATCGCGAGCAGCAGGCCGGCGAACGCACCGAGCACGCCGAGCAGCACCGGATGCTGGGTCGCCTTGCTCCACAGCCGCGCATACCAAGGCACATAGCCGACCAGATAGGTGCCGCCGACGCGCATGCTGCTCACCTGCCCATCGCGCAGCAGCGCGACGTCGCCTTGCAGTTGCGAGATGCGGTCCGGCTTTTCGAGCATGTCGAGCAACTGCGACAGTTGCTGCTGGCCGGTGGCGGTCAGCGCGACCACGCTGCGTCCCTTGCTGCCGGGTAATTCGAAGCCCATCAGCGCGGCGAGCGGGCCGTCGCGTTCGATTCGCGCGCTGCCGTCGGGCAGGTGCGCGCCACTGCGCCACTGTGCGTCGACCGCGAACGACGTGCGCGCGATCGCGCTGCTGGCGGCGTCCGCCGCCGGCTGCGCGGCGATCGACAACGGCAGCGCCTGCTGCCAGCGCCCGAGCACCGGCCCCGAGCCATTGCCGCCGATCACGAGCAGATCCTTGTCCGTCAGAGACGCGAGTTCGTGCGGCCGCGCGATCTGCACGCGCAACGCGGGGTAGCCGGTCCACTGGCCCATATGACCGAGCATCGTCAGCAGCGCTTCGAGTTCCTGTGGGGCCGGGTGCTCGGGAATCACGACGGCCGTCTGCGACAGATCGGCGTAGCGCGTGAACGGAAATCCGCTGTTCGCGAAAAACGCGAGGTTCGGCATCTGCGCGAAATGGACGAAGCTGGAAAAGTCGATCGTCGAATCGGGGTCCACCGCCGCTTCCACCGGATTCGCGCCGACGCTCTGGCATAGGCCGGTCTTCTGCGAATCGAGATTGAAGCGCAGTTGCAACTGGTTCGAACTGCCGACGCGAAACGCCGGAATGTCGAGGTCGCGGCTCGCGCGCGCGCCGCTGTTCGACAGCACCGGCAGTTGCAGACGGCCCTGCGCGTCATCGGCGCTCGCGAGCGCGAGCCGGTACGACTTGACGAGCTGATCGTTGATCTGCACTGCGAGCGCCGAGTTGTTCTGCACGGTCGGTGCGGTGTAGCGGTACTTCAGGTTCAGCGGCACGCCCGCGCCGTTCCATGAGTACATATCGGCGGGCACGTGCAGGTTCAGGCGGATCGCGTCGGGCGCGCCGCCGTGCACCTGCAACTGCGACGGGTTGTCGATCAGCTCCTTGAACGCGACCGGTCGGTCGACCGGCAGCCAGCGCGGCGCATCGTACGGCTTGCGCGGCGCGCCGGCATCGAGTCTGGTGATGCCTACCGCCGGCCCCGCGAGCGCGGTGGTGCCGAGCACCAGCGCGCTCGCCGCCTGATCGACTTCCGCGTCGGTGCGCCCGCTGACGATCAGCAGCTTGTAATCCGGCGCGGCGGGGTTGTCGGCGACGATCAGCATCGGCCCGTTGACCGGCGGCAGCGTCAGTCCGGCGGGTAGCTGCTCGGCGCGCGCGACCACCACCGCGTGCGCGTCGGTGGGCAACGCCACGAGCGCCGGAAAACGCGCCTGCCGATAGTCGGCCTGCGCGCCGAACCACGACGCGAGCACGCCTGCGCTGCGCAGCGTCGCGTTATCGGCGGCGGCCGGCAGCACGAACGGCAGCCGCAGCCGGCTCGCGTCGCGGTGATCGAAAAAGGGCGCGGGCAGTAGCGCGAGATCGTCCGGCAAGCGCAGCGGCGTCGTGTCGACGACGAATTCGCTCGACGGGCTCACGTCGGCCCACAACGCCGAATTGTCGGGGTCCTCACAATGATCGAGCGTGTAATGCGCGATCAGGCGCAGGTCGACCTGGTTGTAGTCGGTCAGAAAGCGCGGATCGAGCGGAATATCCTGCGTGACGAGTTGGCCAGCATGCTCGCGGTCGAACGGCACGGTCGCGACCACTTCGTTGTTGATCGACACCTTCAGATGCGACATCGGAAACACCAGCGCCGGCGAGTAGGTGTAGCGCAGCCGCAGATGCGCGGCCGTGACGACGCGATCCAGCCGCACGCCCAGATTGACAGTGCGCGCGTCTTCGAGGCCACGCAGGTGGAGCGGCTGATAGGCGCCGAGCATCGCGAAAGAAACACGCGAGGTCATTGCGCTCGATGCTGGGGCCGTAACGTTTGCGGTGGGGCTCGGGTTGGTCGCGTCGAGCCTGGCCAGGCTGACGTTGAGGTTGGCCGCGTGGGCGCTGGCCGCTTCCGCTACGGAGGCCACGACGGACGCCGCGGCGGCGCTCGCCGCCCGCGCGGACGACACCACGCCGGGCGCGTCCAAACCATTCGCGGACGGCGCGGCGCCGACCTGAGCGGCATACCATGCGCCGACCGCGGCGGTCAGCAAAACGCACAACGACGAGACTGATTTCATGTACAACCCGGCTTGTTGGAACGGGGCCGCCCGCTCCCGATCACATCGAGTACCATGCGGGTCGACCTGCCGCGCAAGCGCGCGTAAAAGACGAAGAGTTACCAGGCGGAGTGATGCGGCGCGCTACCCGATGTCTGTTCTACGCACGATCAGAGGAAAACTTGACCGGTGCGGGACGATGGATAGGTCGACATGGCTGCAAAACAATCGGCAGCATGTCTAACTGGATGCGCTTGTGCTTCGTTGTCCGAAGCCCATTCATCAGCTTTTTGCCCTCGGAGCGGCGCCACGATATCACACGTGGCCGCTTCGTGACATTCTGTGACTTTCACTGACGTTTTTATTTAA
>NZ_DASXHN010000121.1:0-1755 GCF_036488505.1 Paraburkholderia sp. | reverse complement strand
CTGTTCCAGCAGCGGCCGTCGATGGGTTGGGGCAGCTCGAGCGAGCTGACCGACCCGGCCTACGCGACCTCGGCGTTCCTCGACGCGCTGACGCAGTACGCGCCGGGCTACGGCTCGATGCCGCTGTGGCGGGCCGCGCAGCAAACGCAGCGCTCCGGCTACCCGACCGCGTACGCGCGGTGGGAGGATCAGGCCGCTCATATGGTGCGCCAAATAGCTGCCGAGTAAGAATTGCCTCCGGCAGTTCGTGTGTCAGTACGCGAACCGTTTGGAGGTTGCCGCGAGATGAGCGAGATCCTCGTAGGTTTCGAGGGCGACGGCAGCGGCGTGGAAGAGCTGACCTGGGGGCAACGCCGGATCTGGTCAGCGACTCGCATCAGTGGTCTGTCGATCAACATGGGCGGCGCGGTGCGCGTCCCTCCGGGTTTCACTGCGCAGGACGTCGCCGCGTCGCTGCGCTTTCTGGTCGGTCGGCACCAGGCGCTGCGTACGCGGTTGGCGTTCACTGACGACGGCGAGCCGCGGCAAGCGGTGGCGGCTGGCGGCGAGATGCCGCTGGAGGTCATCGACGCCGGCGACGGCGATCCGGCGCAGGTCGCGGCGGCCGTCAAGCAGCGGTATCAGGCGACGAACTTCTATCGCGACCACGAGTGGCCGCTGCGCAATGCTGTGATCGTGCAGCATGGCGCGGTCACGCATTCGGTCGCGGTCTACAGCCAGCTGGCCATCGACGCGTATAGCCTGGACGCGCTCGTCGCCGACCTGGCGAGGATGGACCCGGCGACCGGCGAGGCGACGGCGCCGCCGCCGGAGTTGCAGCCGCTTGATTTGGCTCGCCGCCAGCGCGAGTCGTCAGCGTTGCGGGTGAACAAGGCCGCGATGCGGCATTGGGAACGCGTGCTGCGCGAGATGCCGGCGCGGCAGTTCGGCGAGGAGCGTGCCGAGGCTGACCGGAGCACGCCGCGCTACTGGGAGCTCGGCTACAACTCCCCGGCCGCGCATCTGGCGGCGCGCATCGTGGCCGCGCGCGATCAGACCGACAGCGGCGCGGTGCTGCTCGCCGCATTCGCGGTCGCGCTGGCCGGCGTCACAGGCATCAATCCGGTGATGGTCGGCTTGCTGGTCAGCAATCGCTTCCGTCCCGGCCTCGCGGACATTGTCAGCCCGCTGGCGCAAATCGGGCCGTGCCTGATCGATGTCGCGGACGGCTCGTTTGATGACGTGGTCGAACGCGCACAGCGCGGCATGCTCGGCGCGGGGATGAACGCGTACTACGACCCTCGGCAGTTCGACGCGCTCGTCGCCGCGGTGAGCGCGGAGCGTGGCGAGGAGATCGAGCTGTCGTGCGTGTTCAACGACCGGCGACGCGCCAGCCGCGACGCGGGTGACGGACCGTTGCCGATTCCCGAGCAGGTGCGTGAGGCGTTGCCGCGCAGCGCGGAGCGCCTGCAAGCCAAGCTCGATCGGCCCAACCGCAAGCTCTTCGTGCACATCAATGACGTGCGGGACACCGTTGATGTCGTGATGCGTGGCGATACTCATTTCATCTCCCCGGCGCAGTTGAGTGCGTGCCTGCGTGGGATGGAGTCCACGATCGTCGACGCCGCTTGTGACGTATCACGCCGGACTTCGGGGGGAACCCCTCTGGGAAGGTTCCGGGTCTAGTTCTACGATCAAGTAGTTCTAGATCAAAGACACGGGGACGCATTACATACTCGCCAAGTACGCGTCTGTGCGAGCAGACGCGCTAGATAG
>NZ_DASXHN010000090.1:0-10221 GCF_036488505.1 Paraburkholderia sp. | reverse complement strand
CCGCGCGAGCACGCGCGCCTCGCGATATTGCGCTCAAACAGGGAGAGCACGACAGCATGCCGTCTTCTGAGGCCACACGAGCCGTGCGCACGCTCGTTACCGGTGCGACCGGTTTCACTGGACGTTATCTGGTCGAAAGATTGCTCGCCCGCGGGCACACTGTGTTCGGAGCGGTGGGCGAGCGCGATGAGCCGGAAACCCCCACGCGGCTAAGGCTCGACATCACGTCGCCAGATGAGTGCCGGCGGGTGATCGAGCGAGCGCAGCCTGATTACGTCGTGCATCTGGCTGCGATCAGCTTCGTCGGCCACGACGATCCTCTCGACTTTTATCGCGTGAACGTGCTGGGCACGCTCAATCTGCTGGAAGCCTGCGCGCAGGTCGGGCATACCCCGCGCAAGCTGCTGATTGCGAGCAGCGGCAATGTGTACGGCAACGTAACGAGCGACGCGATCGACGAAAGCTTCCCGCTCCGTCCGGTCAATCACTACGCGGCAAGCAAGGCGGCGATGGAAATGATGGTGCGGACCTGGTTCGACCGCTTGCCGCTCGTGATCGTGCGGCCGTTCAACTACACCGGCCGCGGGCAGAGTTCGAACTTTGTGGTGCCGAAGATCGTCGAGCATTTCGCGCGCCGCGCACCGTCCATCGAACTTGGCAATATTGACGCCGCCCGTGACTTTTCCGATGTGCGTTACGTGGCAAGCGTGTACGAAGCGCTGCTCGATTCCGGGGCCGCGGCGGACATCGTGAACGTCTGCACGGGTACGCCGTATACGGTGCGCGACATCCTGTTCGCGGCGAGCGAGCTGACCGGCCACGAGCTGGACGTCCGCGCGAACCCCGCGTTGGTCCGGCGAACCGACGTGAAGATGCTCGCGGGGTCGCCGGCCAAGCTGCGCACGATAGTGCCGAGCGTCGAGTCCATTCCATTCCTCGAGACCTTGCGCTGGATGCTCGAGGCCTGACCGGCTGTATGCGGTCTTTGGCTCGCGGTCTCCAGGTTCGTCGCCGCCTCGTGCGCTACCTCTGCTGATATAGCGCTTGTCACCCCAGTTTTCCTTTCGCCATTCGTTCCGAAGCGGCCGCCAACCTGGCGCCACGCGCTGGAGCTCATCCAGTCGCGTCCGCGCGTCCGCTGCCAATCACTAAAAGCTGGCTCGTCCGGCTCCCTACCGGCCGGTTTAGCTGTTTCAAGTTGTTAGGGTTCTAGTTTTTAGAGCGCGCCGCTTTATAATTGGGCCTTCATAGAATTGGTGCCCGAGTGTCTGTCGGTTGTGCGGCGGCAGCGCGACGGGCGCCAGCGAAGACCAGCACTACTGTGCGGGGCGCGCGGGCCGGCGATGTCATTGGGGCCCGCCACTCATATCTAGAAGGGAATTTATGATCCTGGTAACGGGCGGTGCCGGCTTCATCGGCGCCAATTTCGTGCTCGACTGGCTGGATGTGTCGGACGAAACGGTGCTCAACGTAGACAAGCTGACCTACGCGGGCAATCTGGGCACACTCAAATCGCTCCAGGGCAATCCCAACCACATCTTCGCGCGCGCCGACATTTGCGACCGCGCCGCGCTCGATGCGCTGCTGGCCGAGCACAAGCCGCGCGCCATTGTCCATTTCGCGGCCGAAAGCCATGTGGATCGCTCGATTCACGGTCCGGCCGATTTCGTGCAGACCAACGTCGTCGGCACGTTCACGCTGCTCGAAGCGACCCGCAGCTACTGGAACACGCTCGGCGAAGCCGAGCGCGCCGCGTTCCGCTTCCTGCATGTGTCGACCGATGAAGTGTTCGGCTCGCTGTCCGCGACCGATCCACAATTTTCCGAAACCACGCCCTATGCGCCGAATAGCCCTTATTCGGCGACCAAGGCGGGCTCCGACCACCTCGTGCGCGCCTACCATCATACGTACGGCCTGCCGGTGCTCACCACCAACTGCTCGAATAACTACGGCCCGTACCAGTTCCCCGAAAAGCTGATTCCGCTGATGATCGCCAATGCGCTCAACGGCAAGCCGCTGCCCGTGTACGGCGACGGTCAGAACGTGCGCGACTGGCTGTATGTCGGCGACCACTGCAGCGCGATTCGCGAAGTACTGGCGCGCGGCACGCCGGGCGAGACGTACAACGTCGGCGGCTGGAACGAGAAGAAGAACCTCGAGGTCGTGCATACGCTGTGCGATCTGCTCGACCAGCAGCGCACGAAGGCGAGCGGCTCCTATCGCGACCAGATCACGTACGTGACCGATCGCCCGGGCCATGACCGCCGCTACGCGATCGACGCACGCAAGCTCGAGCGCGAACTCGGCTGGAAGCCGGCGGAAACGTTCGAAACCGGTCTGGCGAAAACGGTCCAGTGGTATCTGAACAACCAGCAATGGGTGGACGAAGTCGCTTCGGGCGAATACCGGAAGTGGGTCGAGACCAACTACGCGCAACGCGCGTAAGGGCACGGTGATGGCGCGCAAAGGCATTATTCTCGCGGGCGGCTCCGGCACCCGTCTGTATCCGATCACGCATGTCGTCTCGAAGCAGTTGCTGCCGGTCTACGACAAGCCGATGATCTACTACCCGCTGTCCACGTTGATGGTGGCGGGCATTCGCGACGTACTGATCATCTCCACGCCGCAGGACACGCCGCGCTTCGAGGCGATGCTCGGCGACGGCAGTCAGTGGGGGATGAATATCCAGTACGCGGTCCAGCCGTCGCCTGACGGGCTGGCGCAGGCGTTCATCATCGGCCGCGAGTTCGTGAACAACGATCCGTCCGCGCTGATTCTCGGCGACAACATCTTCTACGGCCACGATCTGGCCAAGCAGCTCGAGCACGCCAATCATCAGCGCGAAGGCGCTACCGTATTCGCGTATCACGTGCATGATCCCGAGCGCTATGGCGTGGTCGAGTTCGACCAGCAGTTCCGCGCACTGTCGATCGAGGAAAAGCCGGCGAAGCCGCGCTCGAACTACGCGGTAACCGGCCTCTATTTCTACGACAAGCAGGTCTGCGATATCGCCGCCGATATCAAGCCGTCGCCGCGCGGCGAACTCGAAATCACCGACGTCAATTCGCGCTACCTCGCGAACGCGGCGCTGAACGTCGAGATCATGGGCCGCGGCTATGCGTGGCTCGACACCGGCACGCACGATTCGCTGATCGAGGCGGCGACCTTCATCGCGACGCTGCAAAAGCGCCAGGGTCTGGTGGTCGCGTGTCCGGAAGAGATCGCGTACCGGCAGGCGTGGATCAACGGTGAGCAACTGCTCGCGCTCGCCAAACCGCTCGCAAAGAACGCGTACGGACAGTACCTGCAAAACATTCTTACGGATCACGTCGCATGGCCATCCAGGTAACCGCAACCGCGCTGCCCGAAGTCAAGATCATCGAGCCGAAGGTGTTCGGCGATACGCGCGGGTTTTTCTTCGAAAGCTTCAATGCGCTCGAATTCAGCGAGAAGGTAGAGGCGGGCGTCGAGTTCGTGCAGGACAACCATTCGCGCTCGGCGAAGGGCGTGCTGCGCGGGCTGCACTATCAGATCCAGCATGCGCAGGGCAAGCTCGTGCGCGTGGTCGAGGGTGAAGTGTTCGACGTCGCTGTCGACATCCGCAGAAGCTCGCCGAATTTCGGCAAGTGGGTCGGCGTCACGCTGTCAGTCGAGAGCCACCGGCAGCTGTGGGTGCCGCCTGGTTTCGCGCATGGCTTCGTCGTGCTGTCGGAGTCCGCGCAATTCCTCTACAAGACGACCGATTACTGGTTCCCAGAGCACGAGCGCAGCATCGTGTGGAACGACCCGGCGATCGGCATCGAATGGCCGATCGACGCCGAACCGCTGCTCGCGGCGAAAGACGCGGCGGGCAAGCGCCTCGCGGACGCCGAAGTCTATGCATAAGGGGATCGCATGAGCGCACAGCATGCCACGCGGACGATCCTCGTCACCGGCGTGAACGGCCAGGTCGGCTATGAGCTTGCGCGTACGCTGCAAGGCCTCGGCAACGTGGTCGCGGTCGACCGCGCGCGGCTCGACCTGTCGAACCTCGACCAGATTCGCGCGGTGGTGCGCGACGTGCGGCCGGCGCTGATCGTCAATCCCGCCGCTTATACCGCGGTGGACAAAGCCGAACAGGAAAGCGATCTCGCGATGCGCATCAACGGCGAAGCACCGGGCGTGCTCGCCGAGGAAGCGAAAAGGCTCGGCGCCGCGCTGATCCACTATTCGACCGACTACGTGTTCAACGGCAATGAGGAAGGCGCGTACGTCGAGGACGATCCGACCGATCCGCAAAACGCGTACGGACGCACGAAGCTCGCTGGCGAGCAGGCGATCGCGGCCACTGGCGTCGATCATCTGGTCCTCCGCACGAGCTGGGTGTACGGCACGCGCGGCAAAAATTTTCTGCTGACGATGCTGCGGCTCGGCGCTGATCGGCCCGAGCTGAAGGTGGTCGCCGACCAGTTCGGCGCGCCCACGTGGTGCAACACGATCGCGACGCTCAGCGCGCATCTGTGCGCGCAATCGTTCGCCGCCGCGGATGGCGCGACCTGGTGGGCCGAGCGCTCGGGCATCTATCACCTGTGCGCGGGCGGCTCGACGTCGTGGCACGGCTTTGCATCGGCGATCTTCGAACTCGCGGACCTGCCGAACAAGCCGAACACGCTGCCGATCCCCGCCGCGGATTACCCGACGCCGGCGATGCGCCCAGCCAATTCGAGAATGTCGAACGACAAGCTGGCGCGTGTGTTCGGGCTCGCCGCGCCGCACTGGCGCGACGCGCTGAAGCTGTGTCTGACGGACGGTTTTCCGAGGTCGCCCGCCGCTCGGTCGTGACTCCGGCCTCGGCGCGTGCGATCGCGCGCACCGGTGCGGTGACGCGGCGTTGATCGCAATACGCTGCGACGCGCTCGCCGGTTCGCGTTGTTGCGCCAGACAGTGCTAAACCGTGCGTACGTTACTAACGGTGCCTGACAATAGCGAAAGGGTGCGGCGGTAGAATATCGCTCGGAGCACGGTTGCACTGTGGCCATCAACGCAATTGGCGTAGCCGCATTCGCCGCATCAGATAAAGCGTACGCGTCCTGCATAACCCGCTGATGCGCGGGTTATGCCGATTCATTTAATCGGTGCAACCGCGTAATAAATACGGTACTGAGAGGGCTCTGTGAGTTTGTTACCGATCATTCTGTGCGGCGGAGCAGGGTCGCGGCTATGGCCCGTGTCGCGCGAATCGCACCCGAAGCCGTTCATCCGTCTCGCGGACGGCGAGAGCCTTTTGCAGAAAGCCTTCCTGCGAGCGGTGGCGCTGCCCGGCGTGAACGAAGTGCTGACGGTCACCAACCGCGAACTGTTCTTCAAGACCGAAGACGATTTCCGTGAAGTCAACGCGAACGCCATTGCGACCTCGTTCATTCTCGAGCCGTTCGGCCGCAATACGGCCGCGGCGGTCGCGGCGGCGGCTTTGCATACGGCCAGCGGGCACGGTGACGATACGGTCATGCTGGTGCTCGCCGCCGACCATCTGATCGCCGATCAGGCCGCGTTCGCCGCGGCGGTCGCGCGGGCGCGCACGCTCGCGCAGGCCGGCAAGGTCGTGACCTTCGGCATGCGTCCGGACACGCCCGAAACAGGCTACGGCTATATCGAAGCCGATGGCGAGAACGTGGTGCGATTCGTCGAGAAGCCGTCGCTGGACAAGGCCCTCGAGTATCTGGCCTCGGGCAGGTTCGTGTGGAATTCGGGCATGTTCTGCTTTACCGCCGGCACGATCTTGAAGGAAATGCGCGTGCATTGCCCCGACATTCTCGATGCGTCGGCCGAATGCATGGACAAGTCGCCGTCCGCCGCGGGCAAGAGCGGCGCGCAAGTGCGCCTCGAGCCGGGCTGTTTCGGCGCGGTGCCCGAGTTGTCGTTCGATTACGCGGTGATGGAGAAGTGCGAGCACGCGGCGGTCGTGTGCTGCGACCTCGGCTGGACCGACGTCGGTTCGTGGACCGCGCTGTCGGATCTGTCGCCGGCCGATGCGAGCGGCAATCGCGTCGAAGGCGAAGCGCTGCTGGTGGACGTGAAGAACTCGTATGTGCGCAGCGGTGGCCGGCTGATCGGCGCGGTCGGCATCGACAACCTGATCGTGATCGACACGCCCGACGCGCTGCTGGTCGCGAACAAGGACCGCGCGCAGGATGTGAAGCAGATTTTCGCGGAGCTGAAGTTGCGCGGCCATGAGACGTACAGGGTGCATCGCACCGTGCATCGGCCGTGGGGCACCTACTCGGTGCTCGAAGAAGGGACCCGCTTCAAGATCAAGCGCATCGAGGTCAAGCCGGGCGCGAGCCTGAGCCTGCAGATGCATCATCACCGCAACGAGCATTGGGTCGTGGTGAGCGGCATGGCGAAGGTCGTCAACGGCGAGAAGGCGTTCTTCGTATCGACCAATGAGTCGACCTATATTCCGGCGGGTCACAAACATCGCCTCGAAAATCCGGGTGTCGTCGAGCTCGTGATGATCGAGGTGCAAAGCGGCGAATATCTCGGCGAAGACGATATCGTTCGCTTCGACGACATTTACGGACGTACTTGAAGATGGATATCAGTTTTACCAACGACGCGAAAGATCTGACGCGTCACGACGAGAACGACGACCTGTTCGTCGGCATGAAGGCCGTGCGGGTCTGGGGCACGCTCGGCTGGCACGACATCCGGCAGCGCTATCGCCGCTCGGTGCTCGGGCCGTTCTGGTTCACGCTCAGCACGATCATCATGGTGGTCGTGCTCGGCGCACTGTATTCGACGCTGCTGCATCAGGAAATCTCCGACTATCTGCCGTTTCTCGCGGTCGGCCTCGTCGTGTGGGCCTATCTTGCCTCGGTTGCCAACGAGGGCTGCATGGCCTTTATCGGCTCGGCCTATCTGATCAAGCAGATCCGGCTGCCGCTCACGGTTCACGTGTGCCGCATCGCGTGGCGCAACTTCGTGATCCTGCTGCACAGCCTGCCGGTGGTCGTCGTGCTGCTGTTGATCTTCGGTCACTGGCCGGGCTGGGAATTCGTGCTGGTGCCGTTCGCGCTCGCGATCCTGCTGCTGCACGGCGTCTGGCTCGGCGTCACGCTCGGCGTGCTGTGCGCGCGCTTTCGCGACATTCCGCCGATCGTCACGAATCTGATCCAGGTGGTGTTCTTCTTCACGCCGGTCATGTGGTCGCCGGAAATCCTCAAGGACCGCGGCTGGGTCGCCGACTACAACCCGCTGTATCACCTGATCGAAACGGTGCGCGCGCCGCTCACCGGCCGCCCGACCCACTGGGAGTCGTGGGCGTGGTCGATTGGCCTGCTGATCGTCGGCTTTGCGTTCGCGCAGTGGCTGATGAAGCGTTTCCGTAATCGCGTTCCTTACTGGCTTTGATATTGTGAGTTCTTCATCGATTGTCGCTCGTAACATCTCCGTCGAATTTCCGATTTACGAGAACTCGCATCGCTCGCTGAAAAAGGCGGTGCTCAATCTCACGACGGGCGGCCGGATCGGCCAGGACGCGGGTCGCCATGCGATCGTCCGCGCGATCGACGACCTCAGCTTCTCCTTCTCGGAAGGCGAGCGCATCGGCCTGATCGGCCACAACGGTTCGGGCAAGACCACGCTGCTGCGCACGCTGTCGGGCGTCTACGCGCCGGTGCGCGGCGAGCTGCGCGTGCAGGGCAAGATCGCGTCGCTGCTCGACGTGTCGATGGGGCTCGATCCCGACGCGACCGGCTTCGAAAACATCTATCTGCGCGGCATTCTCGACGGGCTGAAGCCCGCGCGCATCCGCACGAAGATCGACGAGATCGCCGACTTCAGCGAGCTCGGCGACTACCTGAATCTGCCGGTGCGCACCTATTCGAGCGGGATGATGCTGCGCCTCGCGTTCGCGATCTCGACGAGCGTCGAAGCCGACATCCTGATCATGGACGAGTGGCTGAGCGTCGGCGACGCCGAGTTCAGCGTGAAGGCGGCCGAGCGTCTGGAAGGCCTCGTCGGCAAGGCGGCGCTGCTGGTGGTCGCGTCGCACGATGCGTCGCTGGTCGCGCGCGTGTGCAACCGCAAGATCTCAATGGAGCACGGCAAGATGATCGCCGACGAGCCGGTGCTGCCGCCGGAAAAAACCGACGAGCCGCTCGTCAGCCACGCCGCACAGTTGCCGCACTGAGCGCGCGAGCGCGGTGGGCGGCGGTGCGATGCGCGGCGCGCCCGCGCAGTACCGGTGCCGGCGCCTGCGGTGCGAGCGCGGCGATTCTCGCCGCGCGACGCGCAAACGGGCGCGACCGGCATGACGAGCATATAAAGCGTATCGAGCACCGCGCGGTATTTCCAACCGGGCCGCGATCCAGCGGTGCGGCTCAGGAAACGCAGTCCAGAAACACCCTCGGGGCCCGGCTCCGAGGCGCAACAAGGTTCGAATTTGATGCGAGCTAACCACCCATTTCTGCGCTACTCCGAATCCCTGCTCGTGCGTCAGCCGTTTCGCACGCTGAAGGGTTTCGCGGGCGGCTATATCGCGTATCCGATTGCGGAGAACGCCGAAAAACGCAGCGTGCGGCCGAAAATCCGCGAGCTGCGCGAGCACTATCGGCTGCCGTTTCCACACCGCCGCCGCATCGCGCTCGAACGGCTCGTGGCGACGCTCGAATTCGCCGGCGCGAAGGTGCCTTACTACCGCGACCTGTTCCAGGCGAAGCGGTTCGATCCTGCGAAGGTTCGCAACGACCCGAGCTATCTGGAAGAACTGCCGTACCTGACCAAGGAGATCATCCGCCAGCAGGGGCCGCGCCTGTTGTCGGGGCCGCTCGAAGCGGGCAAGCACCACGCGTGCAAGACCGGCGGCTCGACCGGGCTTTCCACGACGATCTACTACGACCGGGAGGGCGCCGACTATTCGTCGGCGGTCACCAACTATTGCCGCGAGCGCATCGGCAAGCTGCGTCATCGCTCGGAGCTGCACTTCGCGTGCCGCTTTCCGGATCAGGCCGTGCCGCAATGGCCGTCGCGCGAAGACTTCAAATGCTTCGCGATGAATCGCAGCAATATCTTTTTCGACCGCATCGACGACCAGGGCCTCGAGGACATGTGGCGCATGCTGAAGCGCCGCCGGCCATATCTCGCGCACTCGCATCCGTCGACGATGTACGCGCTCGCGTGCTATGTCCAGCGCGAGTACGGCGGCGGCAACGCATTCGAGGTGTTCGAGTCGAGCGGCGAGCTGCTGGAGCCGCATGCGCGCGAGATGATCGCGAAGGCGCTGCGCTGCCGCGTGATCGACCGCTACGGTCTGGCCGAACTCGGCGTGATGGCGTATGAACTCGACGGTCACGAGGGTGGCTTCCAGATTCTCGAATCCGAAGGCTGGCCGGAAAGCCGCGTCGCGCCCGACAATCCCGATGGCGCGCATGAGCTCGTGTTCACCGGTTTCCGCAACCGGCTGATGCCGTTGATCCGCTATACGACCGGGGACCTCTCGCGCGTGCAGGAGACGGACAAGGGCTTTTTCCTGACCGACGTGGTCGGCCGGATTCACGACGTGGTGCCGATCAACGGGGTCGCGCATCCGACGCACCACATTCAGGACATGCTCGATCACCGCGTTGGCGGCATCCAGGAATTCCAGATCGATCTGCGCACCACGCCGCCCACTTTGCGCATCGTGCTCGAACCGCACGCGAACGCGGAGGACACGACCGCGAAGCTGCGCCATTTCTGGCAGGACGCGTTCACGATCGCCTATGTCGGTCACGACGATTTCGTGCGCGTGGGCAGCCGCGCCAAGTTCCGTCACGTGGTGAGCGCATGATCGGCGTCGCGTTTCCCGACGCGCGGGCCGACGCTGGCCAATATGTGCTGGCGGCGCTGCGGCGCTCGGTCAGCGCGACCCAGGCGCAAGCGATTACGCGCAACATGCTGCACGAGATCGCGCCCGACGTCGTCGTCGCCGTCGACGCGCCCGACGCGTGGAGCGCCGATCTGATCGCATTCGTGAATGCGCGGCCGCGCAAGCTGATCGTGTTCGGCCATATGCCGAGCGCGCTCGCGGACTATCTGCGCTATCGGCCCGCGGCCTTGCCGCCCGAACTGGCGCAGGCGAGCCGCAGTGCATCGGCGCCTGCCGGCGAGTCGCGCGAAAGCGCGGCGGCAGTGCGCTACGGCGCGCTCGCGCGGACGCTCGGCGGCGCGGCCTGGCATCGCCCGTTCGAGCGCTTCGATTTC
>NZ_DASXHN010000084.1:0-11472 GCF_036488505.1 Paraburkholderia sp. | reverse complement strand
CCTGCCGGTAATCGGCGCGAGGCTCGCGGCGCTTGTGAACGCGCATCGGGGGTTCAGCCTGCCGTCGTTCATCAAGGTGCCAGGTTTCGCGTGGGGCAACGAGAGTATCGCGGTGTCGCGGTTCGACACCGCGAAGCAGATGTACGACGCGAAGTTCACGCTGGTGGCCGGGGCTGGCAACACGTTCATGCTGCGCGATCCGAACGGCAACGCGATCCTGTCGGGCCGGGTCGGCGAGACGGTGCAAACCGATACCGCCGATGGCCCGATCGCGCTGCACGTCGACCGGCTGGCCGGCGCGCCCGGTTCGCGCTTCACGCTCGCCCGTGCGTCGACGCTCGGCACGGTCGACAGGCTGCAGAACACGGTGCTCGTGCAGGAGACCGCGCCGCAATCCGGCGTGATCCGCGTGAGCCTCGAAGGCGGCGATCCCGCGTTGGTCGCGGCGGTGGTCAACAACATGGCGCAGCAGTTCGTCCGCCAGGACATTGCGAGCCAGTCCACCGAAACGCAGCACACCCTTGCGTTCCTCGAGCAGCAGCTGCCCGCTTTGCGCAAGGAGGTCGACGACGCGGAGCTGCGCTACAGCAAGTTTCGCGACGAGCACGGCACCGTCGACATCGCCGAGGAGAACCGGCTGATGCTGCAACAGGCCGCCGACAACAAGGCGCGCCTGTTCGATCTGCAGCAGCAGCGCGTCGAGCTGTTGCAGCGCTTCACCGCGAACTATCCGTCGGTCGCCGCGCTCGACGCCCAGATCGCCGCGCTGCAAAACGCTCAGGTCACGATGAAGCGCAGCGTGAGCGCCGCGCCCGACACCGAGCAGACCGCGCTGCGGCTCAAACGAGATCTGCAGGTCAAGACCGAGCAGTACAACAATCTGATGAACAACGTGCAGCAACTGCGCGTGACCCAGGCTGGCCAGGTGGGCGGCGTGCGGGTAGTCGACTTCGCCGAACCGCCGGACGACCCGGTGCGGCCGAGGCGGATGCTGGCGATCCTGATCTCGCTCGGCGGTGGCTTGGGGCTCGGCGTCGTGCTGGTGTTGCTCAAGCGCGCGCTGTGCGGCGGCGTCGAGCGGCCGGACGATCTCGAAGCAATCCTGGGCGTGCCGGTGTTCGCGGCGGTGCCGCGCAGCCAGACCCAGCTGCGTCTGCAGCAAAGCGTCGAGCATCGCCGGCGCGGGCAGCACGTGCTCGCGCACCAGGCGCCCGGCGATCTCGCGGTGGAGGGCGTGCGCAACCTGCGCACTTCGCTGCAGCTGTCGCTCGATCAGGCGACCAACAATGTCGTGATGATCACCGGCTCACGGCCGGACGCGGGCAAGTCTTTCTTGTCGGTGAATCTGTCGGCACTGGTCGCGTCGGCGAGTAAACGGGTGCTGATCATCGACGGCGATATGCGCCGCGGGGACGTGCATTCGCACTTCGGCATTTCCCATCAGCCGGGTTTGTCAGACGTTTTGAACGGCGGCGACCCGTACATGATGATCCAGCGCGACGTGCTGCCCGGTCTGGACGTGCTTGCCAAGGGTTCGCTGCCGACTCATCCGGCCGAACTGCTGATGAGCAAACGCTTCGAAATGTTGCTTGACGAACTGAAGCCGCAGTACGACCTGGTTATTGTCGATACACCGCCGGTGCTGGCGGTGACCGACTCGACGCTGATCGGCAGATATGCGGGCACCACGCTGCTGGTGGTGCGCCATGGCCGCCAGCCGCTGCATGAGATCGTCGAGACGGCGAAACGGTTGCGCAATGGCGGCGTCGCAATGCGCGGCGTGCTGCTGACCGATGTGCCGCAGGAAGCCGCGTTTCTCGGTTCGGGATATCAGGGCGGCTACTACGGCTACGGCAGCATTGCTGGTTGAACGCGCGCTTTCCGGCACGGCGCCGGACCGCGCGACGGCGGCTATTTGCGCATCGAGGTCAGACGAAGCCAGGGGTTCGGACAGGCATCGCGAAACGACAGGCATCGCGAAACATTAATTGGGAGAAGGTTCCATGACACGCAAGGTTGCGCTGATCACCGGTATTACTGGACAGGACGGCTCATACCTGGCCGAGTTGCTGCTCGGCAAGGGTTACATCGTACACGGCATCAAACGCAGGGTGTCCCTGTTCAATACGGATCGGATCGATCATCTCTACCGCGATCCGCACGAACCGGAGCAACGACTCTTTCTGCACCATGCCGATCTGACGGACTCGACCAGCCTGCTGCGCGTGATCCAGCGCGTCGAGCCGGACGAAATCTATAACCTCGCGGCGCAGAGCCATGTCGCGGTGTCGTTCGAGGAGCCGGAATACACGGCTAACGCGGACGGTCTCGGCACGTTGCGTTTGCTCGAAGCGATCAGAATCCTGGAGATGCAGGAGAAAACGCGCTTTTACCAGGCGTCCACGTCGGAACTGTACGGGCTCGTGCAGCAGGTGCCGCAAAGCGAGACCACGCCGTTCTATCCGCGCAGCCCGTACGCGGTCGCCAAGCTGTTCGCTTACTGGACCACGGTCAACTATCGCGAGGCCTACGGGTTCTTCGCGTGCAACGGGATCCTGTTCAATCACGAATCGCCGGTGCGCGGTGAGACGTTCGTGACGCGCAAGATCACGCGCGCGATCGCGCGCATCGCGGTGGGTACGCAGAAGATGCTGTATCTGGGCAATCTGTCCGCGTTGCGCGACTGGGGCCACGCCCGCGACTACGTCGAAATGCAATGGATGATGCTGCAACAGGATCAGCCGGAGGATTTCGTGATAGCGACCGGCGTGCAATACAGCGTGCGTCAGTTCGTTCAGGACGCGGCCGCTGAGCTCGGCATCACCGTGCGCTTCGAAGGCACCGGCGTGGATGAGGTCGGCATTGTCGAAAAGGTCGAAGGGCGCGAGATCAGGGTGTCGCCCGGCGATGTGATCGTACGGGTCGATCCGCGCTATTTCCGTCCGGCGGAAGTGGAAACGCTGCTCGGCGATCCGTCGAAGGCGCACGCGCGGCTCGGCTGGAAGCCGACTACGACGTTCCCGCAACTGGTCAAGGAAATGGTGCGCTCGGACTACCAGATCGCACGCCGCGATGCGCTCGTCACGCTGGCCGGTTTCACTGCGTTGGAGCATCACGAGTAACAGTGACGCGTCGGCTCGCTGCGATTTGCGACTTACTGCGATGGGTTTGCGGTACACGCTTTTGTGGTGAGCTAACGTGATGTGCGTCGCTTTGCGCGTCGCTTTTCACGTCACCTCGCGCCCGTAGCCACCGGCTTGCCGCCGATGGCTACGGGCGCATGTTTTTTGTGGTCGGGCCGCTGCCGTCAAGTCGGGTAACGCGAAGCGAGCCGGGCGTTCGACGCGTGCATCAACGGCACACTTGCAGCGGACGGTCGGTCGCCTCTTCGTGCGATCCGACGTCGCTTTCTTCGACTTCTCGATACGACTGACGGCGCTATGCCGGTGCGTCGCGCGTCGTGCGGGATGCGCGCGTGGCGATTGTGCCCGCAAATCTCACATCTCGTTTTTCGCATCTCGTCGCTCCTGTCTCGCGCTTGGCTACAGCGAGATCTCGCGACCAGGCGCTAGCGCGGCAGGGGAGTCGTGCAGTCACCGTGAGCGGCGATGCAGCGTCCACGTGTTGCGTGGCGCGAGGGCTTTGCGCGTCGCTTTCCGCTCGCGGCCGAAGCTCAGTGATGTGTGCTCACGTAGCGCATCGGGGGCAACGGCGCGGCAACGGCTTCAGTAACGGCTCCGGCTGGCGGCTCGATCCGCAGTTCTGATTCGCGCATCGCGCGGGTCGCCAGTCGCCGAGCCGCATTGCTGCTCGAGTCGATCTGCAGCGCGATGCCGGCGTCGCGCGACGTACAAGCCAGGTGCCCGATATAGCCGCAGCTGCGCGCGAGGTTCAGTAGCGCATCGCGCTGCTGTTCGAGCGTATGTACCGTGGCGCGGAGGCGCCGTGCTTCGCGGTTGTCGGGCTGCGCGGCGATGGCCGCGGCGAGGTGCGCTTTCGCTGCCGATAAATTATTCGCTTTCATACTGGCACGCGCCTCTCTCAGATACGTCGCGGCATCGGCGCGCCGTTTGTCTTCCGCACTAATCGATTGCGAGGCAGTGGCGCGCGTGGCGTCCGGCGTCGTCAGGCCGGCGCGGCGCGGCGCGGACGGCGCTGCGGCTGGCGGTGTGACAACTGCGGGCCGGACGGATGCGAGGTTTTGGGCAACGATGACAGGCTGCTGCTGCTGCTGCTGCGCGGTGGCGCGCGGCGGAGCCTCGATGTGCAATTTTTCTCCCGCGCTGGTTGGCTGAACGGCAGCGACGCGCGCGGGAGCGGGGGGTGCGGGCACGACCTGCCGCTGAACGAGCGGTGCTGCAGGCAGCGGCGTGACCGGGGCAGACTGGCCGGATGCGAGCTTGTTCGCGATGACGCCGGTTTGCTGCTGCGCGGTAACGCTTGAGCGGGTCTCGACGTGCGATTTTTCTTCCGGCCGGGTTGAGCGGGCGGCAGTGACGCGGGTGGAATCAGCCGGTGCCGGCACGGCCTGGCGCTGCACGGGCGACGATGCGACCAGTGGTGTGGCGGGGGCAGGACTGACCGATGCCAAGGTCTGCGCGACGACGCCGTTCGGCTGCTGCGCGGTAACGCTTGGCTGGGTTTCAACGTGCGATTTCTCTTCCGGTCTGGTTGAGCGGGTGGCCGCAACGCGCGCCGGATCAGACGGCACGACCTGACGCTGCACGAGCGGTGCCGCAACTGGTGGCGTGACCGGCGCAGGCTGGCCCGATGCGAGGTTCTGCGCGACGACGGTGCTCCGCTGCTGCGCGGTAACGCCTGGCCGGCCCTCGACGTGCAATTTATCTTCCGCGCTGGTTCGCTGAGCGGCAGCGACGCGCGCGGAATCACGCGGTGCCGGCATCGCCTGGCGCTGCGCGGGCGCTAATGCGGCCGCTGGCGTGACCGGCGCCGGCGAGACCGATGCGAGGTTGCGCGCGACGACGGCAGTCTGCTGCTGCGCGGTAACGCTTGGCCGGGCCTCGACGTGCGAGTTTTCTTCCGGGCTGGTTCGTTGAGCCGCAGCGGCGTGCGCGGAATCAGGCGGTGCCGGCACGGCCTGGCGCTGCGCGGGTGGCAATGCGGGCAGTTGTGTGACTTGGGCAGGCGGGACCGATGCGACGCTCTGCGCGACGCGGGCTGGCTGCTGCTGCGCGGTCACACCGGGCCGGGCGTCGACGTGCGATTTTTCTTCCGCGCTAGTCGGGCGAGCCACAGCGACGCGCGTGGAATCAGGCGCTGCCGGCACGGCCTGGCGCCGCGCAGGCGGTGATGCGGGCGGTGATGCGGCCGGCTGAGTAACGTTTGGGACCGGCGAGGACCGCACCGAAGCGACGCGTTGCTCGGCGACCGCGCGCTGCTGTTGCGAGTGTTGCTGCTGTCCCTGCGCGCTGCCTTCCTGCCGCGGCGGTTCCCGCTGCGCCCCGATTGCTCCCGCAGCGGCAGAGGCAATGGACGGCTCGCCACGCTGCGCCGACACGTCGTGAGTAGCCTCCGCTGTCGCGCCTGCGCTCGAATCGTCGTCATGGACCGCGACCAGATACACCGCGGAGCTCACCGCCAGCACCGACGTGGCCAGCACGATGCGGCCGCGTGAGCGCCGTTTGGTTTTCGCGACAAACTCGGTCTCGTCGATCGAATCGTACGGATAGACCAGCGTCTCCGGCGACGCATGCCAGATTCCGCGAGCTGGCCGTCGGGCGCGCGCCTGCTGCGGCGAAGCCTGCCGCGTCACATACAAACCCGGCACCTGGCCGGCATGCGCGGCCGACCCTTCCAGCCCGAGCGAATGACATACAGGACAAGGCGAGAAGCGGCCGACGACAGGCGCACCGCAGTTCTCGCAGCGGCGCGGCTCAGGCTGATTGGCAGTGGGATCGATAGACATGGCCGGTCGCTTTCGGGCGTTCTACGACGACGCCTCGGTCAAAAGAACACGTAAAGGCAACGAGACTCGCCAGCCCGAACTACTGGACGACGTAGCCGCGCGCCTGCATGCATGCGCCGTAGGCGGCCCAATAGCGCGTCATCGGCGGCTCTGGCGCGGGCAGCGGCGGCAGTTTGACGTCCGATGCAGCGCTGGCCTGCAACGATGCGCCCGCTGCATCCGACGCGCCGAGCGCCGAGCTCGCACCGGCGGCCGTCGTGCTCGCGGCCGCCGACGCACCGGTTGCGGTGGCTGTGCCGCGCGCACCGTCGGCAGCCGTCACCGCGCCGCTCGCCGGTCTCGCCGACGAAGCTCCATTGGGCGCCGCCGCGAGTGCCGCGAGCGCTTCGCTTGCGCTGTCCGGCATGCTGGCGGAATACGGTAGCGGCGTCGCAGAGAAGGTACTGGGCGGTAGCGGCGGCTTCGCCGGCGCGCCCGTCGACGAGCCTTTTGCCGCGGGCGCCGGGCGCGGCGGGATCTGGGGCTCGCGAACGATGTCGACCTTGCTGACGCGATTCGCTTCCGCGTAGCACAGCGCCGTGTCGACGCCGCGTTGATAGGGGCTCTGACTGCGAACCGGATAAGTGAGCGGTTGCCACGCGAACGCGGCACTGCTCGCTACCAGCAGCGTCAGTACGGAATATTTTTTAAATGCCATCGCAGTCACTCCCGCAGCGATGTTTCGCCGTTTGTTAGTGTTGTCCGTGTGAACTTTCGATGTATGTCTGTTTGTCCACATGCCGTGCGCCCGGTTCCAGCTTCGTGTTCGGTCCTTCGTCGAGCTGGCGCACTTCGCGGTGCGTCGCGCTCGACGTAGCTGTCCGGCAGTGCGCGGCCGGGCAGACCATCGAAAGCTGCTCTAACGAGCGTAACACCGGCGACTGGCGACGCACCGCGCCGGATGACGGGCGAAAACGCCATCGTGCTGTCCATTGAGGACAGCGCGGTCAGAGCGGCCCGAGGACGCGGGACAGTCACACGGCGCGATGGCCGAACGATTCGCGCGAATCATCGGTCGGGTGAACCGCTTCCTACCGGAAGACTTCCGCGCCGATCGCCGCGGTTCAGCCATATCGCGCATCGAGCCACGCGATTGCCCATTCCTTCGCGAACAAAACGGCGTCCTCGCGCGCGTGGAACGCAGCAAGGTCGCCACTCATGCACAGATTTGATTGTCCGCCGCCTGCGAGGCGGCAACTGATGCTCGCGTGGGCCATATATTCGCCATCGGCCCGCCGAGGCGTGGGGTCGATGCGAAAGCTCGTCGAATTGAACCTCATGACAACTCCTGGCTGAGCGCTCCTGCGCTCGTTGCCTGGCGACTCATGCGGCCAGGTTCCCGTTTTTGCGCAGGCATGCCGCGCAGCCTGCCGTGCGATCGGGTGGATGGTTTTTCCTAGGTCCGGTCCCAGATTGCGTGCTCAGGTCCGCCGCCGTCGATCAAAAGTTCTGCGTAGACGGCGGATGCCCGTCGTGCATCGCCCGCGCTCGGAAACGGCCGAATTCCCGGCACATGGAAAACACGGCAACGAGGGTTCGCCGTGTCCGGCTCGCAGATGCGTACCGATGCGTCGAAGCCTTCGTCGTAGTTGTGGCCGAGGCCCGCCTGCGTGGCCTGGTGCGGATATACGAGCAGACGAATTTCGAGGCCCCGGTAAAGACGCGATGTGGTTGTCATTGTGAACTCCTGTGGCTGCGGCATGCAGCTGTATTGATACGTTCACGTCCATTCGATATGCGGACGTGCCTACGTGACGGCTTCCCCGCAAAAGGGGCGCGCATATCGCCAGAGAGGGTGCCCCAAACTGACAGCAGGGACAAATGCAGCGGGCAGGCGGATCGCAGCAGCGCAGGCGTCGTTCCATGCTACGCGCTCTGATGCCGATGTACAGCCGAACCCATCGGCTACCGGGCTGATATCCGGTCGCGATAGGCCGGTCACGACGGGACCCGTGAACGCGCGTGCGTCTGGCGCGTCGTCGCCGACGACTGCAACCGGGCGCATATCGGATCGCGCGGACTTATACCTGGATACCGGGCGCGTTATGTCAGATGAGCAATTGCCTGGTCACCTGGCGGCAAGCCAACAATTCGCCCCGTTCGCGTGCGAACGCCAAAGAAGATTCAAGGAGGAAGAGGACAACGAATACCGCGCCGACGGCGGCTGATTGATAAGCGACGTCGAGCTTCTTGAGCGTCGGCAGCGAACATGCGCACTACGCGGCAGGCGGCACGCGGTCAAGGCATTTCCGGTCATCGTCTTGGGGGGTTTTCGCCATTGACGTCGACCGGCTTTGCATGGCGCTGGATCGTACGGCTCGGGCCTGTTGAGGCGGCCGGAGAGCGCGTTGGCGGGCGATCCGCCGCGCGATTGCAGCTATAACGATGTGCAGATAAATGAGGGGCCTTCGCGATTCGCGTGTATAGTGAAGCACCCTTTGACGAGGATGAGCATGCCCGCAATTCCGCTTTTTCTCTACAAGGGGTTTGAACTTCATCCCCTCGTTTTCGAGCGCACGTTCAGCCGCTTCGACAGGCATTCGCGCTACGCCGAAGGCTACGACGTTGCAGTGCGGATCTGCCGTCCAGACACGGCGGGTGTTGTCGGCGCATCGCGCGTTTTCAGGCTTGAGCGACAGCACGCGTTTTCCGATTTCGGCATCGCCCGACGCGCTGCTTGCCAGCAAGGCGAGGACATCGTCGACGGAAAAGTGGACGGTGCGTCGGTCGCTGACATGTGACCGGTGTCCGTGCAAGCGCATCGAATAATGCGCGATTGCGACTGTCGAGAATTTTCCTCATTCCAATCCAAGGAACGATCTGACTACTGTTATCCCCAAACCCGATGAGCCCGTCGAAGTTGCGCTCCGGCGTTTTCGCCGCTCTATTCAGAACATCGGCCTGATCGCCGAATTGCGCGCACGGACGGCCTATGAGAAGCCGACTACGGAGCGCAAGCGAAAGAAGGCCGCCGCGGTGGCTCGATTGCGCAAACAGATCCGGCGCTCGCTTCCTCCGAGGAAGTCGTACTAAACGGCGCTTTTGATCGCACGACGCAGGCATGCGGTCCGTTGCGATCAATCGCGTGTCAGGCCTGATCGACATCATCGAAACTTCGGCTCGGCGATAGTGCGTACTATTCGCCCGCGTTGTCGCGCGCGGCCACGCTGTCCGCGCCGCGCCGATGCAACGTAGAAGCTACGGAGATTGGCAGCGCCGGTAATCGGCCAGTTCGCCAATTGCTCGCATTCGCGGCGGAGCGCTATTCCCGCGCCCGCGAAGCTTGAAGAAGTGCGATTGCCGTTCATCGATTGCTGTTCGTCAATAGTCCGTTCCCGTAGCGGTATTCGTTGCACTCCCCCTGCTGGATATTTCTCTGCGCTCCGTTCGGAGCGATATTCCGTTACTTTTTTGCTTCGAGGATTCACATGGATAGCGGTACCGTCAAATGGTTCGACGACTCAAAAGGCTTTGGCTTCATCACCCCCGATAAGGGCGGCGATGATCTTTTTGCGCACTTCTCGGAAGTTCGCGGCGACGGTTTCAAGACGCTCGCCGAAGGCCAGAAAGTCAACTTCGAAACGAAGCGCGGCGCTAAAGGCCTGCAAGCCGCAAACATTTCACCGCTTTGACGATGGTATCGCGGGGCGATGACGCGGCCCCGGTCCGTTTGCTCGTAGAGCTTGCGTCCCACACGGTCGCGTTGGCCAATCGCATCGGCCTGGTGCGATCCGCGTTGCGCGGGCGCAAGCGTCCTCGCTCCTGCTACGGCAACCACCACGTTCTTTGCAGAACGGTGCAGCGCGGTCGACGGCGGCACGCAAGCCGGTTTCCAATGGTGAATTCGGCGCTCGTGGCCGCGCCTGACGAAAGTTGAACTGCAAGCGGCAATCGCGGCGGAACTTATGCAGATGTACGACTGTTTTCTGCGCCGCGTCGATGGCTTAGGGTTTTCCCTAGAAGCCGCGAACCTCAAACGCGAAGACCCGATACCGCGAAAAACGGCAGCGTTGATCGGGTTGCGCGCTCGACCGGGCGAGTCAGCGACATTCGCCCGTAAGTGGTTGTCCAAGCACAAGTTTTCGTACCGCCATTGCGGCAACAAGCGCAGTGGGGGAGTCCGAACTTGAAGCGAACAGCGCGCAACGTCGGCGCGAATTTCGATAGTTGCGTCGCCATCCGTCACTTCTTGAATTTGTCACCACCCATCCATATAATTAGCACTCGCTGCACGAGAGTGCTAACAACATCGCCGGCTGGCCAGCCAGCCGGATTTTCTCAGCGTTCTTAGTCTCAATCAGAGAGGAGTATGTATGAACCTTCGTCCTTTGCATGATCGCGTGATCGTCAAGCGTCTGGATCAGGAAACCAAGACCGCGTCGGGCATCGTCATCCCGGAAGCCGCGGCAGAAAAGCCGGATCAGGGTGAAATCCTCGCAGTCGGCCCGGGCAAGCGTGACGACAAGGGTGCGGCCATTGCGCTCGACGTGAAGGTGGGCGACCGCGTCCTGTTCGGCAAATACGCAGGCCAGACCGTCAAGGTCGACGGCAACGAACTGCTCGTAATGCGCGAAGAAGACATCATGGCCGTGGTGCAAAAGTAAGCGCAACTCCGCTACTTCCCCGGTTATCTCTCAAGAATTCAAGGAGTTAGAAGATGGCAGCTAAAGACGTCGTATTCGGTGATTCCGCCCGTGCCAAGATGGTCGAAGGCGTGAACATTCTCGCGAACGCTGTGAAAGTCACGCTGGGTCCGAAGGGCCGCAACGTTGTCCTGGAACGCAGCTTCGGCGGCCCGACGGTCACGAAGGATGGTGTTTCGGTCGCGAAAGAGATCGAACTGAAAGACAAGCTCCAGAACATGGGCGCGCAAATGGTCAAGGAAGTGGCTTCCAAGACCAGCGACAACGCAGGTGACGGCACCACGACCGCAACGGTCCTGGCCCAGTCCATCGTTCGCGAAGGCATGAAGTACGTCGCATCGGGCATGAACCCGATGGACCTGAAGCGCGGTATCGACAAGGCTGTGACTGCAGCTATCGAAGAACTGCGCAAGATCAGCAAGCCGTGCACGACCAACAAGGAAATCGCTCAAGTCGGCGCGATCTCGGCGAACAGCGACTCGTCGATCGGCGACCGTATCGCTGAAGCAATGGACAAGGTCGGCAAGGAAGGCGTCATCACCGTTGAAGACGGCAAGTCGCTTCAAGACGAGCTGGACGTGGTTGAAGGCATGCAGTTCGACCGCGGCTACTTGTCGCCGTACTTCATCAACAATCCGGACAAGCAAGTTGCTGTGCTCGACAACCCGTTCGTGCTGCTGCACGACAAGAAGGTGTCGAACATTCGTGACCTCCTCCCGGTTCTGGAACAAGTCGCCAAGGCTGGCCGTCCGCTGCTGATCATCGCAGAAGACGTCGAAGGCGAAGCGCTGGCTACGCTGGTTGTGAACAACATCCGCGGCATTCTGAAGACGGTTGCTGTCAAGGCTCCGGGCTTCGGCGATC